>JAJZZC010000380.1 GCA_021797775.1 Bacillota bacterium
CTATGTCGCCGTCGCGCGTGTCCTCCTCCTCCTGCCAGTGCTCCAGCCTCGCGATCTCGGCCGCCACGGCCGCCCGCCGCTCGGCGCGCCGCCGCTCCACGCGGGCCAGCCTGCGGGCCAGGGCGATGCGGTCGGCGGGGTCCACAGGGGGAACCGCGTCCTGCGGCACCGCTACCGGGGCGCCATCGGCTCCCGGGCGCTCGCCGGCCAGGTAGGATTCCAGCGATTCGGACACCTCGTCTGGCACCTCACTCGCCGCCAGCGCCATCGGCCAACGCCTCCTCGGGCACGATCACCAAGGACGCCTCGCGCACCGGACGGTTGCCGCTGTAGGTGACGGCGGGTATCCGCTCCGCCGCGGCGTCGCACTCCGCGACCGTGCCGCGGCATAGGACCATGAAGGACTGCTCTCCGCCGTCCGCGAACGTCAGGACCGACAGGAGCGCCCACCTCCGCGCGTCACTCGCCGCCAGCGCCATCGGCAGGGACCTCCTCGCGGTAGATGATGAGGGCACTGCTCACCGCTGTGCCGTCGGGGCCAATCGCGGTGCGGTACTGGATAGACACGACGCGGACGCCCAGGTGCGCGCCGAGCCAGCGGTTCACGCTGCCTGTTAGCAGGCCGGCGGTCCAAATCTCCTCCGCCCGCAGCCGGAACGGCCGCCACCCACCCCCGGGCTCGCCGGCCCACTGCTCGCTGTACAGGGGCTGGATCACGGGCCCGATCTCGCCGCTCACGCCGACTCGACCCTCCTCCGCGCCAGCGCGCCGGCCTCGGCCCCGTCCCGCCAAGCGCGCGACCACGCGTCCACCGTCGTCACGGGCTCGCGGTCGGGGATCGCGCCCTCGTGCCACGCGGCGCGATAGCCCAGCCGGTACCACCGCTGGCAGGCGGGGTTCGCCAGCGCCCACCGCGCCGGAACCGGGATCGGCTCAGGCGTCGGCGTGCGCATGGGCGGCTACCTCCAGCGCGGGCCACGCGACGGGCCGCACGACGGTCGCGCCGTCGGGTCGCTCCTCGACGTGCTCGCCACGCAGGGGCATCGGCGGCAGTGGCGGCAGGGTCGCGCCGCGCTCCACCGCCCCGCGCAGGGCGTCGGCCAGGGCCAGCAACTGGCGGGGGTCGCCATATACGGCCATGGTGTCCCCGCCCTCGGCCATCGTCACGAACAGCCGCGTCCCGCCGCAGCGACCGACGGCCACCAGGTCCACGCCGCCGCTCAGGTGCAGGTCCACGTGGGTTCGCGTCTCGTCCACCTCCTCGGGTACACTGGGTCTGTCCACCTCAGCCCGCCGGGCCGACCGGCGGGCCTTTTCGTCTACGCCACCTCCACGCGGGCCCTCGCGTCCCGCAACCGCCGCCGTTCTGCCGCCGCCATCCGCCGCGCCCACGCCCGGTCTGTGCGGCACCGTCCCCGGCGCCACGGCCGGCCGTTGCCGCTCCAGCGGGGGAGCGACGGGTAGTGGGGCCGCTGCCTCCAGTGCTCTGCGCCCCAGCGGGTGGCGTCGCGCCTCATCACCGCACCCCCGCTGCCGGACCCCTCGCCGCGTCCGCCTGGTCCGCGAACCACCGCTCCGCCTCCTGGCCCAGGGCCTCGCGGGCCTGATCGCCAAGTCGGCGGACGGCTCGCGCCAGCAGGCACCACTCAGGTGTCTGCTGGGCCCCCGCGCACGCCGGCAGAAGTTCCTCGCCGATCGACAGGGCCTCGCGCGCCACGGCCTCCAGGGCGAGCACGTCCACTCCGCCACCTCCCCGGCCGTCCGTGGCCCGATCCAGCGCCTGCCGCAGGCCCTCGCGGGCGCCGTCCTCCGTGCAGCCCCGCGTCGCCGTCCGCTGGCGGCCGGGACCACGAACCGTCCAGCGGTAGAGACCCGCTCCGTCCCGCCAGACCCAGCCCTGCCAGACGGCGGGCGTCACGCCAGCACCTCGGCCCGCGACAGGGCCGCGTCCAACTCGGCGAGGGCCTCACGCCAGCCCTGGGCCTCGTCCCGGCGCGCCTGGGCGGCTACGGTCGCCGCATCCGCTGCCAGGTAGTCCGCCCCCGAGTCCGTACTCCACAGGGCGAGACGCGCCACGTACGCGGCCTGGTCGCGCAGGTCCATCACCGTCCCGACGCCGGCCATGCCGAGGAGCGCCTCGGCGTAATCCCGGCGGCCGATCCGGCGCCCGGACGCGGCCTCCTCGGCCAGCGCCACGGCCCGCCCGCACGCATCCCTCCGGTCCTCGCCCCATAGGTGCTCCACCGACCGCGCCCGGCTGGCGGCCAGCCCGCACAGGACGGGCGCCGGCAGATCCTCGGCCATCCGCCGGTACAGCCACCGCAGCCATGCGCGCTCGCCCTGGGCCACGTCGACCGCATCCGCGAGGCAGCAGCCCGTCTCCGGGTACGGGCTGGCGAGCCAGGCGTCCATGCCGTTCTGGCACGCGCCATGGGCCATCAGCCACTCCGTCGTCAACCTCGGCATCTCGTCGCCCCCCGCCGCCGCAGCTCCCCCAACTCCAGCAGCCGCGCCACCCGCAGCGCCTCGTCGCGGGCCTCTCCCTGCGTCTCGCCCCCGCCACCGCTGATCGTCGGGCCTTCGCCGCCTACCGGGCCCGGGCGCACCGTCCAGAGCCAGGCGCCATGGGACTCATTCACACGGACCTCCCACCGGCCGACCCGCGTCGGCGGCGGAGCGATCACGCCGCACCCTGGGCCGGGGCCGGGTCGCGCGGGCCGTCGTCGATCCGCCAGCCCTCGGGCGCCAGGGCCGCCGACGTCTCCTCGCGGGCCGCGTCCCAGGGCAGCCGCGCGTCGTGCCGCAGCAGGCCCTCCGCGAGCAGGGCCTCCACCGTCGCCCGCACGGCCGGGTGGCCGCGCAGCAGGCCCCACGCGCGCCACGTGACGGCGACGCGCGCCAGCAGGTCGTCGGGCATCGTCTGGTGGTCGGTCTCGTAGCGAGATCACGTGGCCGGCGACACATCGAACGCATAGGCGGCCTGGTAGTTGAGGAGCCCCCGCCGCAGCCGGTAGCGGCGCAGGGTGTTGCCGATGCGTGGGTTCATGGTCTTCACCCCCCGTGGGTTGCGTGGGACGGGACGCACGGGGCGCCGGGGCCGGGGCACACTGTCACT
>JAJZZC010000381.1 GCA_021797775.1 Bacillota bacterium
CGCGTCCGAGGCCACCACCCCGGCCAGCCTCTCTCTCCTCTCTCGGGCGAGACGCCGCGTCCCGGGCAAGCGTGCGCGAGGTCGGGATCAGGGCGCCCCAGGGCACCGCCAGGCCTCGGCGGCTTCGCGGATAGCGCGAGCGGCCGCCACGGGATCGGGCTTGCCATAGAAGGCGGAACCGGCCACCAGCGTATCGGCGCCCGCGGCGGTGATGGCGGCGGCGGTGGCGGGCGAGATGCCGCCGTCGACCTCGATGCGCCCCTCCCAACTCGCGGCCGCCGCCGCGGCCCGCAAGCGGCGCACCTTGACCTCCACAGCGGGCAGGTAGGTCTGGCCGCCGAAGCCCGGGTTGACGGTCATGACCAGCACGAGCCCGCAGCTATCCCAGATATATGAGACCGCGGTCTCCGGCGTGGCCGGGTTCAGGGCGACCCCGGGCCGCGCACCGAGCTCGGCGATGGCGGCCAGGGTGCGTTGCAGGTGGACGCAGGCCTCGGCGTGGACCGTCAGGCCGTCGGCCCCGGCCCGCCGGAAATCGGCGAGCAGCCGTCCCGGCTCCTCCACCATCAGGTGGACGTCCAAATAGAGCCCGGTGCACCGGCGTACAGCCTCCACGACGAGGGGGCCGAAGGTGATGTTGGGCACAAAGCGTCCGTCCATCACGTCAAGATGCAGCATGTCGCACCCGGCCTCTTCGGCCAGCCGACAGGCTGCGGCGATGTCACGGAAATCCGCGGAGAGCAGGGATGGGGCGAGGCGCACGGGGTGCAGCGGACCGGCACCGGACAAGGAATCGCCCGCGGACATGAGGGAACCTGGTCCATCCGACGTGGGCCGGTCGATTTCCCGGTTTGTCCACATCGCCGCCCGACCAGGATTTTTGCTCCTTTCGGCCTGAGATTTGCCCCGCAGGGGACACAGGCAACAGGCGGACACGGGGCCGCCGATGGTCACCCACCACACCGGCCGGGCGTTTGCACAGCGTACCCCCAGAAGCCGGCCACCCGCCGGCGGTCGCGATCCCATGCGCGACGTTCAGTAGCGGCGCGCCCTCACCTGCCGCAGTTCGCCGAGCAACCCAAGGTATCGCTCGTGGCGACCGGCATCGATGACCCCCGCGGCCACGGCGGCACGCACGCCGCAGTCGGGCTCCCGGTCGTGCAGGCAGCCGCGGAAGCGGCAGCGCTCCCCGCATGCCGCGAATTCGGGGTAGTACCCGGCCAGTTCCTCCGGTTCCATCTCGTCCACCTCTAAACGGCTGAAACCGGGGGTGTCCGCCACCCAGCCGCCGCCGGGAAGCGCGAGCAGCTCCACGTGCCGGGTGGTATGGCGGCCCCGCCCCGCACGGCGGGAAACCTCCCCCGACCGCGGCGGGCGCTCGGGAACCAGGGCGCCGAGGAGGCGGGACTTCCCGGCGCCGCTCGGACCGGCCGCCACGGTCAGGTGCCCGGTCAGCTCAGCCCGGAGGGCGGGCACCCCTTCACCCGTGACCGCGGACACCAGGCAAACGGGATACCCGGCCCGGGCATACGGGGCAACGGCGTCGGCCACCAGGTCCCGGTCCGCTGGTTCGAGCCGGTCGGCCTTGTTGACACAGAGGACGGCCGCGCACCCTTGCACCCCCGCCTCCAGCAGGAGCCGGTCGACGAAGGCCGCCGAAAATAGCGGTTCGCGCCAAGCGACCACCACGGCCACCAGGTCGACGTTGGCTACGGGCGGCCGTGCCAGCGCGCTGCGCCGGGACGCCACCGCCTCGATGGCACCCTCGCCGTCACCCACATCCCGGCAGAGCACGCGGTCCCCTGCGAGCACACCCTCGACCTCCTTTTCCGCGCCCGCCTCCACGCTCGGGCGCCCGCGTGTTGCGGGACCGTCGGTGAGTGCGGACCGACCCGCACGCTGACGCCCACTGGGGCCGCTAACGGCCTGTGACCGCCGTGGGCGATCCGATGGCGGCGGCACCTCGCCCACTGCCAGGGAATCTTCCCCCGCTGCGGCCGGCGTGGCGCCCTCTGGGCCCTCGGCGAGGGCCCCCCCCTCTTCTGCGGCATCCATCGCCGCTTCCGCCCGCTCCGCGTCCCGCAGATCGCGCCAGTCCCCGTCCCGCGCCCTGAACCGGCCACGAGGCCGACAGAGCAGCCTCCCGCCAGCGGTCTCCACGACGAACCACCCACTGAGCGCCTGGACGACGGTGCCCTCCAGGGTGCCCGCATCCGGCACCGTCCCGCCCTGTCCCCACCCGCCGGCGTCCGTCATGCGGCCTACCACGCACCGTCCCTCAAGACATGAATCTCCGCCACCCGCCTCCGCCTACGGTGGCCGGACAGGCCCGCCGGTGGGTGGACGCATCTCCGTCTGTCCACACGACGCCCCCCCTTCAGAACGACTGACTGCGCGGGCAGTGCGCTGGACGCACACACTCCCTGCCCTCAGGGCCGGCCCCGCATCGCCCGTGATCTGTTTACCGACATCGAGACTGGGATGGCGGCCTGTTCCCCCCTGTCTCCTGTGGCATCCGCCCCGCGCCGGTGCCGCCATCACCACGCCACTCCCACGCTCCAGTGGTCGCCGCGACCGAGTGCGCAGGCCGCAACCGCCACGCGCGTCCCTCTGCGACGCGGACCCGCGCCGGCCGGCCCCTCCCGCTCCGGGTGCCCCAACGCCGTCATCTGCCCCGTCTGTCCTCCTGCGAGGGCCCATGGCCTCCACGCTTCCCAGGACTCCGCGCCGATACCCGGAACACCGCGAGGCGAACGCCCGCTTGGGAGGCCACGGGCTTACAGGTCCCTTGGGGCCCCAGGCAGCCGAATCTGGCAGCTTCCTCCTAGCCCGGCCCCCGCCCCCCGCTCGTCGGCGATGTCCCGCTCGGCGCGCCGCCCGACGCCGCCGTCCCCCCGCTCGCCAGCGACGTCCCGCTCGGCGCGCTGCCCGACGCCGCCGTCCCCCCTCCCACGGGCGATGTCCCGCTCGGCGCGCTGCCCGACGCCGCCGTCCCCCCTCCCACGGGCGACGTCCCGCTCGGCGCGCTGCCCGACGCCGCCGTCCCCCCTCCCACGGGCGATGTCCCGCTCGGCGCGCTGCCCGACGCCGCCGTCCCCCC
>JAJZZC010000382.1 GCA_021797775.1 Bacillota bacterium
GGTGGTGGGGTTCATCGACCATAAAGCCGGCGCATCCCCCATGACTCTGAGGCGGACGCACCCAACCTGGAAGTCCGCGATTTGGGCAGACTACTGCGAGTTCACCGCCCCGGCCTGGCACTCGACGCGGCTACCAATCCGGCCGCTGCCAACCGATAGGGCGTTCCAGGTGCCGCAGCAAATGCTTTGGCATCCCAGTTTGAGCCCCCGGGATGATACATGCAGATCACGCGCGCCGGCGTGCGTCCGACCCTCAAGCGCTGAACCTGCAGTTCCCACGGATTCCACTTGGGTGCGGCTCCTTTGGAGGGGCGGGAGAAGGGGGACCGGGCGATGGCGGCATGAGCACGGGCCGGTCCGTCGGCGCTTTGGCGCAGAGGGTTAGAGACGAGCTGAGGGGCCGCGCAGACGCACGAGGGCGTCCGAGGTGGTAGGCGTGAGAGCCGACGAGAAGCCGCCCCGTATCCCGAGAATGCCGCTTGCCGGCGCCTGATTCCTGGCGTTGACGGCCCTGGACAGTCTCCGGGGCGACGGCCATGCTCAGGAACATGCGAGTGCAAGAGGCACCCAAGGGCCCGTCCCCGTTCCGCTACTGCGGCCGCACCTTCACGGAGGCCGAGGTCGAGACCATCCGCGGCCTCTCGGACAACCCCCGTTATGAGACGCGGGCCGAGATCGCGCGCGCTGTCTGCGCGGCGCTGCATTGGGTCAAGCCCGACGGCCAACCCAAGGTGGTCAGTTGCCACGTCGCCCTGCAACGCATGGAGGCGCACGGCGTGATCTGGCTGCCCCTGCCCACCCGCGCGCCGGTCCGGCCCCGGCCCCCACGGCGCACGGCGGCCGGGGAGCCCCCGGCCCCGATCACCGGGAGCCGGGGGGACCTCCAGGACCTGCGCCTGGTGCCCGTCACCAGCCGCGCGGAGTCGGGTCTGTGGAACGAACTCGTCGATCGCTACCACTACCTCGGACGCACCCAGTCCGCCGGGGCGCAGTGCCGCTACCTGGCTTACGACGGCGACCGCGTGCTCGCGGCGCTGGGCTTTGGCGCCGCGGCCTGGCGGCTGGCCGCCCGCGAGCGCTACATCGGCTGGACCGACGCGGAGCGCCAGGCCCACCTGCACGAGGTCGTCCAGAACCGCAGGTTCATGGTGCTGCCCTGGGTGGCCGTCCGCGGGCTGGCCTCCGCCCTGCTCGGGCTGGCGGCCCGTCGGCTGCCCGCGGACTGGCTGGAGCGCGCCGGCTACCGCCCCGTCCTGCTGGAGACCTTCGTCGAGCGCGAGCGCTTCCGCGGCACGTCCTACGCGGCCGCGAACTGGGTCCACGTCGGCCAGACCCGGGGCCGCGGACGCAACGACCGCCAGGGGCGGGGCGGGCAGCCGATCCGTGACATCTGGCTGCTGCCCCTGGACCGCCGCTTCCGCACCCTGCTGACCGACGGGCGCCTGCCCGCACTGCCGTCCACCGGGGGGCGGTCGCGTTGACCGAAGAGACGCCCTGGGCGGCCTCCACCGAGGCCCTGCAGGCCCTGCAGCAGCGCCTGGCCGGCCCCGAGACGGCCGGGATGATGCATGCCGACGTGGAGGAACTCATCCGCACCAGCA
The DNA here is from genome assembly GCA_021797775.1 of Bacillota bacterium. Classification (GTDB taxonomy): domain Bacteria; phylum Bacillota; class Sulfobacillia; order RBS10-35; family JAJYVN01; genus JAJZZC01. Next base: position 1,602 of record JAJZZC010000382.1, read on the forward strand.
TCCGTGAGGTCGGCCGCTTGCTGGCACAGGGCCATCAGGACCTGCTGGCCCAACGCGAGCAGCGGCTGCCCGAGGTCAGCGACGCCGAGGGGGTGCGTCGCGGTACCGCCGTGCGCGGGGAGACCCGCAACCTGGCCACGCTCTTCGGCGATGTGCGCGTCTCCCGCTACGCCTACCGCCAGCGCGGGTGCGGCAACCTCTTCCCCGCTGACGCCCAGCAGAACCTCCCCGAGGAGCAGTTCTCCCACGGCCTGCGCCGCGTCGCCGCCGTCGAGGCCAGCAGGGGCTCCTTCGGTGAGGCCGTTCAGGCCGTGCGCGCCTTCACAGCGGCGCCCCAGGTCGAACTGGGCAAACGCCAGTTGGAGGACCTGGTGCGCAGCGCCGCCGCCGACTTCGACGCCTTCTATGCCCAGCCCGAGCGCCCCGCGGTGCCGGCCGAGACCCTCCTCGCCCTCTCCTTTGACGGCAAGGGCATCGTCATGCTCCCTGCAGCCCTGCGGCCCGGGACAGCCGCGGCGGCGGCCCGCGCCACGCAAAAGCTCGCCACCCGCCTCTCCAAGGGCGAGAAGGCCAACCGCAAGCGCATGGCCGAGGTGGCCGCCGTCTTCGACGTCGCGCCCGTGCCCCGCACCCCAGAAGACATCCTCGCCTCCAGCGAGGAGAAACGCGGGCACCCGGCGCCCCACGCCAGCGGCAAGTGGGTCACCGCCAGCGTCGTCGCCGACATGGGCACGGTCATCGGCCAGGGCTTCGCCGAGGCGCAACGGCGTGACCCGCAGCACCGCCGCACCTGGCTGGCCCTGGTCGACGGCAACAACGACCAACTCAGGCACATCCGAACACAAGCCCGCGCCCACAACGTGGAACTCGTCGTCCTCGTCGACTTCATCCATATTCTGGAGTATCTCTGGAAGGCCGCCTGGTGCTTCTTCCAAGAAGGAGACCGCGCCGCCGAGGCCTGGGTCCGGGACAAGGCCCTGGAGGTCCTGCGAGGCAAGAGTGCCCTCGTGGGGGCCGCCGTGCGCCGCAAGGCCACCGCCGCCCGCCTCGATCCGCAGAAACGCAAGCCCGCGGACACCTGCGCTGACTACCTGCACCGCAAGCGCGCCTACCTCGACTATCCCACGGCCCTGCAGCGCGGCTGGCCGATCGCCACCGGGGTCATCGAGGGGACCTGCCGCCACCTCGTGAAGGATCGGATGGACATCACCGGCGCCCGCTGGGGACTCGACAGCGCGGAGGCCGTCCTCCAACTGCGCGCACTACGCAGCAACGGCGACTTCGATCGCTACTGGCGCTTCCACTTGGACCAAGAGCACCACCGCGTCCACGCCTGCCGCTACCTCGGCGAGCTCATCCCCCGCTCGGACTGACCACCTCCCCACGCCCGCCCTCTGCCCCTGCCCGCCTGGCAGGCATCGCATCTGCCTCAGCGGCCCACGCGCGGCTCCCGTGCTACTCGAAAGGAGCCGCACCCATTCCACTTGGCATGTAG
>JAJZZC010000383.1 GCA_021797775.1 Bacillota bacterium
CCGCTGCCTACGGATGGAACGGTGCCGCGTTGGTCCCCTTGTCGGGGTGGAGCAGCACCGACACGCCCTCCTCGCTGGTCGCCGCGGCCACCGGATGGGCCGGGGTGCCTGGGGGGTTGGCGTTGCTCAGCCCGACGGGGGTGCGGTACATGGACGCGCCGGCCGGCGTCCTCGCGGCGGATGCCGCGCGCAGCCTCACCGGGCAGGCGTGGTCCGTGTTCGCGGCCTCGGCCGCGCTGCAGTCGGTGGTGCTGCCCGTGGGGCACGACGTGTCCGAGGTGAGGATGGTCGACACGATGGCGGCGTTGCCATCGGGCACGGCGCTGGGGTACCGGGTGAGCACCGATGGCGGGGCCTCGTGGACCAACACCCCGCCCCTGACCCCGACCAATGTGCCGGCGGGCGATGCGCTGGTCTACCAGGCCGCGTTGAGCACGATGGACGCGGCCCAGACGCCGGTGTTGGACGAAACGAGCCTCTTTGAGATCAGTACCGAGGTGACGAACGAGACCCGGGCGGTGTCGTGGTTGTTGACATAGGGCCCCGGAGCCCCAGCCGCTCCCCGCGCTATAGGGGGAGTTACGATGGCGGATCGTCAGACTCGTAGCGGCCCGGCTCCCGTGGGCCTGGTGGCGGATTCCTCGTTGAACGGGCGCGCCGCAGCGGGGGAGAATGAGGTACGCCCGGCGGTAGGCGGCGTTTGCGTCCTGTCCGTCCTGGTCGAAGGCACGGCCCCGCTCTTGATGCATCGGTACGATGTGGCGGCCATCGAGCACCGGGCGAGCGCGCCCAAGGGATCGGCGCAGCGCCGCAGCGAGGACCCCGAAGAGTACCTGTACCGCACGGGCGCAGGGTTTCTCGGGATTCCGGCGACGAACGTGAAGCGCTGCTTGGTGGAGGCTGGCCGATACTTCGACGATCCCCGCAGCAGTGGGCGGCGCCGCCAGGCCACCGACCTCTTTCGTTCCTCCTTGCTTGTAGAGCCGGAGTACGCCCTGCTGTTGATCGCGGGGCAGCCGGTCGATGCGCCGCAGTTCTTAGATCGGCGGCGCGCCGTCGTGCAGCGGCAGGCGGTCGCCCGCACCCGACCGGGCATGATGAAGGGGTGGCGCCTCACTTTTCGGGTGGTCAGCCTCGATGCGCGTTACGTGGGGCCTCCGCTGCTCCGGGAGGTGTTGGAGGGCGCCGGCCGGTTCATTGGTCTGGGGGACTTCAGGCCGGACTTTGGTCGCTTCCAGATTGTTTCCGCCGTTGAGGATTGATGGCGGTTGCGTGGGGCGCGGCGCGGGCCGCGCGGGCCCGCTGGCGTTGGGTGGGGCGGCGGGCGGTTCCTGCACGTGGCGCGGCATGGCTCGGCTAGGCAGGGCTTGGCGTGGCGCGGCTCGGCAAGGCGCGGCACGGTGGGGCTCCGGCTCAGGCTGGGGCAAGGGCACTGGGCGTGGGTGTATGGGCAGGTGCCCGCCGGTGGGTGGGAGGCTTCTCCCGCCCACCCCTCTATGGCCTCTGCGACCCCCGGGCCTCGGCCCGCGCCGCCTCCTGCAGTCGCCCCCGCTCCTCCGGGGGGGCCGCCGCCCGCTACGTCGCCCCCAGGCCCGCCCCCGCCCTAGGGGAGGCCCTTTGGCCAAGGCTCGTTCCGACTCCGTAGTGCTCCTCCTCCGCACGGCGGCCACGGGTTCTCGGCGGCAGACCCTCGGGGTGCTGGCGGCGCGGGCCAGGCTGTCCTATGGGGCGGCACGCCGCGCAGCGAGGAGGACACGCGCCAGGGGCGGCTGGTGCTCTGCGCGGCTGACTTCCGCGGTCGGCAGCATCTCCACTGGGAGATGACCGAGGCGGGAGGCCGCCGGTTGGCCGATCTGATGGCCAGGCAGGCCGGTTGACCGAGAGCGCGGTGCAAGCCCACGGCTGAAGCCGTGGGGAGGTTTGCGGCGTTGTGTGCCGCTGCCGCGGGGGGTGCGCCACGAACTCCGCGCGCTGTCCCCGGTGGGCGGGCTTGGGGGACTGCACGCGCCGGTACTGATGGCGGCCCCCGTGAGCGACTTCGCCTACCCGGCGGGCGAGGCGGCGGTGCTGGCCGCAGCCAACCCCAGAGAGGTGCGACTTGTCCGGTCGTCCGCGTTGGACCACGCACGGCCGGAGTTCGGCGTGTCGCGGCTCGGGGGCTACCTTCCCCTGTGGGCCTACATGGCCCGCGTGTTGGGTGCGATGCGCTGACCGGGCGGCCCGCCGCGCCCGGTGCGCTGCCGGGGCCGGGCGGCGCGGGAGCCCCGGGGCGGGTGGGGACATCCCGCCCGCTTCTCCATCATAGGGGGAGGGCCGTGTTGGAGGCCGCCGACGGCCCTTGCGCATCACAGTACCGCGGCCCCGGTGCCTGCGCAGTGGCGTGGTTACTGCGACGTGGTGCTGGACTGATGGCGCCGGGAGGCGGAACGCAATCCGTGGAGGGGGTCGCGCGATGGGATGGGCCAGGGACGGGGACTGCTTGCACACCACGCTGCAGGGTTGGCGGTGCGTGGTCGAGGCCCCAATGGAGCGGGGCGACTGGTGGCGGTGGCAGGCCCAACCGCCCAAGGGCGCCGGCCAGCGGTGGCGGACGCTCGGCGGGAGGGAAGCATCCCGGCAATCCGCGATGGCGTCCGCGCAGCGGGCGGTGGATACGGCGCGGCACCAGGCCCGCATGAGCACCTTCGGCGCCGCTGGTTTCACGGATGAGGAGTACCAGGCATGGTCGGGCTTCGGCCTCTCTTGCGCCGAGGCGGAGGCGGCGCGGACCCGGGGCGTGACGCCCGTCGCGGTGGCCGCGATGGAGCCCGCGGCGCGGGCCGTCTGGGTCCGCCGGCTCCGTGTGGAACTGCGCGCGGCAGAGGCCAAGTGATTTTGTCGGGGCCGTCCTGCGCCGCCCCTCCCCTCGCCATAAGGGGTGGGCACCGTGGCGGTGATAGCGGCGGAGGCCTGGCGGCCCGCGTGGCAGGAGTTGCCCGACGGCTCGTGGTTTACCGAGGGGCCTGCGGCGACCGAGGTGCTGCTGGAGCCGGAAGGCGGCGGGCGGTGGCGCTGGGGCGTGTCGCGGCACACGGGGACGGGCTTCGAGCGGT
>JAJZZC010000095.1 GCA_021797775.1 Bacillota bacterium
CCGCGAGCGCCTGCTCGGCCCGCGTCACGGCTGCGGAGCGCAACTCCCTGTACTGCTGCAATAGCGGCTGCTCGGCGGCGAACAACGCGCGGGCGGCGTCCCGCATCGAGGCCACGACCTCTCCCCCCCCGAAGGCGCACCGGCCCATGCCTATGCCCGTAAGGCCGGAGGCATGCCTGCCGACCGGGGCCCATGCACGCCCGAGAGGGAAGGCCCCGACCGCCAGCGGGCGACGCGGTGCATCCCTATCCCACGCCCCTGGCGGTAGCGGGCCAGAACCGCACCTTGGCGTGCGGCCCACACCTTGACCTACTTCAACCTCCTCCCCACGGCTAAAGCCGGGGGCTTGCGCCGCACGTTTGGTCAGGCTCGCGGCCCCGTCCCGGGTCCGGCGCCCTCTGCGGGGGTTCCCGCGCCGGCCTCCGGTTGCGCCCCCCCCCCGGTCGCCGGCGCATCGGGGACCGGGGCCGGCGACGTGCTGGAGAGGGAGATCCCACGCCGCCGCTTGCCGCGCGGGGCCCGATCACGAGACAGGGAAGGTTGCCGGGGGTGGTCGGGAGCATCCGCTGCGCCGTCTGGCCGTTCCCCTTCCTCCGGCGCACGGCGGCGCGCGTCCCGCTCGCGCTGGCGGCGCACGGCGCGAGGCACGGCGTGGCGACCACGCGTCGCCAGGGGCTCCGGGCCCCGGGCGCGCCGACCGGCGGATCTCCCTTCTCCCCCCGCCTCCGGCGCCGACCCTGTCCTGCGGTTCAGCAACGGGCCAAGGACGACGCCGACCACCGCGGCGAGGACCAACGGCAGCCACACCGGCACGTGGCGGATGTGCAGAGCCTGCTCTAACGGGCTGTTGGCGGTCCCGGCCACGGTGTTGAGGACCACGACCGCCACTACGGAGATCAGGAGCACGACCAGGAACCGCCGGTTGCGCACTGTTCCACCTCGTGCGATCGGTCGTCAGGCACGGAGGCACGGGGCAGCACGGACAGGGGGGATGGCGCCGGCCGCGGCGCCCCGGGGGGCGATCGGGCAACCTGCGGTGCGGCAGAGCGGCAGGCGGCAGAACCCGATGGGCCATCGCGCCCTCTGCTCAAGGAGACGACTGAGCCGGCCTCTCCCCAGGCGCTCGGCATCAGCTCTCGGTACCGTCGGGCGGGGGCGGCTCCGATGCGGCGGCGTTCGCCTCGGGGCGCGGGAAGCGCTTACGCACATCGTGCTGCATGGCGGGCAGGAGCCCCCCGGCCGCCATCAGCGCCGCGACGAGCATCACCACCATGCCGAACCACGGAGCCGGCTTGATACGCATGTGGGCGAGAACGATGCCGGCCGCCACCGAGAGGACCACCGTCAGGGCGGCGGCCACCGCGAAGAAGCGCCACATCCAGCGCCAGATGATTCGTTCCACGCCCCCGCACCTCCCAGGTCGGCTGTCCGCCGGCGCGCTCCGCCAGTACTGCCAGAAGGGATGAAACCCCAGCACGCCATCCCAGGGTCGCTGGTCACCAGCCGCCTCGCACAGGTCGTGGATCGCCACCCCAAACCCGATCGTAGGTCGAGGACGGTTGTGCCACAGTCGGTGCCGGCCTCTGGCCGGAGCCGGCAGGCACCGGTGGCCGCCGGCTCCGGCCGCCTAACCGCCCGCCGCCCCGGTTCGGGGCGGACTCAACCACACCCGCTCCAATTGCGGCATCAACGGCGGGGCGAGGAAGACCCCCAGCGTCGCCGGATGAACCCAGGGCTGCACCAGCACGGCGCTCACGTCATAGAACTCAGGCAGCAGCGGCAGGCGCGCGTAGGCAAGGGCGTCCAGGCGCGCAAACCGCTGCGCCCGGAGCGCGGGGTCGACCGTCGCGGCCGCAGATGCGTCGAGGCGGTCAAAGGCCGAATTGGAGAAGAAGGTCGCGTTCCCGGCGCCGATGGACGCAGAATTCAGCAGGTTGAAGAAGAAGTCCTGGGCGTCGGGATAGTCGGCCATCCACTCCCCCTGGAACAGGTTCGCGCTACCGGAAGACAGGTCCTGGTAGTACGCGGTCCAGGGGACCGACTGGATGGTGACCTGGAAGCCGGCGGCGTCGAGCTCCTGGGCCACGGTCGCGGCCACGGCGTCCGAACCGGCCTGCTGCACGGTGCCGCTGGCGGCGATGGTCAGCAGGGTCACCGGCACGGGGGTGCGGAGGTGAGCCTGGGCGAGTAGGCGTGTAGCCGTCGCGGGGTCGTAGGGATACGGCCGGAGGTACCCGTCATACCCCGCAACGCCAGGCGGCAGTAGCCCGGCCGCCATCTCGCCCTGCCCGCCAGCGGCCGCGAGGATGGCGCGCTTGTTCAGCGCGTACGCAGCGGCCAGTCTGACCAGGCGGTTATCGAACGGCGTCTTGGCGGTGTTGAAGCCGAGATAGCTGACGCCCAGCACGCTGCCCTCCAGCACGCGCGCCCCCTGCGCCGGGGTGCCGAGCTGGGCCGCCTCCCCGGGCGACAGCGGGTCGATGACGTCGAGGCTGCCGCTGCGGAACAGGCTCAACTGGCTGGCGGGCGAACTGACCACCATGAACTCGACGCGCGCGAACGGGCCGACCTGCGCGCCCGCGACGCGCGCCCCCCGCCGCCAATAGCGCCGGTTGCGATACAGCCAGAGCGCCTGCCCCGGCACCAGATGCCCGAGCACGTACGGGCCACTCCCGGCGGAGTGCTGCAGCCACCAGCTCGGTTGCGCGGCCGCCGCGCCCGCCGCCATCACCACCCCGCGCTCCACCACGGCCGCGCTGGGCAGAGCCAGCAACTCCGGCAGATACGGCGCCGGGCGGCGCAGGTGAAAGACGATCTCGGACGCCCCTCGCTGGACGATACCGGTGCTGAGCCAGGGCCGGCCGGCGCGCAGCGCGGCAAAGCCGCGCAGCACCGAGAACGAGGCCGCCTCGGGCGCACCGCTGCCCGCTTGCAGCATCCGGTCTAGGGAGAACGCCACGTCTGCGGAGGTCACAGGCCGCCCGTCGGCAAACCGCGCGGCGTGGTTGAGACGGACCGTCAGGGTGAGGCCGTCAGAGGACCAGCGCCAGGAGCTGGCCAGTCGCCCGACCAGCACCCCGCCAGTGTTGTAGCTGAACAGCGACTGATACATGAGCTGCGTCGCGGAGACCGACTGGGTGTCCGCCGCGCGGGCTGGATCCAGCGTCGGAAAATCGCCGGCGACGGCGACGGTGATCGTGCCGCCGGCGTGCCCGCCGAGCGATCCGCTCCCGTGGACCACCGCCGGAGCGGCGCAGCCGCCTGCTAAGAGCGACAACGCCAGCAAGGCCCCTACCGCCCGCCGCGCCCCCTGCCGCGCCGCACCCCGCTCCGTCAGAGCGCTCCGCCCCCCCGCCCGGAATCCTGGCCCGGTGCCGATCGCGCCCGCCGGGACCGCCGGCGCGCGCCGCGCGTAGCGCCATCCTAGCGGAACCGGGCCCGCCGCGCAGGCTCTGCCAGCGCGCCGCTGCTTCCCCCGCGCATGGACAACCGGGAGAGCCGCGTAGACTCCGCCCCGGGGTGAACGGGAGCGTGCAGCACCGCCTTCCGGCTGACGGGCAGTTGCAGGCCCGCATGGTGTTCACCATGCTGCTCCTGGGAGCCCTCTACGCCGTGTTCACGGCCATCCTCGTGCGCTCGGGGGTGTCCCTGCCCCTCGTCGGCGCCGTGGTGGGCGGCATAGCGCTCGCCCAGTTCCATTGGTCCGACCGGCTGGTCCTCCTCTCCACCGGGGCCAGGCTTTGCCGGCCGGGGGAATGGCCGGAGGTCCGGGAGATGCTGGAACGGCTGGCCGCGATGGCGGGTCTGCCGCCGCCTCGCCTGGCGCGGATGGAGACCCCGATGCCCAACGCATTCGCCACGGGGCGTGACCCGGGGCACGCCGTCGTGGCTGTGACGACCGGTCTGCTGCAACAGCTTCCCCCCGCAGAGGTGGAGGCCGTCCTGGGCCACGAGCTGACCCACGTGCGCCACCGTGACATGGCCGTGATGGCCTTCGCCTCGTTCTTCGCTACCATTGCGGGCTGGATGGTCCAAAACCTTTACTGGCTGGGTCTCTTCGGCGGGTGGGGCGGGGGGGTTGGCGGCCAGGGTGGCGGCGGGCGGCGGTCCCGCGGCGAGTCGTTGGGGATGCTGATCCTGGTCTCGTGGTTGGTCTACGCCGCATCCTTTCTCCTGATCGCCGCCCTCTCGCGCTACCGGGAGTACGCCGCGGACCGGGGCTCCGCCCTGCTGACAGGACAGCCGGCGGTGCTGGCCTCGGCGCTCATCCGCATCAGCGACACCATGAAGCGCATCCCCAGCGAGGACCTGCGGCGGGTGCAGCACGCCAACGCGCTCTTCGTCCTGCCGGCCGCCCCCCGACACGGGGGTCCGATGGAACTGCTGATGACGCATCCCACCCTAGAGCACAGGCTCGACCGGCTGCGGCGCATCGAGGCCGAACTCAGCCGCCATTAGGAGGCCGCTGGGGGTTTCCCCCCCTGGCCGCCTGCGGGCGGACGACCGACGGGCGGGCCGCCTCCGGCGCGGTCGCCACGCGAGAGGGGGGGGCCGAGGTGGGGTTCTTCGACGCGCTCTTCGGCCGAACACGGCTGGCAAAACCGGATATGGACCGGCTCTTCGCGCTCTCCACGGCTGCTCCGAGCCTGCAGGACGCGGCGGGCTTGGCACCGGACGGCGCGGCCGGCGTATGCCTGCGTCCGGTGGAGGGCAGCGCTTACGCCCGGGCCGAGGAGGAACTATGGGACCTCGTGCGACTGGCCTGCCGCAGCCCCGACTTCCACACGCAGCCCGAGGTCACGCGTGACGGTCTCGGCTTCACGTGGGCGCTCTTCCGCGGTGCCGACCCCACGGAGGGCGTCGCGCTGGCGCACCTCGTGGGGACGACACTGCAAGAAAAGGGATTCGGGGAGCAACTGCTCGCCGCCACGTTTCGCCACCACCGGACGGATGCTCCACCGGGGCCGCCGGCCGAAGGCCCCGTCTACCTCATTTACAACTACAAACGCGGGCGATTCCATCCGTTCGCCCCGCGCCCGGGGCACGAGCGTGACAACGCGACCGAATTCAGGTTGAGCGCCTCCCTCGACCGGCTACTGCCGATGGAGAAGGACCTGACCCGTTGGTACGCGCTCTGGGACTGCCCAGTGTGAGGCTAGCGGCCTCACACCGGGTGTTCGGTAAACATCCTACGCGCCTCGGCGAGCGTCGTGCCGTCGGCGGGGAGCACGAGGTCGGACTCCACGAGGCGATCCACCGCCACGGGCGTCCCGCGGGTTCGCACGAGCTGTAGGACGGCGTGAAACGCTTGGGCGAAGGCGGACTCGTCCGTGCCCGCCACGACGTCCACCAGAGCGGTATCGGCCTTCTTGAGCGCCTCCAGCGCACCGCCTTCAAGGTCGTACTGGCCCTCGCCCAGAATGCGCACGATCACGGACAACCCTCCCCGGCGCCGGGGCGGAGCCGCCTCAGCGGTCCGCGCCGCCGGCCACCTCCGCCTTGAGCCGAGCCAGATCGCTTTCCACCTGCGAACCAGAGCGCAGCTTGCCCAGTTCGTCGGTGACGGGATCGGCCCCGCCGCTCCTGCCGTCCAGCACCCCGTTGTCTACCAACTCATCGATGGCGGAGGCACGGGCGCGCATGGCATCGGTCTTGTCTTGCGCCCGCTGCACAGAGAGGCCCACGTCGGCCATCTCCTCCGACAGGCCGGTGGCCGCCTCGCCCACGCGCACGGTGGCCTGTGCGGCGGTGTACTGGGCCTTGATGACCTCCTTCTGCGTGCGGAAGCTGTCCACCTTAGTCGACAAACGCTGCTCGGCCAGCGTCAGCTTGTTCTGTTCCGCCTGAAGGTCCGCGATCTGCTTCTGCAGGCCGTCGATCTGCGCCACCAGCATGGCCTTACGCTCCAGGGCCGAACGCGCCAGATCCTCACGCCCCGCGCCCAAGGCCTCCTTGGCCTCAGCCTCCAGCGTGTCGGCCTGCTGCTTCACCTTCTCCGCCTGCAACTCGACGCGCTTCTTGCTGGCGACCACGTCGGCCAGCCCGCGCTTCACGTCCTGCAGCATCTGCAACTGCCGCTGGTAGCTGTACTCCAGGGTCTGCCGCGGGTCCTCCACCTTGTCTAGCGCCGCATTCATCTTCGACTTGAAGATCGTCGACATACGCGAAAGGACTCCCATCCGGACATCCCCTCCGCTTCCGGGCGACCGCCCGAGGCGATTATAGCACCGCCGCAAGCGAGCGACCGTGGTGTCACGGATCGCCAGAGGGCGGCCAGCGCGGCCGATGACCGGTCGACGGGTCCGCCGCGCTGGCACACGATTCGGCCCCGGCCCTGAGGGCAGGCGTCCCTCAGCCGCGGCCCGCCCGAACAAGGAGCACCCTCGCTCCGGGAGCGAGGGCGAAGCGCCGCAAACCGCGTGGGCCAGAACAGCCAACGGCCGGCTCGCCGGATCGGCGGAGCCTCGCAGCCGCCGCCACCGCATCCCCCGCGCGGTGCGCGAAAGCGACCAGGCGATGGCGGCGCCGCGGGGGCTCCCCGGGTTGCGGGCAGGCGCCCCGCCAGCTGGAGCCGAGGCGACGGGCTACAGCACAGCCCGCGGCGCCGCCGGACCCGACCAGTCATCGCCCCGGCGGCGCCAGTTTCGGCGGGAAGCCCACAAGCGTGCGGCCGATCCGCCCCGCTCGCGGCGAGCGCAGCGGCACCCTGCCGAGGCGACGGGCACCCGACCGGCGCCGCAGCGGTGGCGGGTGCAGCCGTGGCCAGACGACGACCAGCGGCGTCGCCGGCCCCGACCAGCCATCGCCCCCAGGAAGTTCCTGGAACTCAGGAGGCGCCCGGTGCCTGCAGTGCATCACGGGGGCGCCGGCCGCTCTTCCGCACCCCCGTTGCACCCCTGTATGGAGTGGGGGCCATTTTTGACGGGTTGTGGAAGTATTTTCTGCGGTGACCTGCGGAAGACCGGCGCCGGCACCCACTCGTCGGCCATTTCAGCGGTTGTGGCGAAGCGGCAAGGGCATAGGCCAGCGGCACGGGCCCCGGGTTCTGGGCCACTCGGCCGCCCGCCCCCAGCGTCGCAGTCGTCGAGGGCGTCCCTCGGGCTCTCTACCGCGCACGGCGCCCGAACCGGGCGCCGAACGCGGCGGTTTCCAGTTAAATGGATGCGCGATGTCCTCGCCCTGGATGGGTGGGACGAATGTCAACACCGGTCACCGGAAACCGGCGACCGCGGCGGGGCACGCCCCCGGACAGCGCGCCGCTCGGGAGCCAGAGCCTGTCCATGTTGGAGACGTCGAGACCGCGACATCTCATGGGTGGGCGGCCGTCCCTGCGGCGAACACGGGCCACGTTGTTGCGAGCCTAGCCCCAGCCCAGCCCGCGGGTCACCTCCTGAAACCTACCGGCGGCGGCACCGCCCTCCCCCCGCCGGGCGCGCGATAATAAGACTCGATAAGACCCAGCACGGGCTTGTTCTGCACGTTGTACCCGTTGTTGGTCGCCAACGGCGGCCAGTCGGGGCCGTCGCTCGGGTTCGCCCACCAGAACCAGAAGATGCCCTGCAACCACGGTTGCTGGTACATGGTTGTGAACACCGCGCGGTAGCACGCCACCTGCAGGGCCAGGTCCAAGCGTGCATTCGGCTCCCACGCGCCAGGATTCGCGGCCGTGGTGGCGCCGCTGTAATAACCGATTTCCGTCAGGACCACGGGCTTGGCCGTCAGACCCTCGGCACGCCGCCACGCGGCGATGGCCGCCACCTGCCGGCGCCAGGATGCATCGAGCTGTGCCTGGGTCGGGTCGGTAGAGCCGGCCAGAGGGAAGTAGGCCTCCAGTCCGATGGCGTCGAGGCTCCGCCAGAACGCGGCGGGGACCTGCCGGTAATCCGGGTAGTCGGCTCCGTAGGTGAGCGCACCGTGGTAGTCGCGACGCGCGATGGCGACCATGTGCAGGTAGTACGGTAGCAGGGCCGGGGTATGGTCGGAGGTATCGTTCTCATCGCCCAGCGATAGCATGTTCACCCCCGTCGCCTGGGCAAGGGTGGCGTAGTGCGCGACCATGGCGTCATAGGAGCGGAACCAGGCCGCCCAGGAGGTGGGGTGAAAGGCGCCCTGCCAGGCCTCGCCGTGGATGGCGTTGACGAAGGGGTCCAGGAAGACGCGCATGTGCAAGCTGTGCGCCAGGCGGATCAGGTGCTCCAGGGAGGCGTCGGACGGCGTCTGGGCGGTGGGCGCGATGCGGGTCGAGGTAGGGCTCTGCTGGTACCAGGCCGTCTGCACGGAGATGGCGTTTACCCCGGCACGGGCCATCGCCCGCACCTGCTCGTCCGAGGTTGCCGAAGCGAACACGGTTGCGGTGTATGCGGCGTAGGTCATGCCCCGCATGAACGGGCCGAGGGACGGCGGCTTGGGAGACGACGCCTGCGCCCCCCGCGCTGCGGTCGGCGCCGCACCGCCGCCCTGAGACGGGGATCCCGCCGCCTTCACCACTGACCCGACCCGCGCGGACGCCGCGACCCCACGCGCCGGCGGACCGGCCACCTTCGCCGGGGACCCGCCTCGCACCGGCGCCGCGACGGCGGCGGAAGGGGTGGCCAGCACACAGGCGACCGCCAGTGATGCGAGCACCGCGAGCGCCGTGCGCATCGGAGAGGCGAGCGCAGGCATCCAGACGTCCTCCGGCCCGCTCCAGAGCAGGAAGCGGACACCATCAGGCAACACCGTTTCCTCCTCATCATGAAAACTCTTGGACATCAAGCAATTCGCAGATAAGGACGCCAATCCTGGCACGCGGCAACTTCCAGCATGTGGCACGCTGGCGCGAGGCACACACGATGAAGGGGAGAGGCCGATGCCAGGGTCACAGCACGTGGTGCACCCTCCTGCTATGCTCATACACCGCCAGGCAAAAGGCATTCGGGCGGAGCGAACTACCGTGGGGCAAGTCCCGCAGCGTGCGCGCAGCGGCGAGGCGCAGAGCCGCGGGCCCTGGCGCGCGAGCATAGGATCCCGTGCCGCCGAGCGCTCCCCGCCACGGGGCCCTCGGCGGGCGCCCGGCGCGGTTTGCTCGGGCGCCGATGGAGGGCGGACGCCCGCCGCTGCGAATAGGCATCCCGTCGGTGGGAGACGGGAACGGTCACATCGCTCGCGGCGGCAAGCCGGGGGCGCTGAGGGAGGAATTCCCCGCGGCTCTGGGACACTTCGGCCCGGCCTTGGTCGTCGCCCTGGTGCCGGGCCCCCTGGCGGTCGTCCTGGCGTTCCCCGCCGTCTTCGGCGTGGGCATCGGCTACGCGCAGGACATGGATCCGGCGCATCCGGGCCTCGCCGGCGGCATCTACTTCGTGGCACAGGGGGTCGGCATCACCGTGGGGGGCGCCCTGATCGCGGCGGCCGAGGGGACGTGCGGCCTGCCGCACGCCTTCCTCGGACCGGCGCTGGCGATCCTCTGCGGTGGCGCCGGCATTCTCTTCACGCGCCCCCGCCGCGAAGTCATCCGCAAGGCCCTGCCGGCGGCAACCGCCCTGGCGGGGGAATGAACGATGAGGCTCGACGGGACGGGTCAGGCCGGGCGGCGCCTGCAGGCGTGGGGGCTGCTGGTGGCGGCTGCGCTCGCCGCCGCGGGGATCGCATCGGGCGCTGCGCGCCCCGCAGCGGCGCGGGCCGCGCCCCCGCACTCCCGGGCGGCTGGCGGCTTTACGGTGTCCCTTGCCCCCGGGAAGGGCACGGCGGGTACCCTGGTGCGCGTGGAGGGCCGTTCGCGAGGCGGCAGGCCGGCCCACGCCTGGGCGTGCTGGATCCGCTGCGGGCCCGGGGGCCTGCGCCAGCGCGTCGCCGTGGTGTGGAACGGCGCGCGCTTCACGCTGTTCCTCCAGGCGCCGGCCTTCGTGTGGCGGCGGGACGGCCGGCCGGCGGCGCTGCCCCCGGGGCGCTACCCCCTGCTCCTGGCCTGCCTGCGCGGCCCGATCCCCGGTTGCGCCGCGCGGCCCGGCACCGCGGCCCGCTTCAGCCTCACCGCTGGCGCGCCCACGGTCCGTTGGTCCAGTCTGCCGGGCGGCGGGCCGTGGCTACCCGCTCAACCGGACAGCGGCTTCCCCGGTTTTGGGCTGGGGCTGGGCCGGGTGCTGAGCGTGGGCACCTGCGTGGGCGGCCGGAACAGCCAGGCGCCCGAACTGCTGGTATCGCGCGACCTCGGCCGCCGCTGGAGCGGCGTGCCCCTTCCGGCCCACGAGCTCGGCGAAGGGCCCGGCGGCGTGATCGGCTGCCGCGCGGTCCTGCCGGACCCGGTCAGCCCGGCGACCTTCTACGTGGCGGGCGCGGCGGACCCGGGTACGGCGACCCCCTCGTTCGCCTCGCCGCTCCCACTCTACACAACCGACGGCGGCCGTACCTGGCAGCTCGTTCCTGTCCCGGCCGGCTTTACGTCCTTCCGGGGGTGGGTGGGTTTCACCAGTGGCGACAACGCCGTGGTCTCCTGGTACTCTCGCGCCTTCTTCGGCCAGGCGCTGCAGAGCGACATGTTCGCGGAGGAAGTAGCGCTCCAAGGTGGGACCTCATGGGTGGAGGTACCGCTGGTCTGCCCCCGCGGGGCGCCCTGCCTCTGGCACATCGCCGGCCTCAACCCCGCGTTCAATGGCGGGAGCCATATCCTTGGCCTGGTCGTCTCCTCCGACGGTGGCCGGAGTTGGTTCTGGGCGCGCTTCGCCGGTATGGATCTGAGCGGGGGCCACCCCGTGCTCAGCGGCTCCACCGTCCTATGGCCTGCGGCGGTCGCCTGGCCCAGCGGCACCGCGGGGATCTCCGGGGACGGCGAGGCAGCCCCTCTGCTGCGCTCGACCGACGGCGGTAGGCACTGGGCGTGGGTCACCCTACCGGCGCCACCGGACGGGTGGGCGACCGGCGGTGCGCCCCCCCTCAACACCAACCTGCGGGTGCTCCCGGACGGGGCCCTGCTCCTGCAGGTCTGGGGGGGACATCCGGCCGCCTGGCTGCTCCGACCCCGTGCAACGGCATGGTGTGCGCTTCGGGGCAGCGTCCCGGGCCAGGGGCTCTTCTTGGCGGCCGGCCGGGACCTCGTCTGGCTCGCGGGCGGCCGCCTTCTGTCCGAACCGGCCTCCGACCTGCGCTGCGCCGGCTGATCCGACGTTCTCTGCCCCACCTGGCGGGCCAGCGGCTCTCCCCCAGCCGCATGGGACGGAACGGACTCCGAGATGGTCCAATCGGCCCGTCTATCCGGGCACCACGGGTACGGCCGACCAGCCGATTGACGCGATGCGGCTGGGACTCCGAGACTGTCACGGAAGTGTCAGTAAACTGGCGTTGGGCAGCACCGGCCCCGGGAGGCCGGCAGCGGTCCGCCGCGACGGACGGGGCGATTCCGCCCCGCAGGGACGGAATCGCCAGCGGCAAAGGCGGGCCGCCTGTGAGCGCCGAGACGATGTCCCCTTTGGTGCCGCACACGCTACGGCAAGCTGTCGACCAAGCGGAGAGCGGTCTCTTCACCGGACGCAGGCAGGAGCTCTCGCTCCTCCGGCAGAGCGCATCGGCTGCGCGGCGCGGTGGGGCCACGGCCGTCTATGTCCACGGGCCCGCTGGCGTGGGCAAGTCGGCCTTGGTGCGGGCACATGTGCGCTGGGTGCGATCCCAGGGCACCGTGGCCGTCCTGCTCGAGCCCTCGGCACCCCTCGCCCGCCGCGACGCCCTGCTGTCGGCGCTCGCCGCGCAAGTCGGAGGGGGCGGTGTGCCGGAGGAGGACGTGATCGTCGACCAGATCCACCGCCTGGCGGCGCCATACGGCTTGGTACTGGCGGTCGACCCCTACGAGCCGCTCCTGCCGGAGGACGAATGGCTGCGCCAACACCTGTTCCTACGCCTCGGGGCAGGCGTCTCCCTGGTCCTCGTCGGCCGCCGCCCTCCGCATCAGGTCTGGCCGGGCCAGGAGGTCTGGAGCCGCGTGTTGCGGTCCATACCCCTTCAAGGTCTCGACTCCGCGGCTGCCGGGCGCTTGCTTTCCCGCCTGGGGATCCGCCCCGAGCGGGCCGCGGAGGTGATCGCCGCCACAGGGGGGCACCCCGGCGGCCTTGTCCTGGCCGCCCAGGCCATCCGCTCCGCGGAAGAGGCCGGCGCCACGGCCACCGGGCCAGGACCGCACGCCGTCACCTCCCTGCTGGCGGAACACCTCCTACACCCTGGCTCGTCGCAGACCGCGTGGCGCCCGGCCGTCGACCGGACCCTGGACCCATTGCTGGCTGCGGCGGCATTCCTGCCTGGCGTCGACCGACCAGCGCTGGAGGCGCTGGTCGGCCGCCGGGTCATGGACGCGGAATGGAGCGCGCTGGTCAACCTGCCCCTGTTCGTGGACACCCCCTGGGGGCACCGCATACCCCACCCCGCCCGGCATGCGCTGATGTCCATCGTGGCCGCGGCCAAGCCGTGGCTCGCGCGCTGGTCGCTCCTGCGCGCCGCGCGGCACTACCGGGAGGCCGCGTCGGACACCACCCGCGGCGCCACGACCTGGCCCCTGTCGTGGTTCGCGGTGGCGCCGCTGGCCGCCGACGCCTTCCAGCGCGGTGCGCCAACCCCGACCGCCGGCACCCCCGAGGCCGAGTGGTGGGAGCCGCTGCGGCGGGCCGCCCCCGTACGCCCGGGCGGCTCCACCGGCGCCGTCCCGTCAGGGCGAGCCGTCCCTCCCCAGGTGATGGTCGGCTCTACCGGCGCGGGCGAGGTGGTCCTGCGCTGGACGACCGGGGGCTGCCAAGCCTGCCCCCTCTACCGGCCGTTGGGCCGCAACGCGGAAGCAGCTCTCGGCGACGACGCCCTCCGCCCCTGCATCGAAGCCCTGGCCCCCGGCAAGCGTCCCGTCCTCACCGGCGCCTGTGTCGCGGGCAGCTGCTGCTGGGCGGGCCGGTTGCGCGCCATGCTCTGCGCCCACCTGCGCCTGGGACGCGCGCCGACGCCGCGGATGGTCTGGATGCCGTCCGACGTGCAACTGGCGGATCGCCTGGGCTTCATTCCGGCCCCGGAGTTCCACGGTGGTCCCGGGGAGCGGCCGGTCTTTGTCCTGGACTTCACGACCCTGGAGGAGACGACCTGGCTCGATGGGGTACTGAGCGTCGCCGAGCGGGCGAGCCCCCCCGTGCAGGAGCGCGCGGCGCTCTTGGCCGAGGCCCTCTCGGCACTAGACCACCCGGCACGCCTCGGCGCCTCCGGCGCAGCCAAGTGGGCGCATCTCACCTTGGGTACCTCGCGCCCCGCAGACGTGCGCCAGTGGATCGTCGACGCCGCGGCCGAGACGCGTGCCCAGGATGCGGACGCCGTGGCCTTTCTCACCCGGGAGTTCCCCGGATTGAGCGGCACGCCATCCCATCACGCGGTCGGCACCCACGAGCCGTCGGCTCCGGCCCCGGCGGCCTTGCGCACCTACTACCGGCATCGCCGCCACGCCCTGCTCGCCGTCGCCGACGTCCTGTTCGCCTGAGTCCCCATGCCGACGCGGTCGGCGCCACGCGGCATGAAAACGCGGGCGGGTGTTGGGGGGGGCGCGTAGTAGGCAGCGACGCACATGACCTCTACCGGTAGTGGCGCCCGCGGCCTTGCTCGGGGGACCCGGCCGGACACGGGCACGGGGCTGGGCATCGGCGCGGCGGCCCGGCCAAGCGGGCCACGTGGGGTGCCCGGGATTCGCTGTTCTCCGGGGCTCACGGCGCAACCCGGGCAGGAGCGCTTCAAGCGCCGTACACCTTCCGGCAGGGAGACACACCGGGCTGGGCGCAGAAGCGCCAGCGCGCCGCTGGCGCTTCTGCGCCCCAGGGACGCTCCCTCCGCTCCTGCCAGGTCGCTCGGGGATGGCCTCCGCTCTCGCTGGTGGGGGCGCCCCAGGCACCATCGGCCAACCGCCCCCACGAGCACAACGCCACCCTGCCGGCCGCGGGGGGGGACCGGCCTGGGCGGGCGGGCGGGCCCGCTCAGAGGAGCCCGGCGCCCCCCCGCCGACGGGTTGGCTGGCCTTCAGCTCCGGGCCGCCCCCTTGACGCGACGCACCACGTCACGCAGTACCATCTCCAGGGCCTCGTCCTCGCTGGCCGCCCGGAAGGCGTCGTGGTCGATGACCAGCGGAGCGCCCACGACGACCAGCGGCGCCCCGGCCGCCGGCAGTCGGTCCAGGTCCTCCAGCCGTAAGCCGCCAACGGCCTGGACGGGGATGTCGACGGCGGCGACCACCGCGGCGAGGTCGTCCCACGGAGTGGCGCCGACCCGCTCGTGCCGCTCGTCGAACCCGGTGTGCACGATCACATAGTCGCAGCCGTCGGCCTGGAGGGCCCGCGCTGCCCCGGGTTTGTCGGCCGCGGCGAGCACGTCGCCCATGACCTTGAGGCCGAACTGCCGGGCCGCGCGCACGACCGCACGCACGGTGGCCGGGTGTGCCTGGCTCATGACCACCACCATGCTGGCGCCGGCACCGGCCATCATCTCGGCCTCCAGGTAGCCGCCGTCCATGGTCTTCAGGTCCGCGACGACGGGGTGGCCGGGGAAGCGCTCGTGCAGGGCCCGCACGCCCCGCAGGCCCTCCGCCAGGATCAGCGGTGTTCCCGCCTCCAACCAGTCCACACCGGCGCGCACGGCGATCTCGGCCACGTGCAACGCCTCATCGACGGAGGTCAGATCCAGCGACACCTGCACCACGGGTGGGTGGGGGGCACGCGGGGGCGCGGGGCGCGCGGCGCTCATTGCGCCGGGCTGGCTCATCGTGAGCCCTTCCTTTCGTTCGCGGCCTGTGCCGGTGCTTCCACGCGCGACCCGGACATCCCCTGCCGTTCCCAGGGTCGCGTCATTCCGGCGGGGGGCCTTCGCCCAGACGGCGCCACGAGCGTGGGTGACCGCGGAGCGGTACGCCGGTCCGCTCGCGCCTGCCACCGCTTGCCGCGCACAGGTTTGGCGCCACGATGCGGCCGCGGCGCCCGTGCGGTCACGGGGGCCGCTGACGGCCGTACGCCGCGCATTCGGCCTGCGCCCGCAATCGCCTGTGGCGCAAGCGACTCGCCCAGAACGCCGCGACCCTGCTGCCGTTCGCACACCAGGGCACCCCGCGGGTGCGTCAGCCTGCGGGACGGGGCGAGCGTCGCCTTCACCGGTTGGGGGCGGAACCGCCTGATCTCTCTGTCAACCGCCCCCGACGGGCAGGACGCCACCCGCCGGCGGCTCCGTCCCGTGATGGGGGGAGGCAGCGGGCTGTGCCTGATCGGGCCGAACGCGGTGGTGGCGCCACCAGGACGCGGGGCCGAGGGTTGGATGCGCGGGCGGAGCACGGCGTGCACGGACTCCCGCTCGAGGGCGGCGGGATGCACCTCCCGTCGACGGGCGGAGCGGGAGCAGGTCGTGGGCGCGGGCGGGCGAACACCGCAAGGGCCTGCGGCCCGGCGGGCGGCCACCGCACAAGGGGCTGGGCCTAGAGGCCGTTCCCGGAAGGGACCTGGCCCGCACCTCGGCCCTGGCGTGCACGCGCTGGTGCGGCGCCGCGCCGTGCCAGTCGGCGTGCCGGCGGGAACAGATTGTGGGAAGGACATCCCGCTGACACCCGGAGGTGCCGTGTTGCGCGAAGGGACGCCCGCCCCTCGCCCGCAGGGCGATGCACCGGCCAACGCGCTCCCGGCGACGGAGCAGGCGCTCGCCGCCGCCGGCGACCTGGACCTCTTGCCCCTGCCCCAGCTGCTGCAGCGGCTGCACGACGCCAACGCCTCCTCCGCGCAGGCCGTGGCCGCCGCCTTGCCCCAGGTCGAACGGGTGGTCGACCTGCTGGTCGCGGGCTGGCGGCGGGGGGGACGGCTCGTGATGGTCGGCGCCGGTACCAGCGGGCGCATCGCCGCGGCGGAGGCCGCCGAATGCCCCCCCACCTTCGGCACCGCGCCGGAGCGTGTCGTGGCCGTGCTCGCCGGGGGCGAGCGGGCCCTCCGCGAGGCCGTGGAGGGCGCGGAAGACGACGCGGCGGCGGGCGGCGGCGCGATGGACGGGCTGGCCGTCGGTCCGGCCGACCTCGTGCTGGGCGTGTCGGCCAGCGGCACCGCACCCTTCGTGGTGGCTGCGGTGCGGCGCGCGGCCGAGCGGCGCGCGCCAACGGCGGGGCTGACGGCGGTCGCCACGTCGCCTCTGGCCGTGGCGGCAGGCATCCCGCTGGTGTTGGCGACCGGGCCGGAGGCCGTGGCCGGGTCTACGCGCATGAAGGCGGGAACCGCTCAAAAAATGGCGCTCAATCTCCTGACGACGGCGGCGATGATCCGGCTGGGCCACGTGTACGGCAATCGCATGGTGGACTTCCAGCCCACCAACGCCAAGCTGCGCGCGCGGGCGGTGCGTACGGTCGCTGAAGTGGCGCACGTCGCGCCAGCCGCAGCCGAGGCCGCGCTGGAGACGTGCGCCTGGCGGGTCAAACCCGCCATTGTCTGCGCCGCACTCCGCGTCGGCGCCCCGGAGGCGGAACGGCTGCTCGCCGCCGCGGAGGGGGATCTGCGGCGGGTGTGGCGGGGGCGCGCGGCGGTCGCTCGCGGCGACCTGGAAGGCCGGGACCGGACCGTCTGGGGATAGGGCGGGCGGTTCGCCCGGATGGGGTCGGGAGGGGGTGCGCGGCCGTGCCCGTGGTGGTCATCGATGGGGGCGCCAGCAACGCCCGCGCGCTCGCGGCCTCCGACGACGGGCGGGTGCTCGGCGCCGCGCGCGGGCCCGCGGCGGCGGCCGGGCCGGTCCCAACCGCCGAAGAGGCGGCGGCGACCGGCTTACTGGCCGACCACTTCGTCGCGCTGCTCACGCCGCTGGTCTCCGGCGCTTCTGATCCTGGCGGGCGTGCCGCCGCCCCTCGAGGCATCGGCGGGGAGCACCCGCACGTCATCGCCGGCCTGGCGGGCACGGCGCGCCCGACGGGTGCCGCCCGGGCGGAGTCCGCGCTGCGCCAGGCCTTGCAGCGCGTGGGGATCACCCCGGATGCCGTCGTGCTGACCACGGACGTGCACCTCGCCCTGCAGGCGGTGGCCACGGAGGCGGCCGGACCCGCGTCGGTGCTCCTGGCAGGAACCGGATCCGTCGCACTGGCCATGGATGGGCAGGGGCGTAGCGCGCAGGCCGGCGGGTACGGGCGCCACCTCAGCGACGAGGGAGGAGGCTTCTGGCTCGGTGTCCGTGCCCTGGCGGCGGCGGCGCGGGCCACGGACGGACGGGCGCCCGAGGCCCGCGCCCTCGGGGACGCGGCCTTGGCGGCCCTGGGTCTGGCGGACCTGGACGCACTGGTCGAGGCCGCCCCGGCCCTCTGGGGGGCCCCGCAGCGTGTCGCGGCGCTGGCCCCCCTGGTGCTGCGGCTGGCCTTGGCGGGCGATCCCGCCGCCGAGGCCCTTCTGACCGAGGCCGGCGCGCGACTGGCCGAGCTCGCCCTGGCGGCGCGCGGGCGCCTCGCGTTGCCCGCCTCGGCGCCGCTTGGCTACGGGGGCGGGTTGCTCGCGGCGTATCTCGCGGAACCGGAGGAGGCGGCGGCCAAGCCGCGGGGGTCGTCGCCAACCGCGTCAGGCCGTGGCGGCCCGGGCCCCTCGGGGCCGCCACGGCCAGTCGCGGGCACGGCGCCGGCCGGATCCGGCGCGCGGAACCGGCCCCGTTTTCCCAACCCGCTGCCCGCGGCGGTGCGCCGCCACCTGCCC
>JAJZZC010000096.1:0-13214 GCA_021797775.1 Bacillota bacterium
GACAAGGTAGCGGCCTACGCCGGGATGTCGGGGCGCACGCTGGAGAAGGCCGCAGCCGTGGTAGAGGCGGCGCGGCGCGAGCCGGAGCGGTTTGCCAAGGTGGCCCCGCCGCGATGGACGAGACGGGGCGCGTAGACGGCGCTTACAGGCGCATGAAGGTCCTGACGCAGGCGGCGGAGATCACCAGGGAAGCGCCGCCACTGTCCACGGGGCCATTCCGCGTGAACGTTGCGGATCCGCCGTGGGCCTATGGGTGGAAGTGACCAACGCAACGGGAGCCCAGGCGGGCAGCGGGCCGCCATCTATGCCCGGGTGAGTTCGGGTCGCCAAGAACAGGAGGCAACGGTAGAGAGTCAGCTCGAAGCCGTCCGGGCGCACGCCAAGGAGCGTGGGCACCGCGTCGTCGAGGAGTTCGTCGACGAGGCGTACTCGGGGGCCACCCTGGAGCGCCCAGCCCTCGACCGCTTGCGCGATGCGGCGCACGCTGGCGCATTCCAGCGACTGCTGATTCTGGCGCCCGACCGGCTGGTCCGCAAGGCCGCCCATCAAGTCCTCCTGCTGGAGGAGCGGAAAAAAGCCGGCGTCGCGGTGGAGTTCCTTCAGGGTCAGCCGGCGGACACCCCAGAGGGCGAACTGCTGCTGACGATGCAGGGGGCCTTCGCTGAGTACGAGCGGGCCAAGATCGGCGAGCGCTCGCGTCGGGGGAAGATGCACTGGGCCAGACGCGGCGGGTTGATGGGCGGCTACACGCCCTACGGCTACCGATACGTGCCGCGCGAAGGCGAGCACCGCGCCACGCTGCGGGAGGACGAAGCCAAGGCGGCGGTGGTACGTGACATCTTCCGCTGGTGCACAGAGGAAGGTCTCTCGTGCCGCGGCATCGCCAAGCGGCTCACCGATGAGGGTGTCCCGACGCCGGGCGGGGCGGATCACTGGCGCGAGTCCACCGTCAACCGCATCCTGCGCCAGCGCGCCTACGCGGGCGCCTTTCTCTATCACCGGCATGAGTACGTGGAGCCGGAGAACGCGCCGGAGGGCGCCTATCGCAAGAACCGCAAAACGAGCCGCCGCCGCCGGTCCGAGGCCGACTGGATCGCGGTGCCCGTGCCGCCGATCATCACGCCGGAGGTCTTCGCCGAAGCCCAGCGCCGGCTCGCGGACAACGCCCACTTCGCGCCGCGCAACAACAAGCGCCACGAATATCTCCTCAGGGGCCTCGTGCGCTGTGGCCGTTGCGGGGCCGCCATGACTGGGGCGGCGAGCCACGGCAAGCGCATCTACCGCTGCACGGCCTTCGACCCCTACAACGTGGGGGAGCGCAAGGTGTGCCGCCCGTGTCTCTGGACGGACGCCGATGGCCTGGAGGCGCTGGTGTGGGACACGGTGCGCGAACTGGTGCGCAACCCCGAGAACCCTGCGGAACGAGTTCGAGCGTCGGCTGCGGGAGGCTGGCGCGGCGGATGCCCTGGACCTGCGCGAGCAGGAACTGCGCCGGCAGATGGAACGGTTGAAGCGGCAGCAGAACCTGCTGCTCGACATCTACCAGGCCGAGGAGGTGGACCAGGACGAGCTCCGCCGCCGCCTGGGGGAACTCAAGCGGCAGAAGGAGCAGGCCGAACGCGAGCTGTTGGACGTCAAGGAACGGCGCGAGGAGCGCGCGCGGCTGCAGGACGTGCACACGGCCTTCGAGGAGTTCCTGCGCGACATCAACGCCGGCCTCGGCGTCCTGGACTTCGCGGGCCGGCAACAGACCTTGCGTCTGCTCCTGCGCGGGGTTACTGTTGACGTAGATGGCGGGACGGTCAGGATGCAGACCATCCTGCCGACGGTCCCAAAAGTTCGTAGCGGACCCGGCGCGCAGCCCACCTCCTCAATCCCCGCTCAATTGCGTCGCGCGGGTGGAGACCCGAGCGTAGACAGCGCAGCGTTCCTTGCCGCCTTCCCTCGACCGCAGCAGGGCGTCAATATCCCGAGACGAGAATCGGCGCTGCCCGCTCTGCAGGTGCGCGACGGGCACCAGCCGCCCGACCGCCTCTCAGCGGTAGATCGTGCGAACAGAGACGCCCAGGCGCTTCGCCGCCTGCCCCGTCGAGAGCACCTGTTCCCCTGACATACTCGCATCATCCGATCAGGGGCAGGCGATGTCAAGGCTCTATGTCAACTCCGTGCCCGCAGCCGACGTCCCTGCCACCCGCGCCTGAGATCGTCTCCCCGTGGTGCCAACCGCTCATGTCTCCCGGGCCTGGCCTATCGGCGGGGCCAAAGTCCCGCATGCGGCCTGTTGGCGGGAGGGCGCGCTGCCGAGCCGAAATCATGTCTGACCATTCTTGACTTTTCATGTGGCGCGCCCTAACATCCGTTCGGAAGGATTCCCCGAGGTCCGCGGCTCGGGTGCCCCGGCGGGCCGATGGGACACGTGCAAGGAGTGGCAAGCACGATGCTCGGACCGGTGCCTCCCGCGATGGCCGAAGCGCGCGTGGCACTTGCCTTGTCTTCCACGCGCTCGCCCACCGCGGGGCCTCTCAAACGCAGGCCATAGCTGGGCACGACCCACCCACAACCGGTCCCAGCGCCTCGGAGCGGAGTGCGCTTCGCGCCGCTGCTTGTGGTGCGGAGGTCTGCCGGCATGTCCGTGGCGGGTCGGAATCCTCCTGCGGGAGCTGCGGGAACGGCAGCGGGCGTTCGAGCCGCCGGTTCCGGTTCGCTCCGGCGACCAGACGTGCGGCGGCGTCGGCGGCGTGACGCAACCCCCGACGGTGCCGTGGTGCGCGCGGTCCGACCCGACACGCGGCATGACGCAGGGGTCAGGTGCGGGGCGCACGCGCCGTGGTCGGGACCGGGTTGACACCTTGGACTGTGGCGGGGAGGAGGGGCCGGTATGGAGTTTGAGGACTACTACCAGACGTTGGGCGTTGCTCGGACGGCCACCGACAAGGAGATCCGCGCCGCCTTCCGCCGGCTCGCCCGCCGGTGGCATCCGGACAGCCGCCCCGACGATCCGGCGGGCGCCAAGCGCTTCCAGCAGGTGGCAGAGGCGTACGAGGTGCTCTCCAACCCGGAGAAACGGCGCAAGTACGACACCTTTGGCGCGGCCTGGCGGGAAGCCGGCGAGGGTCCGGGGCCCTCGTCGACCGGCACCGGGGACGCGCCCCAGCGCATGCGCGTCGAAGACCTTGGCCCCGACGGCGAGTCCGACCCGCTGGCGGACCTCCTCGGCGGATTGTTCGGCGCTCACGGCGGCCGCCCGCATCCGGTGCTCTCAGTGGAGATCACGCTCGAAGAAGCGCTGCGCGGCACCACGCGGACCGTCGTCTCTGACGGAGGTCCGTCAAACCGCTTGGAAGTCCGGATCCCCGCCGGCGTGGCCACGGGGGACCGGCTGGCCGTGCCGGGGGCCGCCGGGCGGGGCCGCATCGCCGAACTGGAGATCCGCGTCCGGCCGCATCCCAGGTTCACGCGTTCGGGCGACGATCTGCGTTGCCGCGTCGAGATGCCGCTCTGGACCCTCCTGCTCGGCGGCGAGGTCGACGTGGGCACGCTCAGCGATCACGTGGCGTTGCGGGTGCCTGCGGAAACGGCCGACGGCGGTGTGCTGCGGCTCCGCGGGCAGGGCATGCCGCGCCGCGCCGCGCCGGGGGGGCGCGGGGACCTGTACGTGGAGGTGCATGCGCTGCTGCCCAAAGGCCTGCGGGAAGAGGAACGGCAATTGGTCCGCCGCTTGGCCGCGATGCGGGCCGCGTCCGGTTCGGGCTCCGGCCGGCGCGATTCGGCCTGACCACGCGCCGAGCCCGCAGCCGCAGTGGTATGACGGGCGCACGCCAGCGCACCACTGCTGCCGCGGGGGAGGGCAGGCCGGTACCACGGCCGGGATGGGATGGCCGTCCATGATCGGTGACGGCGGCAGGCCCGATAGCTGCCGGTCTGGCGACACCTGTCGGGCCTGGTACTCCGGATCCTGGCCGGCCGTTGGCGGCAAGCCCGCGCGGCTCGGCCCCAATTGCGGCCGAGGACGGTTCCCCGGCTCGGGCGTTGCCGCACATAGTGGTGTGCGTGCGCGCTCTGCCGCCGCTGACTCTGCCGCGACCAGGAACGCCATGGACATGGTCGAATGCAGCTCTTGTTCGGCCGGCTGCTCCAGCGGAACGCGGCACTGCCCACGGACCGCGGGCGTCTTCCCGGCGTGGGCCGGCTCTGTCGGTCCGCCCCGCGGCCGTACCGGAACCGATCCCCGGCTGTCCGATACGGCCGGCCCGGTATCCCCCCATGTCCGGCGGAGGCCCGCACGATTTCGGGGAATCCCGGTTTGGAGGGCTGTGCCATGCCGCGGCCCGTACTCGATACGGCCCTTGGCCCCGCCGACCCGCACCGGCGACGCGCGCCCATGTCCTGGCGCACCAAGACTGCGCTTGTCCTCCTGGCGGTGCTGGCCTACTTTGCGGCCGTCTACGCCCTGCTCGGCGTCATCGCGCCGTTGCAACAACGGCGCCCGGCGGCGGCGGCCGGCAAGCCCGCGCCCGCCGCTTCAGCCACGGTGAGTCTGGCCGTGGCGCGGGGCGAGGCGGCGGCTCTCGATGTCACCTATGAGATCGCAGCAACGGCGGGCGGCTGGATCACGCCCGGGGTCGGGGGAGCCGAACTCCGCCGCGACTTGGTCTGGATCAGGGCCGCCTACTCCCGGGCGGGTGGCGCAAAGGCCGGTGCGGGTGGCACGGCGGTCGCGTCCGCCGCGCCCGCCCGCAAGGGAAGGTCGCGCGGCGGCAAAAAGGGTGCGGCGGCCCCCGGGCTTTCCCCCGCGGCGGCCGCCGCCCTGCGCGACTTCGCGGCTGTCGCCACACAGGCGGAGGGTGAGCTCGGCGACCGGGCGGCACTGCGTGCCCTCCTGCCCCGCCTGCGCGCGGCCGACGCCGCGCTGCTTGGCGCTCTTGGCGCCGGCAAGCCGTGACGCGCGCGCCGGCATGTGGTCGCGGGCGGTCGTTGAGGCACGCGCCACGTGCCGACGGGGGGGCTGAGGCGGAAAGCGGCGCACCAACCCCCACTCCCTTGGCGGCGGGTCCGGCCAGACCGTCTCACCGCCCGCGCGGGCTGGGTCGGACGTTGCCGCCGGGCCCGGCAAGGATCGGAAGTGAGGTCGGAACGACATGGCGGACGCGCCGGACGGCCGGTACCGCAAGCCCAGTTGGCGACAGACGATCGCGGAATTCCCGTGGTGGCGCACCTTGGGTGTGGACTGGCGCGGTGTCCCGGCCGAGCCGGTGCGCCATCCTTCGCTGATCCGCCTGCTCGGCTTCTACCTCGGCTACTGGCCCACCGTGGCCGGCATTGTGGCCCTGATCTTCGTCTCCGCGACCCTGGGCGTGATCCCGCCGCTGATCATCCGGCGTATCGTCAACGTCGCGCTCCCGCAGCGCAATGTGGCGCTCCTGCTGCACCTGGTGCTCCTCATCGCCCTGGTGCACTTCGCGGCGCAGGCTGTCGGCCTGGTGCAGACGGCCCTCCACTCCCTCACGCTGCAGGGCGTCCTGCGCGACGTGCGCGGCCGCCTCTTCACCGCCGCGGCCGTGGTACCGCCGGAGCGGCGGCGAGACGTGGACGCCGACGCGATCACCGGCCGCGTGATCAACGATGTCGGCATCGCGGGCGCGGGGGGCATCGCCGGGGTGCTCACGACCTTGATCGGCGCCGTGCGCGACCTGAGTGTGCTCGCCGCGACGGCCACCGCGATGTTTGTTCTCGACTGGCGTCTGGCGCTCATCGTCTGGTTTGTGCTGCCGCCGTTCGTCGTCTTCGGAGTGGCGGTGGGACGCTGGACGTACGGATTGCAACGCCGGCTGCATGAGAACATCGTCATCATCAACCGTCAGTTGGAAGGTACAGCCGCCGCGGCGACCGGCGACACCCCCGCCCGCCGCGGGGCGTTCCATGAGGCGAGCAACGCCTACAGCGACGTCTCCATCGCGCACCGCTTCATCGGCCGGTCGTTCGGCAACCTGTGGTCAGTGGGCACCGCCCTGGTGGCCGGCGGTCTGTGGTGGTTCGGCGGGCACAATGTCATGGCCGGCACCCTGACCCTGGGCACGCTGCTGGCGTTCATCGCCTACGGTGCCCGCGTGGACAAGCCGGTCAAGTCGCTGCTCGACGTGTGGATCAGCCTGCGCGGGGTGTTGGCCCTGGCGGACCGTGTCTTCGAGTACCTGGACCGTCTGACCGCCCGGGCGGCGGAGGCCGGGGTCAGCCCCAGACCCGCGGTGCCCACGGGCCTGCGCGGTTTTGCCGGCATGGCTGCGCCGCGGCGTTGGCTCGCGGACCTGGACGTCGACCTCAGCCGCCCCGGGGCGCCCGGCCGCGGCCAACTCTGGCCGACCGTCCGCCGGCTGCTCGCTTACTTCTACCCCTACTGGCCTTACTGGGTCGTCGTCGTGGCCATGGCGCTGGTGGCGATCGGCGGGCTCGGGCAGTTGCAGCCGCTCTTCCAGCGCCTGATCATCGACCGGGCGCTGCCCGAGCATCGCACGGGGCTACTGCTCCTCGGGATCCTGGGCATCCTCGCCTACCCAGTGATCCACATCTTCACCGGGACGGCCAGCACCCTCGGGCACGAGGTGATGTCCAACCGGTCCCTGCGCGACCTGCGCAATGACTTCTTCGACCGTGTCAGTGGTCAGGCGCGGGCCTTCTTCGGCCGCCTCCACCCGAGCGAGGTCACTTCCCGCGGCCTCAACGACATCGACGCGATCTACGGCGCCACAAGCCAGCTCGCGAACATCACCTGGGAGGAGATCCCGGTGTTCACGGCCACGCTCTTCATGCTCGGTCTCAACTGGCGCCTTGGGCTCGCCGTCCTCTGCCTCATCCCGCCGTTCTTACCCTGGACCTACCTCTTCGGTCGCGTGCGCTATGCGCTCGATCGCCGCATTTACGAGGAGGTCACCCGGATGCACGCCGCGGTGCAGGGGGTTGCGGCCGGGCGGCCGGATGCCGACGTCGGTGCCTTTCACGAGGCCAACCGGCGCCTGGCCGACCTGGGGGTGCTCAGCGCCATGCTCGGCTGGGCCTATGCCCTGGTCTACGACGTCAAGAGCCTGGTCGTCACCGCCTGGCTGTGGTGGGTCGGTGGGCAGTGGGTGATGCAGGGGGCTCTCTCACTCGGTACGCTCCTGGCGGAGCAGACGTACGCCGCTCGTACGGAGAACCTGGGCGATGTCTTCGGGGCCTATCTCACACTGTCCGGTCTGGCCGCGAACTGCGATCGCGTGTTTGCGCTCATGGATGAGCCGCCGGGAGCAGGCGTGCCGGATCCCGCGCCGCTCCAGGTCTGAATCACCGCCGCGGAACAGGCGCCCGGCTTGGGCGGCGGCCTCCGGCATCCGCGTGGGCTCGGTTGCGCACGGTGCGGAGAAACGGGCCGCGGCGCTTGGGATCCTCCGGGCCGAGCAGGCGGACGGCGCCGATGGCGCCACGGGAGGTCCACCGGGGGGTGCGGCGCCGTGCAGACACCGCCGGGATGCTGCCCGCCGCCACGTCGTTTGCCGCTGCGCTGCCGGCCGGCCGCGCGATCAGCGCACTGACGCAGGCCAGCGCGGCGTGCCGGGGGACTGCGCCGGACCGTGGGCGCTAGCGCACTAACGCCGCTTCCGCCATGGCTGCGCCAGCTTGCGCATCGTGCCGGTCATCGTCATCGGCGCAGGGCGGCGGCGCCATTGCGGTTCGCGGCGGGAGGTGTCCCGTCGGCGGGCCCGAATACCGAACAAGCTTGGCGGGCAGGGGTATGCGGGCGCTGAGCGGACAGGCCTACTCCCTGCCACGAACCTGTGCGGGGGGAGCGGTGGCATGGCCGTGCTGCGGTTCGCCCATCTGGCGGACTTGCATCTGGACACGCCATTTCAGGGCATCGGCACCGTGGACCCGGAGATCCAGAGTTCTCTCGCCGAGGCCTCCCTGGAGGCCTGGGACCGCGCGGTCGACGTGTGCGTCCAGCAGGGGCTGGATTTTGTGCTCATCGCCGGTGACGTCTACGAGCAGGACGAGGCGGGTGTGCGGGCCCAACTGCGTTTCCTCCGGGGCCTTGAACGGTTGAGCGCCGTCGGCATCCCGGTGTTCGTGGTCCACGGCAACCACGATCCGCAGGGCGGGCGCTGGTCTGCCATCCGGGAGTGGCCCGTCGGCGTCACGGTGTTCGGGCACCAGAGCGTCGGGGTCGTGCCGGTGCGGCGGCGCGGGCAGGTCCTGGCGCAGGTCCACGGCATATCCTACCCCGTACGCCATGTCCATGAGAATTTGGCCCTCCGGTTCCGCCGGCTCGATGAGCCGGTGTACCAGATCGGGCTGCTCCATGCCAGTGTGGGCGAGCATCCCGGACATGGCCGCTACGCGCCGTGCGCTCTCACCGACCTGCGCCAGGGCGGCCTCGACTACTGGGCCCTGGGCCATGTGCACGCCCGGCAGATCGTCAACCCGGATTTCCCGGCCGTCGTCTATCCAGGGAACCTTCAGGCCCGCCATCCCGGAGAACAGGGGCCCCGCGGCTTCTATCTTGTGGAGGCCGAAGCGGGCCGTGCACCCCGCCTGACCTTCCAGGCCTGCGATCTCTGGCGATTTGCCACCCTGGTCCTGGACTTGGGGCGTCTGTCCCTGGACTCAGTGGACCAGGTCGTCTCGCATCTTGTCCGAGTCGCGCAGGACGAAAAGGGGGATCGGGGCTTGATCGCCTCCGCCCGGGTGGCGGGCACCACACCCCTGCACGCCGACCTGAACCGAGTCGGCCTTCGGGACGAACTGCTGCGAGATCTGCGGGACCAGGCGCAGGGTGCCGGGGACCTCTGGTGGGACGAACTGACCATCCGCACCCAGCCCACGCGGGACAGGGCCAAACGGATGGAGGCCGCGGACTTCGGCGGAGACCTGCTGCGCTGGAGCGCCGCGCACAGCGCGGAGGCACCGGCGCGCGTCGCCGCCCTGTTGGCGGAGTTGCAGGTCAACGCCGATCTGCTCGCCGTCCGGCGGGAGATCGATTGGCACGGCATCGAGGGCGCCGCGGACGAGCTCTGGCGGGAGGCGGAACAGATGGCCCTGGACCTGCTCGAGCAGCGGGGCGACCGATGAGGATCGAGCGGATCGCGGTGGTCCGCTTCGGGCCGCTGCGTGACCTGGACATCTCGGTGCAGTTGCCCGCCGCCGGGGGCGTCGTCGTGCTTGAGGGGCCCAACGAGGCCGGAAAATCCACGCTGCTGCGCTTTGTGCGCTCCCTGCTCTTTGGCGGTGAAGCCGTCGACGGCGCGCTGGTTGTGGAGCACGGCGGCGGGCGCTTCCGGATCGAGCAGCGCGGGGCCCGCAGCAGCCTGTCGCTGATCGACCTGAGCAACGGGCGGCCCCTGGAGCCCACGCGTCTGCAGCATATGGTGGGGAACCTGGACGCCAACGTGTACGGGCAGGTGTTCGCCTTCGGGCTGGCGGAACTGCAGACCATCGCCGCCCTCACCGGGGAGGGTGTGCAGGAGCGCATCTTCTCGGCGGCGGTGGTGGGCGCGGGCAGGTCGGTGCGTGAGGCCCAGCGCGGCCTCGCCACAGAGATCCAGCGCCTGTGGCGGCCACGCAGCGCCTCCGCGATCCGTCAGTCCGCCCAGCAGTTGCAGGAGGCGCTGCGCCTGGTGCGCGCG
This sequence comes from Bacillota bacterium, assembly GCA_021797775.1. Lineage (GTDB taxonomy): Bacteria > Bacillota > Sulfobacillia > RBS10-35 > JAJYVN01 > JAJZZC01. The sequence goes on from JAJZZC010000096.1 coordinate 9,654, forward strand.
GCGGAGGGTGCCGCCGCGGAGTGGCCGAGGCTCCTCGCCAGCGGGGATGACCTCGCCGCGCGCATCACGTCTCTGGAGCACCAGATCGTCACGGTTCGGGGCGAACTCCGGCGCAACGAACTCCTGCTGGAGCTGCACGAGCGCTGGTCCAGCCGGCGGGCCGCGCAGGAGCAACTGGCGGCGGCGCCCCAGGGCGAACGGGTGCCCGAGGAGACGGTGGAGCGCCTGGCGATCCTGCGGCCGGAGGTCAATGTCCTGCGCAGCCGCGACAACGCCCTCTCCAAGCAGGTGGCGGACCTGGAGCCGGCGGCCTCGGCGCCGGTGCCCCACAAGGACCTGCTGCCCCTGGCGGACCGGATCGCGGGGGTGCTGGCCGGCGTGCCCGTCCAGAGGCAACGGCTTGAGGAGGACCTGCCCAAGAGCCTCAGCGGGATGCGGACGGCCGAAGCACTCCTGGCCTCGGCCCTCGCCCTCCTCGGCCCGGACTGGACGGAGGAGCGCCTCGCCGCTTTCCCCTTGTCCTCGGCGCGCTCCGCCGACATCGACGCCTTTGCCCTGGAGTTCGAGGGGCTGAAGCGTCAGCGCATCGAGTTGGCAACGGGTCAGCGGGCCAGTGTGGAGGCCTTGCAGCGGGCCAGAAATGAGGCGGCCGCGCGCCGTGCCGCCGGCGCGGATCTGGAATGGCTTGGAGCGGCGCAAGAGATCCGGTCACTTTGCGCCACGGCCGCCGCCCACCAGAGCCGCGTGGAACGCCTGGAGCGTCTCGGGGTGGAGTTGCGTCAGAACGGGACCAGCCTGGAGGGCGTGTTGGGCCGGCTCGGCCCGGCGTGGGACGAGGGCCGCGTGGCGGATTTCACCGCCCACGCACAGTGGCGGCGGGCGGGCGAGGAGGCCGGCGCGCTGGCGGAAGCGGCGGCCGAGGAGCGGCGCAAGGGCCAACTGGCCGCAGAGGCGGCGCGCACGCGCGCCAAGGATTGCCGTGACGACCTCGACGCCCTGGAACAGCCGGGACGCGGCGCAGCGGAGGCAGAGCGGGCGGTGAACGCGCTGCGCGCAGAGGTCGCTTGTCTGGAGGAGCTCGGCGGCGCCCTGCAGGAGTGGCGGCAGAGCCAGCAGAACAGGCAGGCGGCGGAGGCGGCCCTGACAGCGGCCGAGTCCTCCCTCCGGCGGCCCCGGGCGTTGGCGAATCTGGTGGTCGCCGTTGTGCCGCCGCTGCTGCTCGCCGCGTCCCTGGCGCGTTCCCGTCCCCTCGTTGCCGTCGCCCTGGCGGTTCTGGCGGGTCTGTCGACCGCCCTCAACTGGCCTCGCCGCGCCGATCCGCTGGCGCAGTCCGCGGTGGAACGGGCCCGCGACACGCACCGGGAGGCGGAACGGCAGTTGGAGGCCACCGGCCGGCGCCTGCAGGAATTGGGCGAGCGGGCCGGTCTCGTCGAACCGGACCTGGGCGGCGTCCATGGAGCCCTGAGCAGGGCCCGCGCCCGGGAGGAGGACCTGCGCCGGGAACAGGAGGCGTGCCGGACCTGGGCAGGTGCAGCCGAGGCGCTGCGCCAGGCCGAGCAGAGGGTCGCCGAGACGTGCGCCGAGGCGGAGGCGGGAAAGCGGCGCGAGGCGGAAACCCGGCTGCGGTGGCGCGCCTGGTGCGACGCGAACGCACTCCCTGACCACCTGCGTCCCGGCGACCTGCCCGCCTTCCTGGCGGACCTCGACCGGGCCAAGGAATTGGCGCAGGGCGTCCGGGCCGCGCGGGCAGAAGCGGCCGCCCTCCGCGCAGCCGTCGACGACTGGCGCCGGAGGGCCCAGGGGCTGGCGGCGCACCTGGCGACCGGACAACCCCTTTCCCCCGAGGAGTCCGTGGACGCCCTGCAGCGCGAACTGGAGCGCGCCGCCGCGTTGGATCGCGCACTGACAGCCCTGGAGGACGCCGAGCGCGTGCACGCGGAGGCGACCCGCAGTCTCGAGGAGCTGGACCGGTCGCTCGTCGGCTTGGGGCAGCGCTGGGGCGCCTGGTGCAGGGACCAGGGCCTGCCGGGCTTGGCCGCACCCGAGGACGGCAGGGCCTGGGTCCGCGATGCGCGCGCCGCCACCGAGCAGGCGGCACGCGTCCGCGCGTTGCGGGCCGACCGGGCAGCGCTGCAAAGTCGCCGCGCGGATTGGGAAGCGCAGGCGTCAGCTCTGCTGCGGGACGCCGGGCAAGCAGTGGCGGACGGCGGCCTGCCCCTGGTGCGCGCGATCGAAGCGCTGGCGGCGGACCTCCGCACGGCCGAGGGCGCAGCGGCCGAGCGCGAGCAGGCCCGCACCGCCCTGGAACGCCTCCAACTGGAACTGGGGGAGACGCGCGCGGAGATTAGCGCCAAGGAGGCCGAAATCTCCGCGCTCCTCGCCGGCTGTGGCGCCGAGTCCGATGCGGACCTGGCTGAGCGGCTGCGCTGGCAGACCAAGCGGCAGGAGTGGCTGCGGACCATCCGCGAGGCCGAGCAGGAGCTGGGCCGCCGCACCGGTCAGGACGCAGAGACCATCGCCCGGCTGCTGGACGAAAACGCCCCCCTTCGCTGGCGCGAGAACGCCGACGGCCTGCGGGAGCGGTTGCCGGAACTGGAGGCGCGGCTCAACGACCGGGAGAGCGGGCTGCGTATGCAGCTGGGGGAGTTGCGGAGCCGGCGTGAGGCGTTGGAGGTCAGCGGGGACATCGCCCGGCACCGGCTCCTGGCGGGACAGCGCGGCAAGGAGTTGGCCGAGGCGCTCAGGCGCTGGGTTGTCTGCAGGCTCGCCGACGGGTTGATCGGTGATACCCTCAAGGAATACGAGCGCCGCCACGTCCCCGAGGTCATTCGTTCGGCCAGCGAGCGCTTCGCCCGGATCACCGGGGGACGGTACCAGTCAGTGCACGCCGTGGAGGGCGGGCGGTTCCGCGTCGCCACGGGCCCGGACGCGGTCCTGGACGCCGGGCAGTTGAGCCGCGGCACCCAGGAGCAGTTGTATCTGGTGGTGCGACTCGGCTTGGTGGACTCATTCTCCAGGCAAAGCGCGTCGCTGCCGCTGGTCCTGGACGACGTCCTGGTGAACGCAGACCCGGAGCGCCGGGAGGGCTTGATCCGCGTGCTGGTGGACGCCTCCCAGGACCACCAGACCATCGTCCTCACCTGCCACCCCGAGGTCAGTGCGGCCATCCGGCGGCAGGCACCGGGTGCGCAGGTGCTGGGACTGGAGCGCATCTCCGGGCCCGTGTCGACGGCGGCCACGCCGTCAAGCGCCGAGCCCGGCGTCCCCGCTCCGCGCATGCCCGCCATCGTCCTGGCAGCGCTCCGTGAGCACGCGGAGGGAGTGGGCAGCGGCCCGCTCTGCGCGCTGCTCGGCATCACGGCGGTCCAACTCCGGGATCTGCTGGTGCCGCTGCTGGAATCCGGCGCCGTGGTGCGGGAGGGCCGGGCGCGGGGGACTAAGTACCGGCTGGCGGACGCCAGGACCGCCTGAGCCGTTCCGGAGTGGCGGGTGTGCACGTTCGCAGGTGGCAGCCGGGTGAATGTTCGCTGCCGCCAGCCGCCGGCGGTGTCGCGCTCGGCG
>JAJZZC010000096.1:13224-17546 GCA_021797775.1 Bacillota bacterium
CATCGGCACGGCGCCGATCATCCCGGGGGTGCGCGACCGGGCGCAGCTGGAAACCATGTTCGCCGCCGGCGGTGCCGAGCCCGAGCGCCCGCGCCGTCCACCTCTGCGCGGCGCTCCAGCGCAAGCCCCCCGACCAACAGGGTCCACAGCGCGCGGCTGAATACCCGGGGATTGGCCTGCCGCATCACCTCGCCGCGCTGCCGTCCCATGGAGTCGCGGCCACGGGCAGCGCGCCGCCACAGGGGGCGGCGCGCGTGGATCATGGTCCGTCCGCGTGGCGCTGCCGTCTCCTGGCCCAACGGCGAACCGTCACCGGGGTGACGGTTCGCCGCGACCGTCGCGCACCGCCTCAGGGCCTCGGTGGCCGCCGGGGTCGGACCCGCGTTTCCCCCATCGCCTGGCCCGTCCGACGCCCGTCAGGCGAGGTCTCTGTAGCTCACGCGCCGGATGTCGCGCTCCGCCAGAACACGCCGCACCTCGACGTTTTCGGTGAGCACGCGGAGATCCTCCACCCGATCCGCTCCGCCTTGGGTCATCCCCCGCAGTTCGGGCGTGTCGACCGCAGGGTGGAAGAACCGCTCCGTTGTTCCCACCGGCAGCGTCTCCAGCACTCGGACGAGAAAGCCGGCCATGTCTTCATGCGGCAGCCGGCCATAGTGCGCCATGTAGTCCGGGAAGCGCAGGCCGCGGCGCCGCGCCTCCTTGCGGATGTCTGCGGTCGTTGCGGCGCCGGGAGCAGTGGGTGGCCACGCCTCCCGCCTGTCCGGCATGCGCAGGGGAAGGCCCAATTGCTCGGCCAGTGTGAGATAGACGTCGCGGAACTCCGCTTGGTACATCACCCCCATGTGGACATCCAGGTGCGCCGGCCGCAGGCCCCACGCCTGCGCCAGCTCCACCTGGGCGAGCGCCTCGGCGAAAACCTCCTCGGCAGAGGCGTGTGCCGGGACGTCCCCGCCGCGCGGCCACATGAAGCCGTCGGGTCCATACAGACCCGGTACGCGGGCCTGCGGCAGGATCGGCCGCCAGCGATAGCGCGGCCATTCGGCACTGAACGTCAGGTGAATGCCGACGGCCCACTCGGGATGGGCGGCAGCCCGCCGAACCGCGTCATACGCCCATGGACACGGGATCATCACCGAGGCGGAGGTGGCGATACCGGCTGTCAGCGCCCGCTCCACTCCATCGTTCGCGCACAGAGCCAAGCCGAAATCGTCGCAGTGCAAAATGATACGGCGCTCTCCGTCCCTGTTCACGGCGACCGGCCCCCATCCATGTCATGCCATTCGTCCGAAATCGCGCCACGGCCACAGCTCACCGCTCCGCGCGCCTCCTTAGGAGGCTTCGGGCGACGCAGCCTCAGGTCCTGCGGAAAGGGATCCGCATCCAGAGCCACGTCATTCCGGGGGTGGGCTTTCAGCCGGAAGCTCCGCCGCCCGGGGTGACGCCAACGCACCGCGGCGTGGACCGCGGACGCGTGACCGCCCGTGGGGTGATGGTTCCCGCCACTGGGCCGCTGCCGCCCCGCAGCCAGAGCGTATACGCCCGGACGGGCCGGACACGCAGCGACCGGAGAAGTGGCGGCCCTGGGTTCGGGCGTCACGGAACTGAGCGTTGGCGACCGGGTGAGTACGTGGCGCGGCGGCAGGCACCAACGTCCGGGCTGTTACGCCCAGGATGTGGTGCCGCGAGCGCGGGAGGACCTGATCCGCGTCCCGCCGGGGTTGCAGCCGGAGGCCACCGCGCCTGCAGTACAAATCGCCAGAAGGAGCGGGCCCAACGGGAGGGAAGAGCGGTTTGGAAAGGCGTGACATCCACGCGAGGCGCCTGGATGATGCCGTCGGCATCCGGCGGCACCCCCGGCGCGTTCGGCGAAAAGGGGGCGCCCGATTTGGCAAGGTCCTGGAACGCGCTTGTTGTCTGCATCGACACGCTGCGTGCCGACCTCATCGACGATCCGGCGGTCCGCACCCCGCACTTGGAGGCCTGCGCCCGGGATGGGGTGCGCTTCACCAGTGCCTACGGGGAGGCGCAGCCGACCATCCAGACCCGCCGCACCTTCTTCACCGGCCGGCGCTCCTTCCCGTGGCGTTTCCAGTTCGATACCAAGGGCCTGGGCGGCGGAGGGGCGACCGGTTGGCACAAGATCCCGCCCGAACAGCCCACGCTGGCCGAGCGGCTGGTGGAGGCGGGATGGGCGACGGGTCTGGTCGCCGACACCTACCACATGTTCAAACCGACGATGAACTTCACGCGGGGCTTTCTCAGCTGGGATTTCCAGCGCGGTCAGGAGTCCGACCCGTGGCGTGCGGGCGTCCTGCCGGATGCGGCGCTGGCGGCCCACCTGCCCGACGGGCCCGTGGACCGCCAGCGGCACGCCGGGATGCGCCAGTATCTGCTCAACCAGCGCGATCGGCGGAGCGAGGAGGACTGGCAGGCGCCGCGGGTCTTCCGGGCAGCGGCGCGCTGGCTGGAGGACAACCGTGACAACGGGCCCTTCTTCCTTTGGGTCGACAGCTTCGATCCGCACGAGCCATGGGACCCGGCCCCCGGGTATGCCGATGCCTACTTTCGCTCTGCCGGCGTGCGCGACTACATCTTCCCGCAGAACTTCGCGGGGATCAGCGACGCGGAGAAGGCGCGGACGCGAGCCCTGTACCACGGAGAGGTCACGCTGGTCGACCGCTGGCTCGGCTACCTGCTGGAGCGCCTGGAGCGCCTGGGGCTGCGCGAGGACACCGTGGTGGTGGTCTGCTCCGATCACGGCACCGAACTCTGGGACGACGGTCGCTTCGGCAAGAGCGCGGGGCACCTGCACCCGTATAACACGCAACTCAACCTGATGGTGCTGCATCCGCGCGGCCTGGGAGCGGGAAGGCGGGTGGACGCCTTCGTGCAGGGCCACGACCTTGTACCGACCCTGCTCGATCTGCTGGGGGTGGCGCACGAGCCGCTGGACGGGGAGAGCGCCTGGCCGCTGGTCACGGGCGCGCGGGAGCACCTGCGTGACCACGTCGTCATCGGCTGGGGACAGCGGGCCTCGGTGCGGGACCGGGACTGGAACGTGTGCTTCGATACCACGGTCGCGGACGGGGCACCGGAAGCCTACGATCTGCGCGCCGACCCTGGTGAGAAACGGAACCTGGCCGCGGAGGCGCGCGATGCGGTGGCGTTGGCGCGCCGGCGGGTGGAGGCCGTCCTCGGCGGTCCCCTGCCGCACGCGTTCCCCGCAGGGGTTTCCCTGCCGACGGTGGCACCCCTGCAACGCTGGGCGGCGTCCCGCTTCGGCTCCTCGGCGCGGTAAGCGGCCGGGGACTCACCTCGGCCGCGCCGACGGCGTGGCCCGGGCGCGGCGTGGTCGCTTGTGATCGGGATAAAGCCAGGCGGGGGGCCGAACGGGCCCCCCTTGCCGTCCCCCAAGTCACCGCTGGTCCGACGCCCCCAGTTTCAATTTCCGGGACGAGAACCGCGTCCTCGGGGTCGGCGGGCGGATTGTCTGTCGCCGCTCAACGCAGGCGGCGCAACTCCTCTGTGACGATGGACCGCAGGACCCGTTCGAGTGGGGTATTTTCCTGGGGCGAGCGGCTGGGAAAGGAAACGATGTTCAGGCGATCCTCGACGCGCTCGACATGCCAGGCGTCGGTGGGCGCACTCGTGTCGCAGCCGCTGAAACGCACCACGCGCACCTCCGCCTGATCGGCGGTGCCGGCTCCGACCGCCACCAGGCACGTATACCGCTCCGCAGCGGACAGCACGTCCCAGTACACGAGCCGGCCGCCTTGCCCGTCCGGTCCGGAGGCCTGCCTCCGGGCCGTCGTTCCATCGATGTGGAGCACGTTGTGCCAAGTCTGCTTTTCCGTCCGAATCTCCGCCACTTGGCCACGCATCCTTCCTGTCAGCCGCAGACACGGTGCACCGCTGATCCTCTCCGGCCGCGCACAACAGAGCGAAGAAATGGAAAGCGGGGCGAATGCCGACGACAAGTCGACGGATCACCCCGTGGCCCAGGTGCACGTGGGCTCCCAGAAAGACCTGGGCCACGGCGGCGGGCGGCAGACTGCCTTCGGCGAACACCAGGGCCAGGGAGAGGGAGAAGCCGAGGTTGCGCAGGGTGTAGAACAGGCCGGATGCGGCGCCGAGCCGGTCGCGCGGGGCCAGCCGCATCACGGCGCTGGTCAACGGTGGCCAGTGCAGGCCGGCGGCGGTGGCGATCAGCAAGCGCGGCACCACCACGGCGGCCACGACCAGCCGACTGCACCGTGCTCACCGGCAGATAGCCGGTCATGGTCCACAGGGCCGCGCCGAAGTCGGTGTGCAATCCCACC
>JAJZZC010000097.1 GCA_021797775.1 Bacillota bacterium
AGCGGCGGCATCGAGGCGCCGAACCTGTGCGCAGCGAGCGGTGGCAGGCGCGAGCGGACCGGCGTACCGCTCCGAAGTCACCCCCGCTCGTTCCGCCATCTGGGCGAAGGCCCCCCGCTGGAATGACGCCACCCTGTGGGAGGGTAGGGCGCGACAGGGAACGGCCCGGCGGAGCGCGAAGGCGGACGGTTTCGGCCGGTCCGCGTTCGTGGCGGTGAGCCCCAAGCGGGAACGGTGCATCCCGCTGTGGGTCCCTAGGATGCCGACGACGACACTCCGCACGCCGATCCGACGCACGGGGCTCGCACCACCACGCCGCGCGCTGCCGCCCGCATCGCTCTCGGGGTGAGGAGTCCGGGCGGCCCCGAGCGTGGCGGTCCGAGAGCCCGCTCAGCCTTGCGCCACCGTCGCGGGACCGCCCGGCGGGTGCCCGTAGCGGCACGGGGAGACGGGAAGGGGGAAGGCACCGGTGATCATCTGCGACGTGGGCACCGTCCGGTTCCAGGTCCGGGTAGCGGGGGTGGCGATCCGCGACGGCCGCGTCCTGCTGGCCCGGGCAGATGGCACGGACTTCTCCTTTTTGCCAGGCGGGCGCGTGGAGGCTGGTGAGTCCGCAGCGGACGCCATCCGACGGGAGATGCTGGAGGAACTCGGCGCGCAGGTGCGGGTCGAGCGCCTGGTCTGGATCGTGGAAAACTTCTTCCGGCTGGACGGGCACAAGTTTCAGGAAATGTGCCTGTGCTTCGCCATGGCGCTGCCCGAGGACTTCCTCGATCCGGACAGCGTCCACCACGATCCGCAGGATCACATCACGCTGTTCTGGCACCCGCTGTCCGCCCTCGCTGCCTCGGGACTGCGCCCAGCCTTTCTGCAGACCGCCCTGCGCGCGATCCCGCCCGGCATCGAACATCTCGTAGTCAGAGAGACCCGTAGCGTAGGCAGGCGCTGAAGAGTCCGTGGAACCGCAAGACGGAGGCCCGACGTAGCCTGGGAACGCATCCGACCCGAGAGATGCCGGGGCGTGACACAGGTGAGGACCGCACCGGACTCAGTTGCCCTGCTGAACAACGACGTCTACCGGTGCGATCGATGGACAGCGGGTGCCGCTTACCGGGAACCGGCGCGCGACGACTTCGTGCGGGGGTCCCCCCCCCGTCGTCCCGACCGCATCCAAGGCCCCGGCGGCCACCGTCCCCCCTGGTACCGCGCATGCTCGCGATGGGCGGCCGACGGTGGGCGCCAGGCCCTCCGGCCGGACGCCCTACGTCGAGGGAAACCACTGGGTGCGCAGCGGGTAGAGGAACCGGTCGGTGATGAAGTTGAGGGCCTTCCTCGCCATGCGGAAGCGCCGGCTGAGGGTGCCGAGCAACGGCGCGACGCCGGCGCGCTCGGCCAAGGGGTGCCCGGCCGCCCGGCGGTAGCGCGCTGCGCCGATCACCTCGACCTCCTCTGGCGTGCGCCCGTGCAGCCGGGGACGCTGCATGGCGTCGGGGAAGACGCCGAGCAGGAACAGGGCCACCTCGCCCATGCGGCGGTCGAGGTAGAAGCGGTCGCCCGCGCTAGCGTCGGCCTCCATGGCCTCCAGGGAGCGCAGGTCCAGATCGGAGAAGCGGCGGCGGCGCCAGCCCCGCTTGGTACGGTGCCACGTGCTGCCGCTCGATACGCGCGTGAACGACGCCAGGAGCTCGCTGAGGTAGGCCACCATCGTGGGGTCGTCCAGGAAGTCGCGGACCTGTGGCGCGTCGAACACGGCGACCCGCTGGCGAAAGCCCGCGCGCTCGACGGTGAACGCGGTCCGGCCCAACTCCCGCACAGCCTGCCGCATGAAGACGTGGAATAGGACGAAGGGAGAGACCTTGAGGAGCGCGTCGCCCTCCTCGGACAGCCGCGTGAACAACGCCGCGTCGTCCAGGGCTAGCGCCAACAGCCGGGGGTCGCGCCGCAACGCGTCGGCCCTTCCGGGGGCCATGTACTCCAGGTCACGGTCGGAGAGACATTCCAGCAAGTGCCAGGGGTTTGCCTGCTCTGCCACCGTCCAGTTCGCCTCCGCTTCGGGCCCTCCGGGGCCGAGGGGCGTGGCGCTCTTTAGTACTACCCTCCGCAGTGCCTGATCCTAGGATGCGCCGCTGCCGTCTTGGCGTCGTTGACATCCGTTCACCGTGCCAAACCACCTCTTGCCGTGGTCGTGGCCAGCTGTTCACAGCCCTTTCCGTCACCAGTCGCTTCCAGTGCGGAGGACAGTATTAGGAGTTGCAGCGACTATACCACGGGGGACAGGCCGGGCGAGCGCGGCGTTGGACGCTCGCTACTCCGGGCCTGGCTACGGTCGCGAACTGGAGCGCGACGGCGCAGAACCGGACTCGGTGGCCCGGCCGGCCCCCGCCTGAGCAAACAGCGGTAACGTTGGCACCATGGTAGCCGCAAGAGCCAGCGACGCGATGCGCAGGCCCGCGAGCCGGCCGATCAAGCCGATCAGCGGACCCCCCACGACCTGCCCGCAGGCGTCGGCCTGGCCGTACATGGACAGTACCGTCGCCCGCGCCTTGGGGTCGGTACTCCGGATCAGCCACCTCGTCTGGAGCGGGGCCGATACCCCCCGGACGACCGCTTGAACGACCAAGGCCACCGCGGCCAGCGTGAAGCCGGTGCTGACAGCGACGGTCGCGGTGGCGAACAGGCCGATGGCGGTGAGCACGATGAGCGTCCGGGAGGTCGCCCGCGTCCGGCCACCCAGGCGCCGGAGTGCCCGGTTTCCCACCAATAGCGCGAGGGCCGCCGCCTGCATCGTCACGGCGTGGGATGGGCTCTCTTTGGGCAGGGGCAGGGCAGAGCGCCGGCAGCGGCCCCTCACCGGGGGGTGCGCGGGCCAACGCCGGCCCGCGCACCCCACCCCTCACCGCGTGGCGCGCCCGTACTGCACCGGCCATGGGGCCTCGGCACCCAACCGTCCGGCCGCCACCTGCGGCCAGTAGGGGTCGGCAAGCAGCGCGCGGCCCAGCACGATGAGATCGGCCTCGCCAGCGGCCAGCACGGCCTCCGCGTGCGTGGGCTCCGTGATCCGCCCGACGGCACCGGCGGCGATCCCGGCCTCACGGCGCACGCGGGCGGCAAAGGGTACCTGGTAGCCGGGCGCCTCGGGCACCGCCACGCCGGGGATGGCGCCCCCCGAGGAGCAATCCACCAGGTCCACCCCGTGCTCTTTCAGCTGCTTAGCGGTCTCGACGGTATCGTCGGCGTCGATGCCCCCCGGCGCCCAATCGCTGGACGACAGGCGCACGAACAGCGGGCGCTCCTCCGGCCAGACGCGGCGCACCGCGTCCACGACCTCCAACAGCAGACGCCGCCTATCGCGCCCGTAGGCGTCCTCCCGCCGGTTGACCAATGGGGACAGGAAGCTGTGCAGGAGGTAGCCGTGGGCGCCGTGCAGCTCGATCACGCCAAAGCCGGCGGCCCGCGCCCGCGTGGCGGCGTTGGCGAAGGCGCGCACCACGCCCTGAATCCCCGCGGCGTGCAGCGCCTCCGGCGCGGGGTACCCTGGGGCGAACGGGGTGCCGGTAGGCCCCACGACGGGACGCCAGCCGCCCTCTTCCGGCGGCAGCGGCCTGCCCCCGTCCCAGGGGCGGGCGGTGCTGGCCTTGCGGCCCGCGTGCGCGAGCTGCACCCCGGCCACCGCGCCCTGCGCCGCGACGAACGCGGTGATGCGCGCCCAGGCCTCTGCCTGCGCGTCGTTCCAGAGGCCGGTGTCGGCCGGGGAGATCCGGCCCCGCGGCTCCACGGCGGTGGCCTCGGCCATGACCAAGCCAGCCCCGCCGGCGGCGCGGCTCCCCAGGTGCGCCAGATGCCAGTCGGTGGGCACCCCGTCCACCGCGGAGTACTGGCACATTGGCGACATCATGATGCGGTTGCGGATCGTGAGGCCGCGCAGTCGCAGCGGCTCGAACAGCCTGGCCAGAGCCCATTCCTCCCTCAAGGGGCCGCCGTGGCGGGCCCGCATTCGGCTCGAAGCATAGCGCACAGCCGGACAGACCGTGGCGAAGCGCGGGAGAGGGGGTGCCCGTGACGGTTGGCTGACACAGCTGCGGGCGGGGCGTGTCGCTCGGCACCCACGATGGCGGCGTGCGCTGGCGGATGCGGCGGTTGCGGCGGTTGCGTGCGGTCTCCCCAGGGAGATGCGCCGCACGCATGGCAACCCAGGTCATGACAGCGCCCGCGGCAGTCACGGCCCCGCTCTGGAGCCGGCGTCCGTCGGCCCCGTCCCTGGCAGGAGCACATCGGCGGCGACGACTTCAGCGGCGGGCGGCGCAACGCAACCCCTCAGCCTCCAGCAGTCCGCTACGCTGGGCGCCGCCTACTCGGGCCCGTCCGGGCCCTCGACGGGGACCGTAGCGCGGCAGAGGGCCTCCAACTGCGCAGGCGTCAGCAGGGCAAGGCTGCGCAGCACGAAGGCGTCGAGGTGGACACGCGCCCCCGACTCCAGGTCGTGCACCAGGAGCCGCGGCGCATTCGCGGACTCATCCACTCGCAGATCCACGGCCGCGAACTCGTTACGTATCTCCACGTCGGCCTGGTGGGCAAAAGGTGTACAAGCCGATATCTCGGCCCGCCACACGTCCGCCCAACCAGGCATTCGCCCCTTTCGGCGTAAATGCAGCCTCATCGGTGATACCCGCCAACTCGCGCAACCGCTCCACTTGCTCCGGCACATCAGCCGCACGCCGCCCTACTCGCTCGGGGTCAGGTGCGCGTCCCATCCGTTAACCTCCCGTACGGCTTGCCAGTAGCGGGGTCCGTCCTGCCGATAGCGCTGCGCCACGGCCTCGACGAACACGGCCAGCGCCTCTCCGTCCCCCTCGTAGGCGAGCAGCGCGTCGCGTGGGGCGGACATGACGAAGGTCGCATGGTCGATCTGGAAGACCGTCACCTCGAAGGGGTGCCCGTCCCATCGTCCCAGGGCATCGCCCAGGGCGACCGGTAGCGCGAACGCGGCCAGCCCTGTCGCGGACTGCCCCTGCGGTGACAGTGCCACCCCGACGTCGATGTCGCTGTCCGGCCGCATCTCCCCGAGGGCAGAGCCGAAGAGCCAGGCGGCCGCCACGCGCGGCTCGCGCGCGCACGCGCTGGCAATGCGCCGCACCACGGCAGGGACGTCTACACGCACCCATTCGCCCACGTGGAGCCCCCCCGGCCGAGGATACCACCGCGCCGCGGCCACCCGCGCGCCGAAGTCGGGCGCCTGCCGGGGACCGGTCCCCGTGCCAGCGAGCGAGTCGGTGGTGGGCCTGGTGCACCGGCCCGGGCAGAGATCGGTGGGCCGGCGGAGCCCCGGCGTGGCCCGCGCCGCCCGGTACAGTCATCAGCGATCCACCTGGGACAGGCCTCCCCTTGACATCCTCCCCACGCCTAGAGCCGGGGGATTCCCCTTGCGGGGTTACGAGACCCTCGCGGGCCTTCCGGTTCCTGCTTCCTCGGGAGGCTTGCGCCCTATCCCTCCACAGGCAGCCGCCGCCTGCCCGGCGGCGGAGTGGTACTCAGGCGGCGATTCCTCGTCGCAGGATCACCTTGGCGGCATTGATATCCGCATGCCCCGTGTATCCGCATGCCTGGCACACGAAGAGGTCGCGCGATACCCGGTTGTTGGCGTCCCGCTGTCCGCAGGCGGAGCACTCCTGGCTGGAGCCGGCGGCGGGAACGAACAGCAGGGTCCCGCCGGCGACGGCCAGTTTGTACTCCAGTAGACGGGCGAACGTGCCCCAGCCCTGGTCCAGGATGGCGCGGTTCAACCCACTCTTGGCCGCCACGTGGGTACCGGGCTCCTCGCGGGTGCCCTTGGCCGAACGGGTCTTGTTCCCGATGGACAGGTTCTCCAGCACGACCGCAGCGTGGCTCTTGCCGAGCCGTGTGGAGAGTTTGTGGAGGAAGTCGAGCCGCCTGCGGCCGATTTTCTGGTGCAACCTGGCTATCTTGGCGACCAGCCTACCCCAGTTCTCCGACCGCTTCGTCTTCCGCGCGAGCCGTCGTTGCAGTCTGGCCAGCTTGGCCCGTTGCCTGTCAAAGGCGACCGGCTCAATGAGTTCGCCGTCAGAAGTTGCGGCAAAGACGGCGACCCCGCGATCCAATCCGATGATCGACCCCTGGGCCTGTCCGGGTGTCTCGACCTCGGTTTCCGTCTGGAAGGAGACGTACCAGCCGTCCGCTTCTCGCGTGCCCGCGGAGGCTCGCCGGCCAGGGCCGTCCGTGGGCCATGCTATCGCCGTGAACGAGGACACTCGATCCCGTTCGCGATACCCCCAGCCTCAGATCAGAAACGTCAGGTTGTAGAGGGGCTGGTCCCGGTCGACCAGCCACACGGTCTTGGCGGCGATACGCCACTCCCCCTGGCCGGGCGGGCCCGCCTCCGCGCCGCCACTGGCGCGCAACAGGTGCAGGCAACGGCCGGCGAAGCTGCGCACCTGCCCCAGCCGCGCCTCGTAGACCACGCAGACGGAGTGGACCCGCACCTCCGCCAGGGCGTCGCGGCCGGTCGGGCCGACACCGCCCGACACCGCCTCTGCACCGTGCCCCCGACCGTAGCCAGCGACGTCCTCCAGCTCGACCCCCGAGATCACGTGCAGGGTACGGGAGGGCGGCGACTGCGCGTGGGCACCGGGGCTGCGCAGGCGCGCCACGCGGTCCTCCATCGTCGCGCGGTCGTCGTCGATCAGCGCCATGTCGCCGCTGTCGTCGCCGCCGGGCAGGACGTAGCGGGCGTCGGCGGTAAACAACGCCAGCCACTCCTCGAACCGCCGCTCGTCGATGAGCCGGGCCTCGTGGAGCAACACGGCCTCCGCCGCGGCGCGCGAGAGCGCCCGCCCCGGGGGCGTCACGCCGCTGGCCTCTGGCGCAGCCGCATGTGCGCGCGCCGCGTCCGCCCGCTCCCCGGCCAATGCCCCATCCTCGCCCGCGGCGGGCGCCCGCGCGCCCTCCCCGCCGTGCTCGTCGGCGCCCGACCCCACCCGATCCCCTCCCTCGCTTCCGTCCACCGCGCCCGTCCCCCCGCTGGCGGCAGCGGTGCGCACCCCGCGCGCTCCCCCGCTCCCGTCACGCCCCTGTCCTCCCGGCGCCGCCCCGCTCGGGGGCCCACCCCCCGGCAGAGCCGCCTCCGCCGACGACGCACCTCCTGCCGCCGCCCCTGCGCCGCTGCCGCGCCCCCCTCGCGTGCAGGAACCGCCCCCTTGTTGCCGCGCGCCGGGTCGGCTCCGGGTCTCTCAGCTCCCACCACGGCGCATCAGCCTCTTCCACTCGCGGTAGATCCCGCGCTGGGGAACCTCGTCGGTGATGTCCCCCACCACCTCGCCGTCGGCGTCGATGCGCTCGCGGTGCATCCCGCGGGAGAAGAGCACCCAGTCCGCCGCCTCCACCCGCAGCCCCTCCTGGCAGCGCACGAACGCCTCCAGATCGTCCGGCTGGCCG
This sequence comes from Bacillota bacterium, assembly GCA_021797775.1. Taxonomy (GTDB): domain Bacteria; phylum Bacillota; class Sulfobacillia; order RBS10-35; family JAJYVN01; genus JAJZZC01. Next base: position 7,450 of record JAJZZC010000097.1, read on the forward strand.
AACGCCGCGGGGGAGGCCCACCAGGAGAGGCCACGCACGCGGCGGCGGTTCAGCGCCTCCGGCGCGCCGTCCAGGGTATAGGGGTAGGCCTCGACCTCGGTGCGGTCGCAGGCGACCGGGCGCACGACGCGGTAGTGCTGGCGCGCCCCCTGGAAGAAGAGGTTGGGGAAGACGAAGAGCTGGATGTCGGCGGCCAGCACCTCGCCCGCTCGCTCGGCGCCCAGCCGCTGCCGCAGGGAGGTGACGTACTCGGCCGGCAGCCCGCCCTCCATGGCATAGCCACGGTTCACCGCCCCGTAGTGCAGCACGCCGTGCCCGCGCCCGAAGGTCCGCGCCGTGGCGCCGGAGCCCTCGCTATTCGCCCGGCGGCCGCTGGTGCCCCGGCGGCGCTCGGAGATCTCAAACGCGATCTGGTGCGTGAAGTTGGGGTGGTAGCCGTCCAGCAGGTTCTCGATCTGCAACTTCCAGTTGGCGGGATAGGCATAGCGCTCCACCCCCGAACGCACCGTGATGGTCCCCTCGGGGGCGGCGTCGAGCAGCAGGTCCATGTAGGCGCGCGCCCGGCCAAGGTGCTCTTCCAGGCCCTCGCCCTCGGGCGCCAGACTGGCGAAGACGAACCCGCGGTAGCTGCCTACGCGCGGCGCGCGCCGCAGCGCCCACTCCGCCAGCTCAAAATCCTCGCCGTAGCCACCGGGGAAGGGCACCCCGACCAGGTCGCCGCGGGTGTTGTACATCCAACCGTGGTAGATGCAGCGGAAGATGCTGGAGTTGCCGCGCTCGCCGCGGCAGACCAGCGCTCCCCGGTGCATGCAGCGGTTCAGCAACACGTAGACCTGGCCGTCCGTGTGCCGGGACAGGATGACCGGCTGGCGGCCGATGGTCGTCGTCCGGTAGTCGCCGGCCTGCGGCACCTCGCTCTCGTGGCCCACGAAGACCCAGGTGCGCTCCAGCACACGCGCCATTTCCTCGCGAAAGATCCCCGGCTCCGTGTAGAGCGTCCGATGCACGCGGTCCTCCCGGACCAGGCCGTCCACGTCGATCCCGCCCGGCTCCCGTGACACCGCGTCCTCCCCGCCCAGCGCGACCACCCCTGCGACCGGCGCAGCCGGCGCCCGTCCCACCCACCCTACCACGTCTCTGCGGGAGCGGGGCGCCGCTGCGGATTGCCCGCCTCCGCCTGCTTCTCGAACGAGACCCGGGCATATGCAGCGCATCGCTCCGCGCCAGCCGTCCTCGACCCGAGCAGGGCATCGACTTCGCGATTCGAGAACCGGGGGCCAGGGCCCTCGCGACAGAACCCGCCGTCCGCCCCCTGAAGGGGGCACCAGCGCCCGCGTGCGACCGCCCCGCCGGGATCCGCCGTCGTCCGGCGAGCATCTGCCGCAGCGCACCTTGCGGGTCACCCCGGGTTGGCTCGCGCCAAGACCGCGCGCAACGACCGCGTGCGGCGCCGGAAGGGGCACGCCCGTGGCCGACCGCGTGGCGTAGGCGCCGCCCCCCTGGCCGACGAATTTACAGAGAGAGAGAGAGAGGGCCCGCCACAGAGGCATGGTCTGTCCCCGGCTGGGCGCGCATCGCGGCCCGCGTGGGACCGCCGCAGAGCTCGCTCCAGCTGGCGCCAGGGCGCGCGTCGGCTAACGCGTCGGGAGCAGCAGCGCCGTCCGCAAGCGTGCGCACCTGCCGCCGCGCCACCGTCGCGTCCATGGCGAGTGCCTGGTCGTAGGCGGCCAAGGCGGCGGCAGCGTAGGTCGCGATATCGCGCCGTGCCCGCAGGCGGATCTGGCCCCATCAGTTCACGGAGAAAGCCGCGGCCCCGCCCTCAGCCGGTCGGTCTGCCTCGGCCATCGACTGCCGACGGGGTCTTGACCGTCCCTGACCTTCCGACTACACTGCCGCTAACGTCACGAAAGGTCAGGTGAGGGACGTGGCGGAGGCGCGGGACCCGATCTCGGCGGCGGTGCGGCATGCGGCGGAGGTGGTAGGCCCTGCGGTGGTGCGGATCGCGCACGGCGGCGCGCGCGGCGGGATGGGTTCGGGGTTCGTGTGGGATGCGGCGGGGCACCTGCTGACGAACGCTCACGTGGTGCACGGGGCCAGCGCGGTGGAGGTGGCCTTCCCCAATGGCCGCCGCCAGACCGGCCGCGTGGTGGGCTCCGACGCCGAATACGACCTGGCCGTGGTGCGCGTCGAGCCGACCGCCGAGCTGCACCCGGCGACCTTCGGGGATTCGGACGCCCTCCGGCCGGGGGACGCCGTGATCGCCGTCGGCAACCCCTACGGGCTGAGCTGGACCGTCACCTTCGGCGTCGTCAGCGGGCTGGAGCGCGTCCTGCCCGGCCCGGGGGGACAGGCCCTGGACGGCATGGTGCAGACCGACGCCGCCATCAATCCGGGCAACAGCGGCGGCCCGCTGGCCCTGCTGGACGGCGGGGTGGTCGGCATCACCACCGCGATGCTGGCCGGCGGCCAGGGCCTGGGCTTCGCCATCCCCGGCAACGCGGCGCTGGCCGTGGCCGAGCAGTTGCGGGACCACGGCCACGCCGCCCACCCCTGGATCGGCATCGAGGGGCAGGCTGAGGTGTTGCCCCCGGACTGGGTACGGCTATTCGGTCTCCCCGCCGACCGCGGCGTCCTGGTGACCGGCGTCGTGCCCGGCGCCCCCGCGGCACGGGCGGGCCTGCAACCATTCGATCTGATCGTGGCCGTGAACGGTCAGCCCGTGGCCACCCCCAGCGCCATCCGCCGGGCGCTGGCCGGCAGCGCTCCGGCGGTCGCGGTGCGCCTGCTGCGCGGCGGCCAGCCGCGCGAGGTGCGCGTCGCCGTGCGCCAGCGCCCGCCCATCGCCGTCTGAGGCGTGCGCGCTGCCACGCGCGCGATGGGGAGGCGGCCCGCGTCGGCGCGGCTGCCTCCCGTCGGGCGCGGGCGGGTGGGACGGGGGGCACGGGGGTGGCCGTGGCGCGCCGTCCGGCGCCGCGACCCTGTTGGCCCTGGGTGACGGGGCGGGCCCCGGGCATTGCTCGGCCTGAAGGTCGCGCCGATCGGCGCTTTCCGTACGTCTCCCCGGCGGTTGGCGACGCAGCGTCCACCCGAGCGGGAAGGATGCCCACCCTTTTTATCGACAACGCGCCGCCAAAGATGCGGTGGACGAGGGGCCGCGACATCACTGGCGCCAACGGGCGTCCGCACAGCCACCGGTTGCCTGCGCCCACGTCGTGCCGGGCGTCCCCACGGCCGGACCTCCGCCCGGGGCCGGCGCCAGCGGCCCGCCCGACCAAGGCGGCCACCCGCGGCAGCCTCCGTCGCCGCGAGGTCACCCAAGCGTCTTCTCAGCACAACGCCAAGGTTGTATGGTGCGGACGTGACGGGGAAAGCCTTGATTCGTGAGTTGGAACGGCAGGGCTGGGTGCTCGACCGGATCGAAGGCTCGCACCACATCATGGTGCAGATCGGCCGCCGCCCGATGCCGGTGCACGGATCGCGGGACCTGCCCCCGTTCCTGGTGGCCGCCATCAGGAAGGAGGTTAGAGAGCCATGACGCTGCAGTACCCGTTCCGCACGTGGCGGGCGGATGGCGTCCTGTACGTCCAGGGGCTGCCGCCGCTCGACAACGTCGTGACCTATGGGCAGAGTGAGGCATCGGCCAAGGCCGCAGCCCGCGAGGCGCTGACCGGTGTGCTGGGAGCGTTGCTCGACCGCGGTGAGCGCCTGCCCGAACCGCCAGAGTCGCTCGACGGGGACACGGTATGGGTGGAGCCGGACCCGCGCGTCGCTTGGCCCGTGCTCCTTCGCCTGCAGCGGGAGCGGGCGGGCGTCACCCAAGTGGAACTGGCCCGCAGGCTGGGTGTCACGTTCCAGGCCGTGCAAAAGTGGGAGCGTTCGGGGGCCAACCCGACGCTCGCCACCGTCGATCGGGTGCTGCGCGCTCTGGGCCGGCGGCTTGTGCTCCTAGGCTGAGCGGGGTCAGCAGGCCGGGCCGGTGCATTCCCGCCGGCGGCCGGCATGGCGGTCATCCATCGCCACCCCGACGCCATCGCGCCGCTGGTCTTGGTCACCCGAGACGGAGGGCGCACATGGCGCCCCCTGCGCCTGCTCGCCGGCCCCTCCGCCTTCAGCGGCGACCTCGACTTCATGAGCCCGGCCGATGGCTGGATCACGGGATGGGCTAGCGCGGCTGCAACTGCTTGTAGCATACACGTGACGGGGGGACCACCTGGATGGCCGCGATGCCGTGCCTCTCCTTCCCTGCGCGCGCTAGACTTCGTGGACGCCACCCACGGCTTCGCGACGGGCGGGAGCCGCTTCCACGGCAACCACCGTTTCAGACGCTGCTCGCCACGCCGACGCGCTGAGCCGCGTGCAGCAACCCACCGGCCTCTACCGGACCACCGATGGCGGGGCCGCGTGGACACGGGAGGGGTCGACGCGCGGCGCAGTCGGCGGAGGGAAGGCGGGGTACGGGGCTCGCCCCAGCACAGCTCACATGCCGATGCCCCGCGCCGCTCCCCGCTGTGGGGCCTCGGCGGCCACGGTCTCGCAGAGCCTCCCGGCGGCGCGCGTCCGCCGCCGTTTTCCCCCGCTCCCGGAGTGCCCTGTTGCCCGGGCCAGTGGCCGAGAACCGCGCGGCCCCCCGTCCGCCATGCAAGTCCGCTGGCGCGCGCGCCTGAAGCGGCGGTCGACACGTGCCGCATGCATCCGGCGCTCCCTGCGCCCCGCCCTGCGATGAGCAGGGCCCGCGCGCGCGATCGCCGAACGCGGCCGGACGGTCCCGCGGGGGCTGCCGCCCGCAGAGCCAGCCGCAGGCCGGAACCGCGGACGGCTCCGTCTTGCCGTATCCCTGCTCGAGACGGTCGTACCCTAAGGGAGCGCAGCCACCTCGTGCCGTACCTCTCCCATCTTTTGACGGTACGGCCCCAGGCCCCGCCAACGGCACACGCCGCATGGGGATGGGTCGTCCTGGGCGCCGCCTGGCTCATCGGCCTTCTGGCCCTGCAGGCCTGGGCTGGCCGCGGCCTGCGCCGGCTCCCTCGGCTGGAGGCGATGGACGGCCGGCTCGCCGCCGGGCGCGAGGACTGGCCGTTGCTCTCCGTCCTCGTCGCCGCGCGCAACGAGGCGCACACCGTGGAGCAGGGGATGCGTAGCCTGCTGGCGGTCGACTACCCGCGCATGGAGCTCATCGCCGTGGATGACCGCAGCACGGATGAGACGGGTGCCGTGCTCGACCGGCTGGCGGCGGAGGACGCGCGCCTGCGCGTGGTGCACCTCACCGCCCTGCCCGACGGCTGGCTCGGCAAGTGCCACGCGCTGCAACTGGCGGCGGACGCGGCCCGCGGCGAATGGCTGCTATTCACGGATGCGGACGTGGGGTTCTCCCGGACCGCGTTGCGCCGCACCGTCGCCTTCGCCGAGCGCGAGGGCTTCGACCACCTGGCCGGCGCGCCCGGCGTCCATGCGCCCGGGACCGGCCTGGCCCTGCTCATCGCGACCTTCTCCCTGGTCTTCACCCTCGGGTCGCGCCCGTGGGCCGCGCCAGATCCCCGCGATGCGGCCGTGGTCGGGGTTGGGCCGTTCAACCTGGTGCGCGCCTCCGCCTACCGATCGAGCGGCGGCCACGCCGCGCTCCCCCTGGCCATCCTCGACGACGTGATCCTGGGGCGCGTCCTCAAGCGCGCGGGCTTCCGCCAGGCGATGGTGGTGGCCACGCGGGCGGACGGCGAGGACCCGCGGCCGGGGCACCCCTACCTGCGCTTCCCCTGGTACCCCTCGCTGCGCGCCGCGATCGTGGGCCTGGAGAAGAACGCGTTCGCCGCCTTCGACTTCCGCGTGCCGGCCCTCGCCGCCTGGGTCGTGGGGCTGAGCGCCCTCATGTGGGGCCCGTTCATCTCGGCGGCCCTGGCGCCGGGCTGGCAGCGCCTGCCCTGGATCGCGGCGGCGCTCTTGACCTGCACGGCCTTGCGCGCGGCCGGGCGCGAGGTGCTGGGACGCTTCTCCTGGCCGCTCTCCCTGCTACTTCCCGTGGGCTGGGCGCTGCTGGCCTACACCGTCGTACGGTCGGCGTGGATCACCCTCCGGCAGCGGGGCGTGCGCTGGCGCGACACCGTGTATCCACTCAAGCAGCTGCGGGGGCAGCAGTTGGGACGGGCGGGACCGGAGTGATCCTCGGCCGCTGCCTCGGGCGGCCGCGACCCCATGAGGACTTGCTTGCGGGCGACGTTGATCCTGATTTTCGCAAAGGGTTTGCCCGTCGCCTTGGCGCCCAGGGGCCAGCCCCTCGCCACGACCGCACCCGCTCGTACGCGGAGTCCTTCTCGGACAGCGGCGCCCGCCTGACACTGCGAGATTCAGGTTGATACCGGGGTCGGGGGAAGTGGCGTGTGGCGCACCGGGGGCGGCTGTACAGCCGGGGCGACGCGAGCAAGGGCGGGAACCCAACCTGCGGATCGCCCTCTGCCAGGACGGGTGATTCACTCTCGCCGCGTCCATCTCCCACCTGAGCGAGAAGCCCGGCCACGGCACGTACGTCCGTCAGGGCAAGCGCCAAGAGCGAGACACAACCAGCGAGGCCCCGCGGGTGGCGGGCATTTCTAACCAGAATATGGCGCCCGCCAAGCAGACGCACCATGTTCGGGGGCGGCGCCATGGTGGCCCCTGCCACGGGCTGTGTGCCCTCTCACGCCCCGAACCGCACCCGATACAGCTCCCGGTGCACCCGCTCCGCCCCAGCGAGCAGCCCTACGTACGGCACGTCCGTCACATCCACCAGACCGATATTGTAGTCCTCGCCGTCGTCCCGCCCCGTCACCGGCTCATCGACCCACTGGAACCAGTGCGCCCCCACCAGCCCCGGGTCGGCCACTGCCGCCCGGATGAAGGCGGCGTACGCCTCTCCGCGCGCCGCGTCGTCCGGTACTGTGATCAGCGCCCCGCTCATCCCCCGCCCGCACACGCCGAAGTGGAACTCGCCGATGAGCGCGGGCCGGCCGGTCAGCGCCGCCAGGCGCGCCACCGCCCCGGCCGGGGGCACACGCTGGTAGCAGTCGAAGGAGACCACGCCGAAGGCGCTGCACGCGCGCAGGTAGGGCTCCGGCATGGTGACGCTGTAGAAGCGCGCCCCGAGCAACAAGCGGTCGGGGTCCAGCGCGCGCACGGCCCCGCAGCAGACCTCGTAGAAGCGCGCCAGGATGCGCCCGGCAAACGCGTCGGCGTCCGCCCGCAGTGGGGGGTTCCTCTGCGGCTTCCTCTCGCAGACGTTCCCTGACGAGGCGTACGTCCACTTTGCCGGGGTCCATCCAGAGCAGCGCGGGCTGGGCGTCGGGCGCGCGCTGCACACGCGCTTCTTTGAGGCCGCGGGGTGCTGCGGCCGGTCCGTCGTCCGCTGCGTGACCGCGCCGGTTAACCGGGATTCGCTCGCTTTTCACACCCGCCTCGGGTTCACCATCGTGCCCGGCGACGGGACGGTCGATGGCCTGCCGGTCCACCGCGACTACGACGGATCGGGCGGGGTCCGCGTGCTGTTTGTCAAGGTGCTCTGAACAGACGTATCCACCGAGCCGTGCGGCGTTGGCCGCTGGCCCTCGCCGGCGGGGTCTTACGCCGAGCCATGGCGTCGCTGGTGCCGGCATGCGATGATGCGCCGAAGGCAAGCGAGGGCACGGGGTGCCGGCCGCGGCGGCGGGCCCGGCAGGGAGGAGCGAGGGACGGCATGGGGGAACCGGCGGTCCGGCCCGCCCGTCCCGCGGACTTTGCGGCGGTCGCGGCGTTGCTCGCGGAATTGGGACGCCCCCCACTGACCGCCGACAGCGAGGACGCCGCCCTGGCTGTCTACGCGCGGCACCTCGCCCGGAGCGATACGATGTCGCTGGTGGCGGAGATCGACGGCAGTGTGATCGGTTTCATGTCCCTGGAATTCCGGGAACGGCTGAACCGTACGCAGTTGCAGGCCTGGATCCCCGATATCATCGTTACCCCGGCGCACCGAGGCAAGGGCGTCGGGAGGGCACTGCTCACGCGCGGCATCGCGCTGGCCAAGGAGCGCGGCTGCTGGAGCGTCACCCTGGAGTCCGGCCGGAGTCGCCTTGTCGCGCACCGCCTGTATCAGTCGGCGCGCATGGTGGACGAAGGCGAGTACTTCATCGTGTACTTCGGATCAAGCCAGTCGACCAAGTCCCACGGGAACCTGGGCGACGTGGAGGCAGCCGGGCCGATGGCGGCCCCGCTGCCGTTGACCGCACGCTCACGACGGCAGATGGTGGGCGGGGCGGGCACCCAGGGGGACGCGGCGACGGCCGGCCCGGTCCCCGCCTTCGCGGTCGCGGCCGCGGGGTGCGAGGCGGACCGCGCCTGGTTGGCTGACCTCTGGCGCGCCGAGTGGGGTGGCGCGGTCATGGTGAGCCGGGGCGTGGCGCACGGGATGGAAGAGGCGGCCGCGCTGCTGGCGTGGGAGGACGGGCGCCGAATCGGCGCCCTCACGTACCGGCTGCAGAGGGAGGCCGCGAGCTGCGAACTGCTCAGCATTAACGCGCTGGAGCCGGGCCGCGGGGTGGGTAGCGCCCTGCTCGCCACCCTGGAGGGGGCCATGCGCGCCGCAGGCATCCGCCGGGTGTGGCTGGTGACCGGCAACGACAACCTCGATGCCCTGCGGTTCTATCAGCGTCGTGGCTACCGCCTGGCCGCCGTCCACGTGGGTGCCGTCGACGCGGCGCGCCGGCGAAAGCCGGTGATCCCGTCCGTGGGCTGCTTCGGTATCCCGCTGCACGACGAGATCGAGTTGGAAAGGCGGCTGTGAGCCGCGTCCAGGGTAGGCCACCGCAAGGGGGCCACGATGGCGCCAGGGCCTGTGCCGTCTCCATCGAGGCCCTCTAGCGTCCTCCGCAGGGTGCGCGCCTGACCCTCTCGCGAAGAACGAGGCGTCCGCCAGCGTGTGCCTCTTGGTGCCGTGCACCGCCGTGGCGGGCCCGTCGGCCGTAAGACGGAAGGCGCTACCCCCCGGCTTGGCCGAAGGGATTAGCGGGGTTCGATCGACCGCCATGTCAACGTCCGGCCACACCATGATCGCATTGGTGGCCAACTGCCCGGTCCTCCTTGCCGGGCAGGTCAGTGGGCCGTCGTTCCTGGTGGCCGACTCCACCGCGCCGCCGGTGGAGTGACGTGTTCAGGTTGGGGGGGGGCCTTCGGTGCCTCGGCAGGACCCGTCACTGCGGGCCAGTTGCAGTGAGGCACCGAACGCTGCAGCGGTTCCGTTCGGGCCATCTCAGAATTGACCCACCTGTATGAACCGGATGGGAGTGAAACCACTGACATGGTCAAAGGCCGCGGTAATCGGCTGCCCGGCATTGTGAGAGCTGACAAACAGGCCCACCCAAGAACCGACCCATCCCACGTGGATGGGTCCGCCTGCCTCCGCCCAGTGAGTGCCGTCTAAGGATGTGTACGCGGTCCATGTGGCGACGGTGAGCCGGAGACGGAGCCACACGGGACGCACCAGATAATTCGCTTGGTCAGAAGGAGAGCCAAAAAGAACGCTGGCAGGAAGAAGGCCTTGTTGATTCGCCCATGCTTCTCGCGGGTCTCCCTGGTCCATGATGTTGCTGTACGCCAGAGTGCGTCCTTCATAATGCACGCCTTTGCCAGCGGAAATCAGAAGGCCGATCTGAGTGGAGGACGCACCCAAGGTTTCGCGCGCCATCAACCCAATCCGGGCACCGTTGCTCACGGCAGCTCCTTTGAGCGCGACGATGCGTGTCACGCGGCATGTGAATTCGCCTATGCTGGAGGTATAGGGCGCACAGGCGAACGTTCCAGCATCCGACGGGCCGAAAACACCACTGCCTGCGCCGCGGACGGCGTAAATGCCGCGAGGTTCCGTTTGGACGAGGTGTGGCGCATTGGTGGGTGGTGTCCCAGCCCCACTGACCTGGGGTGACGGATAGCTGATTGGCTGGGCGGAATGGAGAGCTTTGGCAGAGTATAGCAAGTGTCAGCGGTCACGTAATTGACCCACCGAAGGCGGGGATCGCGTCACGTAATTGACCCACCCCCTCCGAGCCGATTTGGTCGGCTGGCGGGGTCACGGAATTGACCCACCAGGGACTGGGAGTG
>JAJZZC010000384.1 GCA_021797775.1 Bacillota bacterium
TGAATATCGCAGTGTCAGGCGGACGCCGCTGGCGCAGACGGACCCCGTGACGGCAGCGGGTGAAGTCGTGGCGAGGGGCCGGCCCCTGGGCACCAAGGCGACCGGCCGCCCCTTTGCGAAAGTCAGGATGAAACGATGGAGACCGCGACCCCGTCGGGCGTCACGGTCGAGCCCCTGTCGCCTGACACGGCCGTCGTGTCCGACGGCTTGCGCCTGTCGCTGACCACGGACGGCGGCGCGCGCTGGGCCACCCTGTTCAGCTTCCCCGCGTGGCTGAGCGCCCCCCCGCTCTTCACCACTCCGCGGGACGCCAGCGCCTGGTTCAACGGGAGGCGCATGGTGACCACCGACGGCGGGCGGCGCTGGCGGGAGGCGCAAACCGCCCAGGTCGCCGCCGTGCCGCCGCCCCTGGGCAGCTACGCCCCGCCCCAGGCCGTCGCCCCCGTGGCGGTGGCGGGAACCTGGGCAGCCGCCGCGCCCGCCGCGGGCTGGCACGGCAGGCCGGTGGCGGTCGGGATGGGCCCGCCCGTCCAAGGCACCGCAGGTCAGCCCGTGCCGCTGCGGGTCGACCTCCAGTCGTCCACCCCGCTGGCCCTCACGCGGCCGTTGCGCCGGCGGGTGCGCATGGTCATGGCCGAGGCCGTCGCCGGGCCGGGCGGCGCCACGCAGTGGCTCGACGGCGGCGGCCCGGCGGTCTGGCAGGGCACGCTGCCCGCACTGCGGCGGGTCGGCGGGCGGGTCCAGCTGCGCTTCACCTGGGACGGGCGCGACAGCAGCGGCCAGCCGGTGCCCCCCGGCGTGTACGACGCGCAACTGGTGACGCCGCTGCCCGTTGCCGCGTACACCTCCGGCGGCCGCGCGCGGCGCGAGCGCCTCCCGGGCACGCCGGCGCTGACCGGCAGCCAGACGTACACCGAGGCGATCACGCTCGCTGGCGCTCTCACCGCGGAGGGAGCGCCATGACAGCGGGTGTGGCCCAGCGCAGGCTGCGGGCCCTGTTGGCTGCGACCACGGTCGCGGCCGGCCTGGCCCCTGCCACCCCGGGTTCCGCCTGGGCCGCCTCGACGGCGGCGCCCGTCCCCCCCGGGGTGCGCGCGGTGGAAGCAATGCGCTTCCCCTCCCTGGTCACGGCCCTCTCCGCCGGCCCGCGGCCAGGCGACCTGGCCCTCACGCTCGCCAACGGCACGGCGGATGTCGTGGAGGACGGGCGCGTGACGGCCGAGATCCCCGCGCGGGCGGCCAGCGACGTCGCCTGGGTCCCCGGCACGAGCTGGATCGCGTCGGCCAGCCCCCCGCGCCGCGGCACCTCGCAATACTTCCTCACCGACGCGGCCTCGGGCGCATGGGTCGCCCTGCCAGCGTGCGCCGGGTCCGGCGGCCAGCAAGAGTCGACACAGCTCGGCGGGCTGCGAGCCCTGCCGGGCGCCGTGGCCTGGATCTGCCCGCTGCCGCCCCTGCCGGCGCCAATCACCGGCGGACCCACCGGGTCGTGGACTGCCTGGGCGGTCGAGGTCCTCCAGATCCCCGCCCAGGGACCGGTCCACCCGGCCACGGCGACGCGCTTGGCGGTACACGCCGTTCCTCCGCTGCCGGGCGCCGCCTTCGCCGTGGCGCCCGGCGTCTCGTCTGTGGCAGTCGCCTCCGGCGGCGCGGTACAGGTCTTCACGCTCCCGAGCGGCACCGCCGAGACGGGGGTCCTGTCGCTCGCCCCGCTCACCGGAACACTGGCCTGGCTGCACGGGCCCACCCTGGCCGTGGCGGACCGCAGCGGGCTCTACCTCTGGAACCGGGGCGCCCCGAGCCAGGCGGCGGTGGTGCGTCTGCAGGACGCCCGCGTGCGCTGGATCGCCCCGATGGACGGCGGTCATGCCGCGTTGGTGCTGGACCAACTCAGTGTGGGCGCGCCGCCCGTGTACGCCCTGGAGCGCGTGACGGCGAGCGGGGGCGCCCAGGTGCTGCTGCGCGGCCAGCTGGGCTACGTCCTCGGGCCCAGCGCCGGTGGCACCCGGCTCTGGCGCGAGGAGGGGGTGGCCATGGGCGTCTACAACCGCGCGGACCCGCAGCCCGGGCCGGGACCCTTCCGCCTCGAGGCGGTGCCGGTGCCGGCTGCCGGGGCCCCTGGGCCGGCGGCCCGAGGCGGCGCGTAGGGCCTGGGCCTGGAGGATGTCCAGATGGCGACGCCCGCGGTGGGCTGGGCGACGGCGGGCAGCAGCCTGGTGCTGCGCACCACCGACGGGGGCGCCCACTGGACGGACGTCAGCCCGCCCCCGGCGCCGCGGCCGCACTACACCGGATTCATGCAGGTGCTGGGACCCGACACGGCGGTGGTGACAGAGGAGCCCGGTACCTCCACCCTGCCTAACACCGCGGTGCTGCTCGCCATCACCGTGGACGGCGGCCGCACGTGGCGTACCGCGGCGCTGCCAGGGGCAGCACGGGCCTATGACCTCGCCTGGTTCGCCAACGGGCAGGACGGGTGGGTGTCCAGCTCGGGACGCAAGGGGTACGCCCTGTACAGCACAACGGACGGCGGCCGGCGGTGGACGCTGCGGGCGGACACGGTCCCCGGCGCGGCGGTGGGCGGCGGCGGCCTGCCGGCCAGCGACACCGGCGCCGTCACGCTGTCCTTCGCCAACAGCCGCGTGGGGTGGACGCTGGGGGCCAGCGCGGCGGCCGGCGGCTCCGTCCGGTGGTGGCTCTACGCCACCCGAGACGGGGGCCACATCTGGATTCCCGTGCAACTGCCGGTGCCTGCGGCGCTGCAGCCCTACGGCCCACCGCAGCCAGAACTGCCCCACTGCTTCTCGGCGAGCGCGTGTGTGCTGACCGCGGGCTTTGGAACGAACCGCACGGTGGTCTATACGAGCGCCGACGGCGGCCGGGACTGGCAGCCGGCGCCTGCTCCTCCCGCCGCCAGATCCGCCGCCCTGCAGGCCGTGGTGCGCTATGCGCAGTGGCGCTATGCCCTGGCCCGGCGGGATCCGGGCTTCCCTGGACTGCTCCCCCCGATCCTGCTCGATGTGCGCGCGCAAGCCGCATACTGGCG
>JAJZZC010000385.1 GCA_021797775.1 Bacillota bacterium
TCTCCTCGAGGAAGTCTACGGGCGCGACCGCATCGAGCGGTTGAGCGCGGACCTGCGCGCCGCCCTCAAGCTGGCGGACCAGAGCGTGGCCGAGGGTGAGGGCGGCATCCGCGAATCCCTGCCCTACGGCGCCGAGGTGGTCGCCGCCGGCGTCACCTTCGGCGGCTGGGTCGCGGTGGACGCACAGGCGAACGACGTCGAGCGCGCCGCCCTGCGCAAGGCCTTCGACCTGGCCTTCCCCGCCGGCGCCGACGGCGTGCGCGAGGTCTTCCTCGGCGGGGGCGCCAACCGGGGCCTGGGTCTGGTGCGCCTGGCGATCGACCTCTCCCCCGTCGCGCCCGACACGGAAGCCTACGACACCTACCTGCAGGCCCACGGCGACGAGATCCGCCGCTACCTCTCCTCCGGCAAGCTCGTGCCCGTCTTCCAGGCGGCCCCGTAGCGGAGGGTGGTGCGGCTCTGGTGGAGGGCCTGGAGATCCGGGTCTCGGTTGGCGCGCCGGTGGTGCTCGGCGGATCCCCGCACGGGCCGTGCCTGGACCAGGTGCTGGCGGCGCTCGCTGCCCGGCGCGACGGGACGACCTATCCCCCGCTCCCGGACACGTGGCGCAAGACCGTGCCCGTGCCCGGCATTCAACTGCGGGATGGCGTGCCGCTGGCCAGCGCGCTCTGGCCGGTCGGCGCCTACGTTTGGGACCAGCGCGTGCTGCCCCGCAAGCCCGACTTCGACGCCCTGATCCCGTGGTCTCGCCCCCTGGCCTGGCGCAGCGACTTCGGCCCCTACCTGTCGCGTGCGACCACCCTGCGCGTCGTGACGGCGACGACCTGGGTCTGGTGGTGCGTCGGCGACCGCGACGTCGTGGAGGACATGCTGGGCGACCTGCTCAGCGTCGGCGCCAAGCGGGGCGCTGGGTTCGGCGCGGTCACCCGGACGGAGATCCGGCCGGCGCCACCGGAGAACGGCGTGCTTTTCCAGGGCCGGCGGCTGACGCGGCCCGTGCCGCTGCGGTTGCTCGCCGCGTGGAGCATCGACGCGGACCACCTGGACCCCGGCACCTTCGCCGTCGCCTCGGCGCCTGGCCGCGGGGGCGTGCCGGCGTGGTACGCGCCCGTGCTGGAGCCCTGCCTCGTCCCCGTCCTCGGGCAGGACGACCGCCTGTGATCACCGTCGTGCGGTTCACCCTGGCGACCAAGCCGGCCGCCAACCGTAGACCCGAGTCCGTCGTGCAAGACGTGGTCGGGAGCCTCTACAACGCCTGCACCGGGGTCCGCACCGCTGATGTCGCGCACAATGCGTCGGGGCTTCCGCCGTTCCGGCTTGGGGCTGTCACGGTCGCCGACGGCGGTGCCCGAGCGACCGCGGCCGTCACCGTCCTCGACGACGGGTGCCTGGCCCGGGTGCTCGGGATGCATGGCCGCCCGCTGAACCCGTCGGTAACCGTCGCCGACGTACGGGTGACCGCCGCCACGACCTGGGCCCGGCTGCTGGAACTCGGCGCCCGAGTGGGCCAGCCGGTCGAACTCCTGCACGTCTCCCCTCTGTCCTTCATGCACCGCGGCATCGTAGCCTGCGCGCCAGACGCCGGGGCACTATTGCACTCCGCCCGGCACACCTGGCGGGTGTTCTCGGACACGGAGTTACCGTGGGTCCCCGAGGACAACGCCTACGTGATCGAGGTGGACGGACGGGTCGAGACACGAGAGGCCACCCCGGAGGTCTCCCTGCGGGGGTTCGTGGGTAGGGCGGCCTACCAGATGGCACCGGCGCCGCCTCAAGCGATGGCGGCCGCGGGGGCGCTTTTTCTCGCCGCCAGGTGGGTCGGTGTGGGCCGGCGCGTAGCGTGGGGTGGCGGAAGGGTGGAGCCAGGGGACGCCAACCGTGCCTTGGGTGTTGCGGCGAATTTGGTGGTAGCCCCCGCATCCACCGAGGCCCCAGCGCGGAGGCCCCGGCTTTAGCCGTGGGCCTCGTGACTGTTGCTACGCCCGATGTCTGAGCCGCCCCTGCGACCGCCGACGCCAAGCTGCGCAGGATCTCCAGCGATCACGGGCCGGCGCCCTGGGTGCCGCGACCGCCGACGCCCGAGTGGGCTCTCGCGACCGAGTCGGCCGAAGAGGAAGCGGCCGCCGGTGTCGGTGTTGCGACCCCCCGGTGTCCGAGTTGGTTCCTGCGATGGCAGCGGATAGCCCCTGTGTCCGTGTCGCGTTCAGGCCCGACTGCGAGCGAGTCCTTGACACCACCACCGAGCAAACGGCCAGGCGCCTTTTCCCGAGTGTACGCCGTCCTTCCACACCTTGGCCTCCCAGCCCTACCACCGACTGCGAGCGGCCCCGGACATTCTGGCAGCGCCTCGCCGCTCGCACTGTCGCGCAGGCGCATCCCCTGCTGCGGTCCTGCGGTGGAGGCCTCGATCGCGGCCGGACGGAGAGCAACTCGCCAGGCTGGGGCATCGCCCCCATGTCCGCCTCCCCCAAAGCAGCGAGGTCGACGCCACACTTGTCGGCCACGACATCGCGCGCCCTGCTCGGGAGCACGCCTCCCACGGATTTCAGGCCCCCGAGGGGCCAGGCGAGGTCCACCTCGTCGCCGTCTTCGCTGCGCACATGGATGTGGAGCCGCTGCGCCAGAGGGAACGGCCCGAAGTGCCGAGGCCCTCGCGCTCCGGGCGGGGGCGGGGGAATCGGCGGATCGGCCGGCTCCAGGGCCGTGAGGAGCTTCTCCGCCGCCTCCGGGTTGATCTTGCCCTCGGCCAGCGCCTGCAGGGCCGCCAGCGGGGTGTGCAGTTCATGGGCGGCGTCGGCGACGAAGGCGCGGCGCTGCTCGTCTAGGGCCGCGACCCGTGCGGCCATCGCGTTGAACCTGACTTTCGGTGCGCCGAGACGAAGCCGACCGATGCGAGCGGGTGGGATTCCCGCCGCCGAAGGCCCAGCCAGCCACGGCGAAGCGAGTCTTGTGTGGCCGGCCGCGAGGCCGGCGACGAAGCGTAGACAGCGCGACGACCAGGCCGTAGCCCGCAAGGGCGAAGGG
>JAJZZC010000386.1 GCA_021797775.1 Bacillota bacterium
CCCCCCGCCGCCGGTGCGCCGCCCCCGGCCTCGGGCGGGGACGCCGGCAGCGGCGGCGAGGGGGCGTCTTGGTCCTGCATCATGAGCCTAACGCCCTTGGTGGGGGACTCCCAGATCGCCAGGCTGTGCAGCCGCGCCGCGTGTGCGGTCAGCCGCGCGGGCGCTACGGCCGAGCGGGAGGCGGGCCAGATTCTCTGTGCTCGGCTGCAGGACCGCAAACTCCGGCAGGTCGTTGAGGATCCTGCCCTCCAGGTCCCCCAGCACTATCTGCAGAATGATCTCCAGGTCGTGGAACGGCAGCCGGAAACCGTGGTGTTCATCTCCGCGTTGGCCGCGCAGGGGGATGGCCCACTGCTCCCGCTGGCACCGCAGCGGCCGCGCGGGGGCGCTGTGGTGGCGGTCGACCGCACTGCGGGCGGGGACCCAGGAGAGCGGCCGGTGATCCTGGAAGAGCATCTGACGCCGCCGACCAGCACGGGCGGATTCGCGGTGGTGGACCTTGCTAGCGGCGTTGAGACCTGGCGCGCGGGCGCCTGATCCTGTGTTATCCTTCGATACGGGGGATGGCCTGCGGTGGAGACGCCCGAGACGCCTCGGCCCGCGCACATCGAACGATGGCTGGCGCGCACTGGGATCTCATTTGAGGAAATGACTCAGGAGTTTCAGGCGCACGGTTGTACCGCCGCCTTCGCTTTCGGGTCAACCGTGCGTGGAGACACGACAGAGACCAGCGATGTCAACGACGCCAAGACGGCAGCGGCGCATCCTAGGATCAGGCACTGCGGAAGGTAGTACTAGGCGCCGCAAAGGGAAACGCGGGGACTGCCTGATCATGAGTTCTCCACTATCACCAAGGACAGGGACGCTCGTCAATCCAAACGGCCACACGCGAGCAATTGTTCGCTATCGCCGCCGCAGGCACCCGTTCGTATGTCTAGGACGAACGCCCACTTCCACCAGTCCCACCGGGCTCCACCCCTTCTCCCCCAAGCGACCCCCTCCCGCGGGTCCATCTAGAACCAGCCAAAGCGGGAGCCGCACAGTCGACCACCAGGGCGCAGCCACTGCCGGTAGCCTTGCTTTTCCCGCCGCCGCCCATGTCCCCCCGACAGGATCGGGAACCACGCATTCCCTGACGTGAACGGCCTCGCCACTGACGCGCCCCTATAGGGTCTGGATGACGCGAGCGAAGCGAAGCTGGTGTCCGGAGGTGCCTGGATGGAGGCAAGCCGAGGACACGCCCTGTCGGTGGGCGGATGCGGCTTGCGCCAGCCTGCGCCCAGGCTTCTTGGCGTGCTCGGCCTGGCGCCGAGCCGCCTGCTCCGCAAGGTACTCCGCCCTGATGTTCAACACCGCCATGTAGTCCCGATCGCCGTTGGCCCCGCACTTGCCGCACATTCCATCCCGAGCACCGCCGGGGCCGGTGCTTTGTCCCGGCATGGTCAGGTCGCCAGCCGTGCGACCCCGGTTTGTGACGCGGCGCCTTCTCTGGCGGGCGACGCCCGCCGCCTGAGCGGTTCACTACACTCCCGGACCAGAACGGCCTTGGGCCTGTTGCTCTCTCGGATCCTGGGGCGAAACTCCGGACAGAGGCAGTCGCCGCGCTCACCCCTCCCCCACCCCTGGAGCCGCGCGGGTCCCCGCCCCCCCGCCCACCGGATCCGGCACGGCGCCGCCCTCCTCCACCCGGAGGCGCTCACTGCGCGCCACGGCGCCCGCCACCAGCGCGGCGACATCGAGGCGTCCCTCGGCGGCCCGCACCTCCTCCCGCGTCGGCCGGGTGCGGGGGTGCCGTGACGCGAACAGCGCACAGCAGTCGTCAAAGGGCCGGATCGAGACGTCATAGGTGCCGATGCGGCGGGCCATCTCGATGATCTCCGTCTTGTCCATCGCCACCAGCGGGCGCAGCAACGGCAGGGTGACGACCTCACCCACGGCCGACAGGGCCTCCAGGGTCTGGCTCGCCACTTGGCCCAGGCTGTCGCCGGTGATCAGCGCGCCCGCGCGCTCGCGCAGGCAGAGGCTCTCCGCCACACGCAGCATCATGCGGCGTACCACCAGGGTGCGCAGCGGCTCCGGCACGGCGTCCTGGATCGCCAACTGCACCTCGGTGAACGCGCCGATCCAGAGGCGCACCGGCGAGGCGAAGGCCGCGAGGCGGCGCGCCAGGTCGACGACCTTGAAGCGCGCCCCTTCGCCCGTGTAGGGAGGGGTGTGGAAGTAGACGGCGGAGAGCCAGAGGCCGCGCTTGGCCGCCAGGTACCCGGCGACGGGGCTGTCGATCCCGCCCGAGAGCAGCACCAGCGCGCGCCCCGCCGTACCGGTGGGCAGCCCTCCCGGCCCCGGCCGCGCCACCCACCCCAGGTACACCCCGTCCACCCGCGCGTCCACCTCGATCGTCAGGTCCGGCCGGTGCACGTCGACCGTAAGCCCACTCGCCGCGGCTACGGCCGCCCCGAGGATCCGGTTCAACTCGAGCGAGGTCAGCGGGTAGCCCTTGTCGGCGCGGCGCGCCGCGATCTTGAAACTGCGCGCCCCGGTGCGCTCGGCCTGGAGCGCCACGTCCACGCAGATGGCCGCCAGTTGCGCGGGCTCGTGCGGGCAGGCCAAGCGCAGCGTGCGCCGGACGGAGACCAGCCCGAAGCAGCGCGCCAAGGCATCCATGCCTGCCTCGGGCTCCACGCCGGCGGCCAAGCGCACCTCCAACCGCCCGCCGGCGACGCGCACCGCGCAACCGGCCGGGAGCACCTGGCGCGCGCGGCGGACGAGCGCTCGCTCAAAGGCCGGACGGTTGCCGCCCTTCAGCGCCACCTCCGCGTAGCGCCCCACGAGCAACTCCTTGACCGGCGCAACGCGCGCGCGCGCATCCCCGGCGCCCGCCGCGGGGTCGGATGCATCGGCCAACGTCTCACCGTTCTTCCTCATGGTCTTCTGCCCGACGGCTCGCGGCCGAGCGGCCGCCGGCCCCCCGCGCGCACCCGTCCGGCCGACCGCGCCCCCCGCGGGGCCCCGGCGGAC
>JAJZZC010000387.1 GCA_021797775.1 Bacillota bacterium
TGGAGCGGGAGGCTCTGGCCAGGAGAACGGCCTGGTGAAACCGGTCGCTGTGAAGCAGGAACCTTCGAGTCGGAAACCGGCCGCTGCGGCGGTTGGAAACAAATGACTATGAGAAGGGGAACGGTAGGATTAAAGGCCACGCCCGCTGGGGCCTGGATGGGCCGGGATCCGCCCGCGGCCGCGCCGGGGGGGTGGGGAGAGCCCTCTCTCTGGCCCGACTCCCCCCCCATCAGGCCGCCGGTGCGGCGGGGGAGAGCCCTAGGGGCAACCGCGCGATGGCGGCCGCCCGCTGGCGCGAGATGTCCCCCACCGCGGCCAGGGCCCGCAGCACCTCGGCGCGCCGGGTCGTCGCCGCCGCGGGGTGCTGGAAGGGGTCCAAGCCCGCGGGGTCTTGGGGGAGCCCGGCGAGCAGCGCGCTCTGCGCCAGCGTGAGACGACGCGGCGGCACACCGAAGTAGGCCTCGCTCGCCGCGTAGGCGCCGAAGGCCCCGTTGCCGTAATTGACCTCATTCAGGTAGAGGGTGAGGATCTCCCGCTTGGGAAGCATGCGCGTGAGCAGGAGGGCATAGGCGGCCTCGCGCGCCTTGCGGATCAGGCTCTTCCTATAGCCGAGCAACTGATCGCGCACCAACTCTTGCGTGATGGTGCTCCCGCCCTGCGCAAAGGCGGCGCTGGCGACGTCGACCAGCGCCGCACGGGCGATGCCCTCCAGGCTGACGCCGGGGTTGGTCCAGAAGGAACGGTCCTCCACGGCCACCGCGGCCAAGGGCAGCCAGGGCGAAATCTGCGAGAGGCGGACGAAGGGGCTACGCTCGGCGCGCAACGCGCGGCGGACGCGGGCCGGGATCGTGGCCAGTTCCGCGTGGGCGGTCTGCACAAACGCAGCGACCGTCCATGCCGTCACCACCGCCGCGATACCGGCGCAGACGAGCAGCAGGCGGCGCACGACGCCACATCTCCCTACACACCGTGCATGCGGCGCCGTCCGGCGCCGGGACGGAACAGCGGGAACCCCGCCCGGGGACCGCGGGCGCCCGGACCTGACCGTTCCCGGGAAGGGGGCAGCCCCGATTGCGCGCACCGGCGCGGCCCCACGGCCGGGGCTCGGATGGCCACCCGGCCGCCGGACCGGGCGGCCGCTACCCACGCCCCCGGCGTGCCGCCGATACGAGGCGCTCCCCCCTTGTATGACAGTCGTCAGAGACCCATGGAGCGAGGGACCCGAGAGCCCGGGAACGAGGCTCCCCCCGCGGCAAAGCGCGCACACAACGCCTCGAGCGGCAGGCCCGCCCGCGCGGGTCGCTTGGGGACCCCACGCACCCCGCGGCAGCGGCGGGGGGTGCGTGGCACCCTTGCAGCACGGGATTCCGCCGGGATGGGCCATCGGCGCCGCCCACCGGAACTGCCGGCCGCGGGCCGCGGGAGCCCGCTCCGCCCCTGGGCCGCTCGGCCGGCCCCGGTCGTCCCATCCACCGCCGAGTATAATCCTGAATCTCGCAGTGTCAGGCGGGCGCCGCTGCGCAGAAGAACCCCGCGACGCGAGCGGGTGAGGGCGTGGCGAGGGGCCGGCCCCTGGGCACCCAGGCGACCGGCCGCCCCTTTGCGAAAGTCAGGATAATGCGCCAGCCGGACGCGCAAGCCAGGGAGCCGTGGCACGTTCCGGCCGGCCCCCGCGGAGCCCCGGCACACGCCTTTGCCCGGCGGCCGGGCCGGCAGGACCGCTCCCAGTGCGCCCTACCCGCGCCGCGCGCACCTGCGAGCCGAGCCGAACACGGGGGGGGACCGCCAGCAGCGTCGCCCGTGTGCGGGTTGGCGGTACGCAGGCCTTGCACGGCAAGCCGTTCCGGGATACGCGTCCCGCACCGGACTGTGGGGCCCGGGCACCTGCTGCTCGTAGGTCGTCAGCCAACGGACCACCGCCTGTAGTGCCAGAGGTCGCGCCGCCCCCCCTGAACACGCAGGCGCCGCGACGGACTAAAGTGGGCCTACTGGACAAATCGTTACAAACCGCAAAGCCCCAGCAGGTACGCGTCCCCGACCTGCCGGTGCCCGGCGACGCCCAGGGCGCCGAGCATGGCGGCTTCGGTCGGCGGGAGCGTCTCGGGGCAGAAGCGGTGGTCGGGGATGCGGACGATCCGCGCCAGCAGGGCCCGGGCCTCGGCCGGCGCGGGTCAACCGCGCTACCTCGCGGTCCGGCTGACCGCCGCCGCGGCTTCCGTGCACGCGGGACCCGACCACGCGGCGGGGGCTCGGCCTGCGCCCCCGCCCCCCGGGCCCTCAGGACCCCAACCGCTGACGCCGCCCGCGCCGCCGCAAGGCCAGCAGGTGCGCCGTCGTGGAGTCGGGCGCCGCCTCCGGCTCTGACCCCGCGGCCACGTCGCCGCCCCCCGAGCCGGCGGACATCGCAGACACCAGCTCCGGGTCGGGGCGGGCTCCCGTGCCAGCAGGGACCCTGACAGCGGGAAGCGTCAGGGTCCCTGCTGGTCCCTCTCGACCCGTCACGAGGCGGAAATCACCCTACCGAGACCCCAGCGGGCACGTCCCTGCCGCACTCCGGTGGTTGAACCCACCGACGGCCTGGCGACGGCCGGGGCTCAAAGAGCGCCCCCCTCCCGGCGCTTCCGGCGGCAATCTGTCCACCCACATGCGCGTGCCCGAAGAGGCGGGCTACTCGGAAGCATGTACCTTGTACGTATATGAACATGCCCCCCCAGTCCGGACCCATGGAGATTGGGCAAGCAAATCTGGCTATCGCCGACACCACGCACCACTAGCTGCCCGGCACCTGCAGGGGCGCCGAGAGGGGGCCGCGCAGGCCCGTCGCGGTCAGCGCGGCCACGGCGTAGAGCGTCCGCCGCAGGGCGGCCGGCCCCGCCCAGTACGGGAAGCGCACGCGGGCCAGCAGGTGCCAGCGCGGCCCCCCCGGGGTTGCGTGGGCCGTGGCGGGTGCGGCGAACACCGCATACCCCCGCACGCCGCAGAGCCCGTTCCAGGCGAAGCGCGTCTGCAGCCCCG
>JAJZZC010000098.1 GCA_021797775.1 Bacillota bacterium
TGTCCATGGGGTACCGCATTCGACGCGTGGAGCGCGATGACATGGGTTAGCCCGCCAGGAAATTAAGTAGTAACCCCAGCGCTCGAAGCTTCCAGTGCTTACCAGATACCAGGGGAGTATTATGCGCAGGTGCGGCGGCAGATGCGTCCGCCGAGCGGCCCCGGACTGATTGGGGACATTGACACTCTCGTCGCGGCCACCGCGCTGGAGCGCAACCTCATAGTCGTGACTATGGACGCAGACTTCCAGCGCGTCCCCGGCCTCACGGTCGAACTGGTACCGCGGACTCGGTAGGTGGCCATGGGCCTGCCCTGGCTACCTGTCCGTCCGCACCTAACAGGTGATCACCGACCTGACTGGCTGGTTCGCGCGATCAGACGGACCGAAGCGTTGAAGAGGTTCCCGACCTGTCGTGCCATGCGCCAGATGGACCTTCATGCTCGCCTGAACCGCACCTCCCCCCTTCGGCTCGACTTGACCCATTTCAGCAACACGCCGCCGATGGCCGCCACCGCCGCCCGCACGGCCGCCGCGTAACCCACGGGCGGGGAGCTGAACTTCTGCCCGTACACGAGTTCCACCCGGCCCGCTGGCAGGATGGACGGCCCCGCCCGTGTTCCGTGTCGCCCGCGCCGTGCCGGCGTCCGCCCCCTCGCCGCCCGGGAGGGCGGTCGTCCTCGCCTGCTCGGTAGACTTCCGCTGCGCCCTGCATCGCCGCCGTCGGCGGGTTCGGCGCCAAGATCCTGGGCGACGAGGCGCTGAAAGGGCTCCCGCGGGGGGTTGCCGACATGACCAAAGCTGCTGAGGTCCTGCGGGAGATAGGCCGGGAGGAAGGCTGGGCGGAAGGCCGGACCGAGGGGGAGTTGCGCCAAGCGCGCGAGGCCCTGGTGGAGGACTTTGCGGTGCTGTTTGGCAGCGTCCCTCCGGGGGTCGAACAGCGGGTGCGCCAGACCGAGGACGTCGAGGCGCTCAAGGCGTGGCGCCGCACGATCCTCAGGGCGGGGGGCGCCGCCGCGGCGGAGCAGGCCATCCTCGGCGACCACTGAACCCGGGGAGATCTCTCAGGCGGTGCTTGCTATGCCGCGCCGCTGGCAGCGCGTCCCGGGATTCACCGTCTGAACCGGTAGCGCGCGCTCGCTAGGCCGTCGGGGACGGGCCTCGGCGGGGGGCCGGGACCCCGGGGCCCCGGATGGCCTGCCCACAGGGCCTACACCAGCGGAGGGCCTTCGTCCGGCGGGTCTCCACGACAGTGACTCCGTATTGTTTCAGAAAGTCGCCAAGTATCCGCCGATGACAGTGGTCTGGGTCTCGGCAGTGGCAGACCATGGCCACCGACACCCCCTCACTGCACGGCGCGATGACAAACAGCGGTGGCGGCGCACGGCGGTGCGCGCCCCGGCGCAGCGCACCGGCAGGGCAGCGCCCGGCGACGGCGGGTGGGCCGCGGGCGCACGGGTCCGGCAGCGTGCGCGAGGCCATGGCGGAGGCCACGTGACAGGTCAACGCGCCGGGGGCGCTCGGATCAACGGCGCAAGCTGCCACACCCGGCGGTAGGCGGCATGGGAGGCCTTTGCCGGCCCGGTGCACGATTCGGCTTGGACGGCGAAGGCCCCCGCGTCCGTCGCCCTCGTCAAAGCCCAAGCGAAGATGCAGGTCGGGCGGCGTGGGGCGCGGCGAGGGTCCGCGCCACGGCGCGGTGGACGGTCCCCCTCGGCCGCGGGCTTGGGCTCGTCGCCCCCAGGCACCCTCTCCGCCGGGCGCCCGTGGCTTCCCCGTGTTGGGCGGCGGCCCCAACCGGCTGGGCGGGAACGGAGGACCCAGAGCAGTGCGGACGAACTGCCCAACGCCGGTGCGGGCCGGGTCGGCAGGCGACCGGACGCGCCAACGGAGCGGGGGCGGAGTACGTGTGCAACGCGGAGCAGGGCAGCGGATCGCCGGACGTGGACAGGTCTCGACGGATGCGCCGCCGCCTGGCGGCGGCAGCGGTGGTGGGCGTCTGCGTCTTGGCCGCCCTGGCGGCGCCCGGGGTCGTCGGGCACGTGGCGGCGGCCGGGATCGGGGGACCCGCGCCGGCCCGTTTGGCGGCTGCGCGGTCGACGCTGGCGCCGGGGAATGGCGGGAGACAAAGGGCGTCCCGGCGTGCCGTGGGGCGCACGCTCTCGCCGGCAGGCGCGGACGGTTCCGCCGCAGCGGTGGTGCTGCCGGCGCTGCGCGCGATCGGGGTACGGACGCCGCTGAGGTCCCTGGCCGAGGGTGGTACCCTGCCGGTGACCGCCACGGCAACCGGTGCCGGCGGCGCACCCCTACCGGGGGTCGCGCTCCAGGCCTTCGTCAACGGCCAGGCCTGGGGCGCCCCCGAGGTCACCAATGGCCAGGGCCAGGCCTTGCTCCCACTGCCGCTGCCCAACCCCGGACGGGCACACGTGGTCGTGGCGTCCCCGGTGACCCGCAGCGACTGGATCTGGGGGGCCACGGGCGTGCCCGGCCAGATTCGCTACTTCGCCCGCGCCTTCAGTTTGGCCGGCCTGGCCCCGTCGGCCATCGCCCTGGTGAGCGCCCAAGCAACGCTGCAGGTCGCCGCCGACGCCAGCTTCACCGCCTACCTCAACGGCCACCGGGTCGCCTCTGGCACCTCCGTGCGAACGGTACAGACGGTGGATGTGGCCGCCTACCTACGGCTCGGCACCAACCTGTTGGCGATACGCGCCACCGGGGGGCAACGGGGACAGGGAGTACTGGCGCGCCTGGCCGTGACCACGCTGAGCGGGGGGATGACCCTGCACTCGGATGCGGCCTGGCGCGTCTGGTCCACGGCGCCGCCAGCATGGCCGCAGCCGGCTGACGCCGCCGGATCCGGGGCAGCCGCGCGGGTGCTGGCGCCAGCAGGCGGCGGCGTATGGGCCGACATGCCCTTCGCGGGCGGCCAGGGCCTGTTGCCAGCGGTCCTGCCGCCGGGCACCCCGTTGCCCGCGTCTGATCTGCGTTCGCCCGCGCTGACGGTCAGCGTGGTGCGGGTGCACCTGACGGTGCCGGCGCACCCGCACCACCTGGTAGGCATGGAGTATGAGCCATGGTTTACACCGGCCAACGACACGTGGCAGGTGGCGGAGGCCATGCCGCTGCTGGGGCCGTACACCTCCTTTGACCAGGGGGTGCTGCGCCAGCACGCCCTGTGGCTGGACCGCGCGCACGTGAACTTCTTGCTCATCGACTGGTCGAACAACCTCTGGGGCAAAACGGCATGGAACCAGCGCGGCACGCAGGCCCAGCAGATCGTGGACGCGACGACCACCCTGCTCAACACATACGCCGCCATGCGCCACCAGGGGCTGCCCACACCCCAGGTGACCCTGCTGCTGGGTCTGGACAACGGGCCCAGCACCACGGTCGGCGCGCTCAACCAGGAGATGCAGTGGATCGATCAGCACTACGTGCGAAACCCCGCCTATCGCGGCCTCTGGCTCTACGACCACGGCAAGCCGTTGATCGTGATCTTCAACGGTGGCGGCCCGGCCTACTACTTCCCCGCGCAGGCGGCTGGCGCACCCCTGGGCACATCGGGATTCACCGTGCGCTGGATGGCCAGCCAGCTACAGAGCAACAGTGACGCCCAGTCCGGGTACTGGTCCTGGATGGACGGCAGCGTGCAGCCGGTGCCCACGCCTGGCAAGGGCGGCGCCGCCCAAGCCCTGACCGTGACGCCGGCCTTCTTCGGTTCGGGTGGCTGGACCGGGCCGCAGGCCATGGGACGCCGTGGCGGCGCCACCTACGTGCGCGAGTTCGCCGATGCCCTGACCGTGCGCCCGCACTTCCTGCTCATCAACCAGTGGAACGAGTTCGCGGGACAGCCGCGCGCGGCGAGCACGCACGTGGACACCTACACCGCGGCCCTGAGCAACGACATCGAGCCGACCTCGCTCAGCGGATGCGGCTACGCCAGTTGTGGCGGGTGGGGGTTCTACTACCTCAACCTCACCCGGGCGCTGATCCACCTCTACCATCAACCGCACCCCCAGACGACGGTCCTGGCGGTCGCGGCTCCCCTGCGCGGCCAGGTGGTTTGCGGCCCCACGCTGCACGTGTCCTGGGCCACCGCGGGCGCACCCGTCCGCCGCTTCACCCTGCTGCTGGATGGCCACGTGGTGACCTCCGGCCTGGCCGCATCCTCGTACACCCTGTCACTGGCTGGAGTGGCGAACGGGGCCCATGTGCTGACGGTGGAGGCGAACGGCGCCGTGTCGGCCCTCGTACCGTCCTACGGACACCGGGCGCACCTGCTGGCCCAGCCGGTGCCGACCAGCGCCCAGGTGCGCTTCACGCGCGCGCCCGCGTGTCCGGTGGGTGAGGCGGCGCTCGTGACCACGGATCGTGGCGCGGGTGTCTACATGGCCCCGGCGGTGGTGACGCGCCTGTCCCCCGCTGTAGGGCCCTGGACCGGGGGCACGCGGGTGACCATTCGGGGCACGGGCTTTTCCGGGGCCACGGGGGTAGACTTCGGTGCGAACAACCCCGCGTTCACGTTCTCGGTGAACGCGGCAGGGACCGCGATCACCACGACCAGTCCCCCTGGGTTCGGTACCGTTTACGTGACGGTGACCACGGGGGCCACCGTCAGCACGCCGGTTCCGGCCGGCCGCTTCACGTACCAGGGCTCCTGAGGGGCACGGGAGCCGCGGGGGCGGCCGGGCAGCGCCCGCCCAGCTCTGCGGACGCTCGCGTCTTGGCGGGAATCGGGGAGGAGGGGGCGTCGCGCCCCCCTCCTCCCACACCACCGGACGTGCCGTTCGGCATCCGGCGATTCATCGACGAGCCAGAAGGGTCTCGTAACGCTCGGTTAGGCTGATGAGCCCCTGAGAGCGCCAGTAGGCCACTCCCAGGGCACCATTCATGGGGCCAGGCGCTATCCGCCAGTAGCCCCTGCGAGAGAGGGCGAATTGCCGCGCGACCCACTCCGGGAGCCGTAGGGCACGAAGTTCGCGGAGCCGCGTGCCGACGCGTTTCCACCGCTTCCAGAGGCACATCCGCGGGCGGCGTCGGATCCAGCCATCGAGTTCGGCATAGACGCTGAGCGTTCGCGCCAGCGCGAAGTACGCTAAGGGGCCGAGGGATCACGATGTATCGAGGCCAATCTCTTCGCCCTTGCGGGTCGCGCCCCCATGGTCGCGCTTTCGACGCTTCGTCCGTGGGTGACTGGGCCTTCGGCGGCGGGAATCCCTCCCGCTCGGCTCGGGGCTTCGTCCCGGTGCGCCATAGCGCAGTTGTGCCCCTGCCAACCGGCGGTAACCACTGCAGCGATAGCGCGCAACGAGTTCGTTCCAGATCGATGCCGGCGGCCACCACCACGCTGGCGGGGTGGCGCCTGCGGCGTCCTGGCCAACAACGGCAAGCGCACGGCCAACTGCCTGCACAAGCCCGTCTGGCTGCGGTTAACAGGGGCACCTGGCCCGCATATACCCTCCCCGGGCACGGGGGCACCTGCACTCAGGCGGGGCTGCCGGGGCTGCTCGTGGCCGAGGGCATGGACCGGGCTATTGGCCGACATCCCACGACCACGGGTTCCACATCCGGGCCACCTTCGCCCACCTGGCGGGGCTGCCGGGGCTGCCCCCGGCGTGGCAGATCGCGCGTCCCCGCCAGCCTGCCAGCCACCCGCCGCCGTCAACCGGACCGATGATGGTCGCTCGTCTCGAACAGATCCAAGCGGATGTCCGCCGCCAAGCGGTTGGCCAGCGCGAGGGACTGCGGCGTGCCGGCGTCGGTCCACCAGCCCTGGAGGATGCCGTAGTGGAGCGCGCCTTGGCGGAGGTAGGCGTTGTTGACGTCGGTGATCTCCAGTTCCCCTCGGCCCGAAGGGCGGAGGCCTTCGACGATGCGCATCACCGCGGCGTCGTACATGTAGATGCCGGACACGCAGTAGGCGCTCTTGGGCTGGGCCGGCTTCTCTTCGATGCCGACGATGCGCCCGTCCCGCAGATCGGCGACACCATAGCGCTGCGGGTCAGGAACCTCCTTGAGGAGGACCAGGGCGCCGCCGGGTTGGGCGGCGAAGCGCTCCACGGGTTCCCGGATGCTGTCCTCGAAGATGTTGTCTCCCAGGATCACGACGCAGCGGTCGCCACCTACGAACGACCGCGCCAAGCCGAGGGCCTCGGCGATGCCACCCGGCCCGTCCTGCACCCGGTAGGTGAACTCCACGCCGATCGGGTGACCGCTGCCCAGGGTGCCGACCACCGCGCCCATGTGCTCGGTGCCGGTCACCACCAGGATCTCGGTGATCCCCGCGTCCACGAGCTTCGCCACGGGATGGTAGATCATGGGATACCGGCCGACGGGCAGCAGGTGCTTGTTGGTGACTTTGGTTAAAGGAAAGAGGCGAGAACCCGTCCCCCCCGCGAGAATGACGCCCTTCAACGCCGCAACCTCCCCGGTCCCGTCGTCGGCCGTGGCGTTTCGCCGTTCACTCCCCGGCGGCCTGCGTCTGCGACAGGCGTGGGCCGTAGTGCCGCTGCACGTAGCCGCGGAAGCCGGCCGAGCCCCGGACCGCATCCCACCAGGCGCGGTTGTCGGCGTACCAACGCGCGGTGGCGGCCAGACCCTCGTCCCACGCCACCCGCCGGACCCAGCCGAGGGCCTCCGCCCGGCCCGGGTCCACGCTGTAGCGGTAGTCGTGGCCGGGGCGGTCGGCGACGAACTGGATGAGGCCCTCCGGCTTGCGGAGGTGCCGCAAGAGGGATCGCGCCACCTCCACGCCCGTCACCTCCGTGCGGGCGCCGAGGTTGTACGCCTCGCCGGAAGCCCCCAGGTGGAGGACGGTGTCGATGCCGGCGCAGTGGTCGTCGACATAGAGGTAGTCCCGCACCGCGGTCCCCTGGCCGTAGAGCGGCAGGGGCATGTCCATCAGGGCGTTGGTGATGAAGAGCGGGATGATCTTCTCCGGATATTGCCGCGGGCCGTAGGTATTGGAGCCGCGGGTGATGACCACGTCCATGCCATACGAGATGCCGTAGCTGCGCACCAGGTGCTCGGCCGCGGCCTTGGTCGCCGCGTATGGGCTGCGCGGCGCGAGCACGTCGGTCTCCAGGGAGTGCCGGTCCGACCCGCTGAGATCCCCGTAGACCTCGTCGGTGGAGACCTGGAGGAACCGCCGCACGCGCGCCCGCCGTGCCTCGTCGAGCAGCACGGCCACACCCTCGACGTTGGTCCGCACGAAGGGCCGGGCGTCCTGCAGGCTGCGGTCCACGTGGCTCTCGGCCGCGAAGTTGACGACGGCGTCCACACCCTCCATCGCCGCCCGCACCGCCTCGACGTCGGCGATGTCCCCCCGCACGAAGGTGACGCGATCCCCCAGCCCGTCCAGGTTCTGCGGGTTGCCGGCGTAGGTCAGGGCGTCGAACGCAACCAGTTGGGTCGCGGCGTGCTGCTCTACGACATAGCGAACGTAGCCGCTGCCGATGAAGCCGGCCGCGCCGGTCACGAGGATGCGGTTGAACTCAGCCACAGTCTTCCTCCCACAGTTCCCGGCCAAAGAGGTCCCACGGCAGCCGGCCTTCGTTGGGGTCCTGGGGGTCGAATTGCTCGCTTACCGCGTACACCAGCAGCGCCCCCTCTGGGCCGGCGCGATACCCGTGGGCCACCCCCGGAGGGATCTGCAGGCGAGTTGGCTCCTCCCCGCTGAGCAGCACCTTGCGTCGCATCCCGACCGTGGCCGCTCCCGCGCGGCAGTCGACCAGCCATACGGTGAGCTGGCCGGCGATCACCGTCCAGAGTTCGGCCTGCGGGCGCTTGGGGTGGATGTGGAAGGCGTTGATGCGCCCCGGGACGGCCTGGCTGACCGAGATCTGACGCGCGGCCAAGGCCGCGCCCTCGACCACCCCATCCGTCAGGCGCAGCAGTTCCATGAACCAACCGTTCTCGGCGCGATGCTTGGCCAGGCGGCTGACGGCGACGCCATCGATCACCGGGGCCGCGGGGTAGGCCTGGTAGCTCAGGGCGGCGGCGGCCTCGGTCGAGAGCGGAATCGGCAACTCTCTCATGCCTCCTCGGTGAGCAGGCGGGTGCGCAACGCGGTCCAGCGCGCACCATCCAGCGAGATGTCGTCCGGCAGCGCGACCCGCGCCCCAGTCTTCGATCCGGGCTGCACGTCGGCCCGCCTGCGTCGTGCCAGATCGAACACGCTCTTCCGCTCGGTGGCGATGTGCAGCGTATCCCAGCCGATCTCCGCCGCGTGGCGAACCGCCAGGGCAATCTCCGGCGCGATCACGTCCACGTAGTCCTGGCTGGTGAACACATCCGTGAAGGCGACCGGGTAGGGCCACTCCCGCGGCCGGAAGCTCGTCCGGATCACCAGGTGCCGCGGCGCCGTGCGCGCGACCTCCTCGGCCGCGATCTTCGACAGCGCGTAGTGGTTCATGGCCGGGCCGGGGATGTCCTCCTCGCGGTAGCCCCCGCGAAGGCCGTCGAAGACGTAGTCCGTGGAGATGTGCACCAGGAGCGCCCCGGCAGCCAGCGCTGCCCGCGTGACGATACGCGTACCCTCGACGTTCACGCGCCAGCAGAGCGCCCGATCCCGCTCGGCACCCGCCACATCGGTGTACGCGGCGGCATGGACGATCACCGCCGGGGTGGCCGCCCGGACCGCAGCATCCACCGACGCGGGGTCGGTGATGTCCATGGCGGTATGCGCCGGGGCCTGGATCCCCGGGAGCAGGGCTCGCAACTCGGAGCCCAGGCGGCCAAAACCGCCCGTCAGGAGGATGCGGTTGCCGTGGGACACCCTCTGCCGACCCCTTTCCCGCGGCCACGAGCCCAAAGGCCCCGCAGCGGCACACGCACCAGCCGACGCCGTTCGCCTGGCAGGCCAGGGAAACCTGCCGGCACCCCCACAGGGCTTGGCGGGTCTGGAAATCCGCGTTCCCAGGAGGTCTGTGGGATGGCGAGCACTCGGCAACTGAACATCCGCCTCACCCCGGTGGGTATGCCCTCCACCCCCGTCCCCGCGCGCCGAAAGTGTCCGCCCGCGCTGCTTACGCCGCGGGCCAAGGCAACCACAGCCGCAGGGCGCCGGGCCACACCGCGAACTCCGTCGGCAGGCCGCCCAGCGCCTCCCCGTCGGCGAACGGGGCACGCCCGCCGCCTCGTTACGCCCTTCTGCTGGAGTGCCAAGGGGTGCCGCCCCGCGCTCGTTACCCCCCGCGCACGGTATCGTACAGTCGTGCGGTGTAGCCCCCCGCGCGCGCCATGCCGTGACACGTACCATTGGTGCGCCCCGCCAGGCCGCGTGCGTGCTCCGACCGCGGTCCCCGGGAACCGCGTGGTGGCGCCGTGCGCGTGATGCGGAGACACGGGCGGCGCTGTCCCGTGGTTGCGGCCAGCAGCGCCAAGGCGCGGATGCGGGAGGCGTCAGGCGATGCAGCCGGGACAGGCCGGGGCGGTGCGCCGGCAGCGCCGCGCGACTACTCCGCACCGAGGATGGCGCGCGCCGCGGCGGATGCGTCGGTGGCCCGTATGGCTTCCTGATACCAGGCGCGGAGCACCGCGAGGCGGCCGGCCTGCTCCACGGCGTGATGCACCTCCGCCGGGACCGCGTGGAAGCGCACCAGGAACACGTCCAGGACCGCCTGCCGCAACTCGCCGTCATGGATAAGATCTTCAAAGAGTTCCTGCCCGACGACCGGCAGCCCGAACAGCACCCCCGTGCCCACTCCTGATCCGCCACCCAACCGCTTCAGCTCCGGATACGCAGAGACACAGCATGGCCACCCGCGTCGGCTCCCACAAGCCCTCGGCCAGGCCCGCCGCCAGAGCGGCAGGGCCTCCTCCAGCGGCGGCCGCAGCGGCGCCGTCCGCCGCAGCAGAGGCAGCATCGCCAGGGGCAGCGCCGTCTCCGGCGGCAGCTTCCCGTCCCGGACCAGGGCCGCTAGATGCGGTGGCGGGCACCGTGCCGCCGGCCTGGCCGGCCCCCCGCTCCACGCTGCGTGCCGCCGGGGGGGCGGGCCAGCAGTGCGGCAAGGACGCCCGTGTCCGCACTGCCGATGGGTTCCACGCGCGCTATGAACACGGCCGACACCCGGGAGGGCATCTGGCGTGGGTGCTGGCGGCCACGGGGATCACCTACGGTGCCCCCGTCGGAACGGCGGGTTGGGGCTTGGTGGCCGCGGCCGCCGGATGGCATGGCCCCCGCCGCCTCCGTCCCGTGCGGGTACACGCGATCGCCGAGGGGGATCCAAGGCCTTTGCCGCCCGCTTCGACGCGGTGCCGGATACCGTGCAGCGCGCCGTGTCCCAGACCGAGGACCTCGATCAACTCCACCGCTGGCTCCGGGCGGTGGTCCGCGCCCGGGACGACTCCGAGGCTCAGTGCGCCGTGATCGAGGGCAGACCGCGGCCCCGCCGGCAGGGCCGGCACGGCTATCCGGTACCGGCCCGCACGCCGCTGCGGTCCATGGCCGAGGGTGGCACCCTGCCGGTGACCGTCACGGCGACCGGCCCGGGCGGCGCTCCTCTGGCGGGGGTCGCGCTGCAGGCCTTCGTCAACGGCCAGGCCTGGGGCGCCCCCGAGGTCACCAACGGCCACGGCCACGCGTTGCTCCCGCTCCCGCTGCCCAACCCGGGACCGGCGCACGTGGTCGTCGCGACCCCGGTGACCCACGGGGACTGGACCTGGGGCGCCTCCGGCGCCAGCGGCCAGACCGTCTACTTCGCCCGCGGTTTCAGCCTGGCCGGCCTGGCCCCCTCGGCCATCGCCCTGGCGAGCGCCCAGACGACGCTCCAGGTCGCCGCCGACACCAGCTTCACCGCCTACATCAACGGCCGCCGGGTCGCATCCGGTACCTCCGGGCGAGTGGTACAGACCGTGGGTGTGGCCGCCGACCTGAGGCTCGGTACCAACCCGCTGGCGATACGCGCCACCGGGGGACAACGGGGACAGGGAATGCTGGCACGCCTGTCCGGGACCACCCTGAGCGGGGGGATGACCCTGCACTCCGATGCGGCCTGGCGCGTTTGGTCTACCGCGCCGCCAGCATGGCCGCAGCCGGCTGTCGCCGCCGGATCCGGGGCGCTCGCACGGCTGGTGGCGCCAGCAGGCGGCGGCGTTTGGGCCGACATGCCCTTCTCAGGGTGATGCCAGGCCCGCCGACCCACGGGCAGCCGGGTGACGAGCGACTAATGAACCAGTCATCACAGCCACACCTGGAGTCAGGCGAGGGGCTGTCGATCCCGCGACCGGCTCGTCTGGGCTCGTCCGCTAAGTAGAGAGCTTCCGCCAGTAGTATGCCAATCCCCTTCGCACCACCACCGGTAGGGCCATAGGCGGGTGCTACCCCCCGCCGACTAGAAGGCTGGCGCCCAGGCTTTAGGCATTTGGTCGCAGTTGCTCCGGCCTTTCGGTTCCCGGAGTGCCGCATTCCGCCGCCATGCCCGGTTTCCAGCCTCCCCCCTAAAATTCCGTACGTCTGGTTTTCCCACAGTACGGCTTCAAGTGACCACTCTGCTCGCTGCCTGCCCGTGTGCGTCGGCGCTTTACGGTGACCGCGGATCCCCCGCTCTGTGTCGGGCCGCGGGTTCGGCGCCGCCGCCTTGCCGTCGGCGGATCGAGTGCGTCCGCACGTCTCCCGTCGTCGTCACGGTTTGCCCCGAGCTACGGGCGCGGCGTCCTCAGACCCGGTTGCCGAGGCTCTGTGTCCTCGCCGGCGCCCTCCGCCGTACCGTGGATCACCCACGAGCCCTTTCCTCCGCCGCGGTTGTAGTGTCCGCGGCCTCCTCGCTACTACGGCCCGATCCGCCGGACTCGAGCCCACGGACCGACTTCGCCTTGTCGCTTATACGGTCCGCCATGCCGTTCGCCGACGTTCCTGGCGAGGCGCGAGCCCTTCCCAGCTTTGCGTCGTGTGCCTTGTCACCGTGCCGCTACCCGTACGCCGCAGGGCTCCCCGGGTGCGTTTGCCCATCTCTTCCCCGGAGATACCAGCCTTCGCCCTTCAGGGCCGGGCTCGGCCCCCTGTCATCCCTGCACCCACTTCTGCCGGGATACTACGGCCCGGTGACTCGGTCGCCCCCCTTGGTGAGTCCCACCCTTTCGGGCGGCAGGGGACTTTGCCCTCGGAGCTTTCGCCGGGCCGGTCGCCCAAGCCCGACGTCCGATTGACTACGCGCTCGGACGCGCAGTCCGCGCGGCCGATCTCTCACCGGCTGGTGCACGACGGTTACTGGCTGCGACCCTGAACGCTTACGGGTACGCTACCGCCACCTTCCATTGCCCGACCTCCTGTCGCTGGTGCAAGGCGGCGGTAGCGCGGCGGCCAGCCATTACGCCGTCTGCAAGCCGGAGATCCATGTGTATGAAGTGGACCCCAGACCGTCGCCCTGCAAGCCGTACGCGGTGCCCGCCGGCTTGTACCCCGTCAGACTCACGGTCGCGAAACCACCGATCCAGGTGCACCGCGCCGTAACCACCGGACCACGGGCTTCCAACACTACCGCAATCCATATGTCTTGCGGAGCATAGAAGCCACTTGTCGGAGCGCCCCAAGATGTCCACGACTGGGTGAGAGCAAAGCCTGCGAAGTTGCCGCTCGCCCGCGTGTCGATTCGAAACATGTGCCCGGCTCCCTTGTCGTTGCAGCCAAAGAAGAAGTCGGCCAAGCCCTGGCTTTCGATCCGATACGAAAAGCGCGTATAGGTCTTGTGGTCATCACGCCACATATACGATGAGTCACCAGGCAGCTTCCATGAAGGCATCGGCAACCCAACCGTCGGATCCGTGGACGGATTTCCCCCGACGGTCCATCCCGGGATCGTGACAGGCGCAGCCGCACGTTGCGAGGACAAACGGACCACCTCCCGCGATTCACCGACTACCCCACTGAGCGGGCAAGACCATCAGGCCCGGCCAATCTGCACGTCCTGTGTCGGCGTGGCGCTGAGCAGTGAAAAGGACGCGGACACGGTACCCTTGCCTCCGGAACCGAGGTTATTAGCGGTCGCAAAGGGTCCAATCCAGCATCCTGCCATCTGGAGCGACACGGGGGCACCCGCTGGCGTCCAATGGGACCCATCGAAGGAACTCGCCGCACGCCAGTTTTCGCCCTGCCGACTCAAGCGTAGCCATACCGGACGGCGGAGGAGACTGCGGGTGCCAGCGGCCGGATAGACGGTCAAGTCGCTCTGCGGCAGCAAACCCTGCGCACCCAATTGGATGACTGGCGGCCCGAGGATGTCGCCCGGTGTCTGGATGGTGCGCGACAGGACGCACAGACCGTCCCCCGCGGTGACCGCGACAAGCGCCGTGGGCGCGACCGTACTCAGGTCGTTCCGGGCCATCAGACCGGCCATGGCCCATTGGCTTAGGTGCGGTCCACTCCCGAGGGCCAGAGCGTCGAGACGGCAAACGAAGTCCCCCTGCGTCGGGGTAAACGACACCCCCGCAAAGACGCAACTGTCCGCTGTGGCGCCGAAGCCGGAACCGCCAGCGATCACGGTCGCCGAGCGGCCGCGGACGGTGATCAGGCTCCCGGCTGGAGTGGACGCCGAGCCGACCCCATTGCGCGTCGGCTCGGGGTAGTGACCGTTGCGAACCCCAGCGAGGCCCGCCTTGATGCCTCCGAGCGCACTGGCCGTTGCCGCACCTGATATCTCGAGCGCGTTAATCTGCTTTGCGATCTGCGTAAAGCCACTCGTGACGCCAGTCTTGCGATTCCAGATATTGGGCCACACGTTCGACACGAGGTTCTGTGCCTGCGTGGGAGAATATTGGAAGAACTCGTAGTCATAGACGCCTTCACCCTTGAGTGTGGGATCTCCCCAATACTGCAACTGCTTTCCGGCCAAGATGGGAGCAGTGGAGCGCAGCACCGCATACCATTCTTCCATCATATCAGCCCGGGCGGGAGGCGTGAGGGCCAACCGCATGTAGAATTGATACCATTCCTTCTCGACGGCGATCCACTTGAGCAGTGTCCAGGCGATTTCCTTATTGGGGACAGCGCCGAGCATGGCGTAGAAGTTATCGTGGAGCTTCCCGACCGATCGCACCGGGAAACTCGGCCAGGGACAGAAGTCCCACTTCACCTTGTTGCCAAGCTGCGTCACCGCATAAAGCACGGTCGGGTCCGCTGACGTGTTGAAGACCAACTGCCCAGTAGCGATAGCCGGGTTCGGGCTGCCGTCGCCCCATGTCGCGACCTTGTCCCACACCATGTGGAACCAGTACTGTCCCGCTCGAATACAGGCGAGTTCGTCTAAGAGGCACTGCGTGTGCGTCGCGTCCATAAAGGAGCCGCCGTACCCGGCCACCACGGTGGGCAGACCTTCTGTGGTGGTCGGTCCAAACGGGCAGTTCGTACCGTAGCGCCACTGGCCATGCACGTTCCCCGTGCACTGACGCCACAACGCCTCGGCCTCGGTCCACGTCCAATTCGGTTGCGGGTAAGCCAAACCCAGATCGTCAAGGATGTCCTGGCGGTATAGGTAGACGTCGGATGCAGCGTCCTCTGGAAAACCATACAACCCGTTGGGCAGCCGAAAACGCGCCAATTGGCCGACTCCCCAGATAGCGTGCTCGTCGATATTGTCGCGGGCGACGTAAGGGTTGAGATTCTCTAAGAACGGCAGCAGGACCGGCCAGTCGGTGCAACAACTGCTAACCACCCACGGGATGGGTGCCCCCGCTAGCATGGCGGACACGACCCCGCTCGCGTTCCCCTGCGCCTGGAACGTGGCGCGCACACCCTTAAGACGCGCGTTGATCGTCTTGTCCAAGAACTGTTGAATGAGCTTGGTGCTAGTGGCGTCGACCGCAATACCCTCGATGTACAGCTGCACGGGCACCTGCAACACGCCGTGCGTGCCGCTTGGCCCAGCGGCGGCGGCGGTGGCGGGCACACCCACGATGCCCAGTGCGGGGGCAGCTGCTAGGGAGGCTCCGATCGCCGCAGCAGTCTGGATGGCCTGTCGACGCCCGACGCGACGCAAAAAACCCAAGGATAGACCCTCCTAGCTAGCCCGAATGAGCACAGTCGAAGGAACGAGCGGTGGATCCGGGTCAGAGATTCTGGGAGGAGTTGCGCACTCCTGCCAGTGAGTGCCCCGGTGGAGGGTCGCGTCATCCCCCCACGGCCTCGGGGGTGGCACCAACGATGGCATGCATCCCGCGGTCGTGGTCAGGGGCCGCCCAGGGGACCGTCACCGCAACGACCACGCCCTTTCCGCCAGCCGGGCCACCCCTGGCAGATTGGTCCCCATAGAAGGGCCACGGGCGAGGGCCCGGCGCTGGGCAGCCCGCGCTCAGCCCGACCGACGATGGTCGCGCGTCTCGAACAGATCCAGGCGGATGTCCGCCGGCAAGCGGTTGGGCAGCGCGAGGGTCTGCGGCGTGCCCACGTCCGTCCACGAGCCCTGGAGGGTGCCGTAGTGGAGCGCGCCTTCACGGAGGTAGGCGTTGTTGACGTCCGTGATCTCCAGTTCCCCACCGCCCGAAGGACGGAGGCCCTCGACGATGTGCATCACCGTAGCGTCGTACATGAAGATGCCGGACACTCAGTAGGCGCTCTTGGGCTGGGCCGGCTTCTCTTCGATCCCGACGATGCGCCCGTCGCGCGGTTCGGTGCCCCCGTAGCGCCGCAGGCCAGCACCTCCTTGAGCAGGACCGGGGCGCCGCCGGGCTGGGCGGCGAAGCGCGCCACGGGCTCCGGACACGCCGGCCAGATGGCGAACACGTCCGCCCTTGCCGCCCAAGGCAGCATCGGGGCTCGGCCGCCCCGTCCGCCCGCAAGTCCCCGACGCCGCACAGTCCGCTCCAAGGACTCTACGGCTTCCCCATCTGGTAGACATCGCTCACCTTGAAGCTGACGTTGTCGAAGGTCGCTTTGGCCAGCCCTTTGCCATTGAACGAATCATTGTGCGATGTGGCGAAGAGGCCGACCCAGACACCACCTATCTCCGCGCCAACGGGGGAACCGGCCTGCGTCCAGGTCTTACCGTCCAGCGATGTGTAGCTGGTCCAGCGCAGGCCCTTGCGCGTCAGCCGCAGCCAGACGGGTCGCTTGACGTAGTTGGCGAGCTTGGTCTTGTTGGGCAGCGTCAGTTGCTGGGGGCCGATCAGCCCCGTGGCCTGGTTGGCGCTGGAGGGCCCCTGCGATCCCCAGCCCCCGGCCGGCGAGGTCTGCATCTGCATGTTGACGCCGTTCTCCCCGGTGAGCTCGATGGTGACGGCCGCGGCCAGGTCGGAGAGGTCGCTGCAGGCGATGATCCCGGCCTTGGTCCACTGGCTGAGGTGGGGGCAGTTGACGTTGGCGAGACCCGTCACCCGGCAGGTGAACTCGGCGTTAGCCGCCGTGGATGTGGTGCCCGCGAAGACGCAGTTGATCGTCGGATCCCACACGTCCGCGCCGTCGGCGATCAGGGTGTAGACGCCGCCGGGCAGGGGCGTAAAGTAGCCCTTCTGCACGGCCGCGGGGGGGGTGCCCTCGCCATTCTTGGTCGGCGCAGGCAGCGGCGCGCCGCTGGCGATATCGCGGTTGATGACGCTCTGCACCTTGGCCTGCTGCGCGGCGATCTTGGTGCTGGAGACCTCCAACGCGTTAATCTGCTGCGCGACCTTCGTGAAACCGGCCGTGACACCGATCTGCCTGTTCCATATGTTCGGCCATGTGGTCATCAGCAGGTCCTGCGCCTGGGTCGGACTGTATTGGAAGAACTCGAAGTCGTAGACGCCCTCGCCCTTGAGCGTCGCGTCGCCCCAGTACTCGACGTTCTTCGTGCGCAGGATGGGGGCGGTGGACCGCAGGATCGCGTACCACTCGTCCATCATGTTGGCGCGGGCTGGAGGCGTCAGGGCGATGCGCATGTAGAAGCGGTACCACTCGCTGCCCACCGCCACCCACTTCAGCAACTCCCATGCGATCTCCGGATTCGGCACTCCCGACAGCATGGCATAGAAGTTGTCGTGCAACTTGCCCACGGCACGAACGGGGAACCTCGGCCAGGGGATGAAGTCCCACTGTACCTTGTTGCCAAGGGTCGTGACCGCGTAGAGCACCGTGGGATCCGCGGATGTGTTGAAGACGAGTTGGCCCGTGGCAATCGCCGGGTTAGGAACACCGTCGCCCCAGGTGGCTACCTTGTCCCACACCATGCTAAACCAGTACTCACCGGCCTTGATGCACGCCGGCTCGTTGAGCAAACAGCGGGTGTGGGTCGCATCCATGTACGCCCCACCGTACCCGGCGACGACCGTGGGGAGACCCTCCATGGTACTCGGGCCGAACGGGCAGTTGGTGCCGTACCGCCACTGGCCGTTCACGTTGGCCGTGCACTTGCGCCAAAGCGTCTCGGCCTCCGACCAGGTCCAGTTCGGGGAGGGGTAGGGCAGGCCCAGCTGGTCGTCAAG
>JAJZZC010000099.1 GCA_021797775.1 Bacillota bacterium
CCCCGTGGGTGTTGCTTCGTGGCGCCAACCGGACAAGCCTGCAACCAGCGGGTGGGGATCCTCACCTGCGGGGCGGCCCGGCCCTCCCGTCGGTCGTCGGCGGACACGGGATGGCGCGGGGACGCGGACCGCTGCCGGCACCGTGGAGACAGCGGCGGCTCACCCCATACCGCGCCAGCGCGCCCCAATGCGCTACGTCGTATGAGGGGTGCGCACCGTGGTACCTGTCCGGTTGCCCCGCGCCGGGCGTCCGAGCGGGCACCGACCGATGGTGTCCCCACGCCGCGCACCCATCCCGCAGGCGCCCCGCCGGCGGACCCCTGGCAGAGGCGGTTGCCGCCGGGGCGCACGGAGAGCGCGCGAGAGGCCCCCCGCAACCACCATCGGTAGCCCGTTCGCCCGAGCCGCCCCCGCGGCCATCCCCGATGCCAGGCTCCGTCCCACCGCCCCACCGGCGAACGTCGGCGGAGAGAGTGCCATCCGCGTGCCCTAGGCGCGGGGACATGCCGCCCCGCGCGCCCATAGGATGGGGCGCCTCTGCGTCCGGGAGCGCGCGGCGCGGACGCTCGGCCCTCGCCGCCTCATCCCGTCGTTTGTGAGGGGTGGCACCCGTGTGGGAACGCTTCCGCCACGAGGCCGGCGGCGGCAGCCCGCCGCAGCCGGGCAGCGGGCTTCGGGACCGCGCCTGGATCCTGTCCGGCCTGCTGCTCGCCGGCACGAGCATCGTGGCTGCCCTGGACCGCGAATTCCGGGGCATCGCGGTGTTGGCCCTTCCGGGTGGACCGTCCGACTTCGTCTCGGCCTTCCTCGACCAGCCTCTGCTGCTGGCGTCGCTGCGACTACTCGTCTTTCTGACCACCGTCGCTTGCGCCGGCTTCGTCCTGGCTGCGCCCATCTGGCGCGCCCTCTCCCTCACCGTCGGCACCGCGGGCGTATCCCTCACGGTCGACACGGCATGGGAGGACGCCACGGAGGAACTACGCCACATGGAGCAGGACCAGATCCGCGCGCTGGCCTTCTTGGGAGAGAGCGAGCCCAGCCAGGCCGCCCCCGAGGCGCGGTTGGCAGCCTTCTGTGGGGTCCTTGAGGGGCGCTGCCGCTGTCGCCGCGTCTCGCTCATGGCCCGCGCCCCGCATGGGGCATGGGCGCCCCTCTTCGGCCCACCGGTGGTCGCCCTTGAGGAGGGGTCGCCCTTCGTCACACACCCGTCGGCGGATCGCGTGGTGGTGGCCCAGGTCATCGACGCGGGGAGCGGCATAAGGTGGCAATTGAGAGCAGAGGACGTGGACGCATTCGCCTACAACCTCGTCGTCCTGATGCTCCAGGTGTTTCCGGGGTGGTGCAAGAGCGGATGGCCAGGGCAGACGACGAACCCCTAGACGCCCCCGCCCCTACGCGATTCGCCAACGGCCTGAGCGATCTCTCCCCGCGACGCACGGCAGCGCCGCCCGCCAGGGGGGCCGTTGCTCCGGCGCCGCCACCGGCTTTTCCCGACGGGTACAGGCGGGGCGCGGGGTGGATCATCGTCGCCTGCCCGGACGCTGGTCAGCGGCCCACACCCGTCGTGGGGTTCGACCCCGATACGCTCGTGGAGGTCATGGGCAGCCGGCCGCTCCACGCCCTAGAGGAGCGGGCCCGACGCGCCAGGTCGTCGCCGCGGCCACGCTGAGGCCGGCGGGAGGTTGATCGCGCGCCGCTGGCCCCCGAGCCCCGGGCACGCGCCACGGGGACCGGGGCAGCCGGTAGGCGGCAGCGCGCCGATCCCTCTCGGACCTGTGGCAACACGGTCCCCCGCCCGTGCTCCCGCACGCGCGGTGAGCCGGAGGGAGCGGGGACCTGCGGTCGCAGTCCCGCAGGGATGGCGCGTTGGCTGCGGCGGCGGCCGGGACCGCAAGCGTGCCGTGCCGTGCCGTCGACCGTGACGGAGGGGGGGACCTTCCACGGGCTTTTCCCGCCCACTCCGCTATGTCTGCGCCCCGTGGGCAGCGCGTAGACGTTAGCTGTAGCTCTGGCACCGGGCGGAGGGGACACGATCCCGTGGGTCGTGTGTGCGGGGAAGCCGCATCGGCGCGTGGGGGCGGGGCATGCGCGGCGGCGGGCGGAAGCGCGCGGGACCGGGCCCGGGGAGAAACGGCCGCCTAGGCAGGGGCGCCTCTGGCGGATCCAGCCGAAGGCCTGACGGGCCTCAGCGGACCCAAAGGAGGTGGTGTGGGACCGAACCGATTAAGGCATCCGCTCTCCCGCCCGGGTGGAGTCTCGGTCGCCGGACCCAAGCCCGCCTATGGGCCACCGCCCCGCAAGGGGTCAATGCGAAGGCCGAAAGGGGCTGAAGAGCCTGGTCGGGCGGGCGCGTGGCAGACCGCATGCGCGGCTTGTACACGTTGGGGTCACCAGGTGACGCCGTGCTGGGTGCAGCACGTGCCGCCTTCGGGCCAGCGCCCACCATCCACATCCTCCACGCCCTGTTCGCCCTGTTCCCCTATCGCGGCGAACTGGAGTCGCTGGCCATCCTGGTCGGCATGGCCACGCTCACCCTGGCCATGGTGCGGCGCGCGGCCCGCGGGGCCATCCTGCCGCCCATCCGCGCGCTGCCGGCCCTGGAAGCGCTCGACGACGCCGTCGGCGAAGCGGCCGAACTGGGCCGTCCCGTCCACGTCACCACCGGCGTCGAGGATGCGCGTTCGCCACAGACCATTGCGGCGTTTCCCGTCCTGCGCCACACCGCCGAACGCTCCGCGCTCTACGGGACCCAGATCGTCTGCACCAGTTCGGACCCCACCGTGCAGGCGGTGAACGAGGAGGTGGTACGCCAGGGCTTCGCCCGCGCCGGCCACCCGGAGGGCTTCCAGCCCGACGATGTCCGCTACCTTTCCGACAGCCAGTTCGCCTATGCGGGTGCGATTACGGGCATCTTCCGCCGGGAGCGGCCGGCCGTGAACGTCATGGTGGGGGCCTTCAACGCCGAGGCCATGGTACTCATCGAAGCCGGGGCGGAGGCCGGCGCGCGGCAGATCGGGGCCACGTCCAACATCTACCAGATCCCCTTCATCGTGGCTGGTTGCGACCACGCGCTCATCGGAGAGGAAATGTTTGCGGGGGCCGCCCTCCTGACCGGAGACCGCCTGCAGCACGCCTCGCTCGTGGCGCAAGACGGGGCGAAGGTCGCCCTGATGGCGGTG
This sequence comes from Bacillota bacterium, assembly GCA_021797775.1. Taxonomy (GTDB): domain Bacteria; phylum Bacillota; class Sulfobacillia; order RBS10-35; family JAJYVN01; genus JAJZZC01. Next base: position 3,180 of record JAJZZC010000099.1, read on the forward strand.
GTCGCCGTCGGGTCGATCCTGGCGGCGCTGGGTGGGCTGCCGCGGTGAGGCACCTCCCGACCGGGGGGGGCAGGGCAGCCCGACGGGCCTGGGCGGTGGGCCACGTCCATGGAGGCCGGGGACGCCCCAGAGCCGCAGCCGGTCCCCTGCCTGCAGCCGGGGGGACCCGCGGTGAGGCACCTCCCGACCCGGGGGCGTCAGGGCAACCCGGCGGGCCCGGGCGCTAGCAGTTCCTGCACGGCCTCCTCGGACGCCGCCGAGGCCACCAGCAGCAGCCGGTCCCCCGCTTGCAGCCGCGTGGCCCCATCGGGCACCACCACGTCCCGGCCGCGCAGCACCGAGACCAGCAGGGCTCCGTCCGGCCAGGGCACCTCACGCACCAGGCAGCCGGACACAGTCGAGAGGGGTGAGAGGTCCACCTGCACGATACCCACCCCGCCGCCCGGGAAGGTGAGCAGGGTGCGGACGCGCTCGGCCGCCACCTCGCGCTCGATCAGCTCGGCGAGGATGGCGCTGCTCGACACCGTGGCGTCAATGCCCGCCAGCCGAAACAGGCGCTCGTTGCGCGGGTCGTTGAGCCGGGCGATGGTGCGGCCTACCTGGAAGCGCTGAGCGGCCTGGACCGCGACCAGCAGGTTGACGGCGTCGTCCCCGGTCACCGCCGCCAGCACGTCGGCGCGAGCGCAACCCGCTTCGTCGAGCACCGAGGGCAGCGTACCGTCCCCCGGCACGACGACCTCCCCCAACGTGCGTTCCAGCATCTGGACCCGGGAGCGGCGCAACTCGAGGACCGTGACCTCGTGGCCCTTGGCGAGTACCGTGCGCGCCAAGTGAAAGCCGACCTTGCCGCCACCGACAACGAGCACGTACATACCGGCGCACCCGGTGCTCTCTCCACCTCGCGGGGCAGAGGGCGTGCGCGCTGCCGCGCCCTCTGCCCCGCGAGGCGTCCGCCCGACCAGGTGCTCCCCCTTTCCGCCTGGGATGCTCTCCCTTGCGGGTGCCAGGCGACAGACGGATTTTGGTCCCGGGCTCCATAGGGCACTGCCCCCCGACCCCAACCGCGCACCGTAGCTCACCGGCCACCGGGGCGGGTACCACCCCCCTGCCCAGCCTCGGTAGACTGCAGGGTGTCGGTGACGCACGCCAGCACCAGATCGGGGAGGTCGATGGTCCGGAGCCCCAGTTCGGCATAGAGGGAGCTAAATTCCGGGTCGTTCACGCGCACGGTGACGTTCCGCACCTGGAACAACTCGACCACCGCCCGCGCCACCATGAAGTTGGTGGCGTCGACGTTGGTGAGTACAACGACCGCGTCGGCGCGCGACACATCCGCCTCCCGCAGCACCTCCTCGTCGAACCCGGTACCCGCCACGGTGCGCCCCGGAAAGGACCGGCCGAGACGCGCCAGGCTGGATGCCTCCTGATCCACCACGCACACGGCGTGCCCGGCGGCAGCCAGGCTCCGCGCCACGTAGACCCCGATGCGCCCGCACCCCACGATCACGACGCGCACACGGCCATCCCCCTTCGCAGCCCCCGAGGCAGCCCCCGCCGCGCGCAGCCGAGGCCGGATGTCATCCTGAATCTCGCAGTGTCAGGCGGACGCCGCTGGCGCAGAAGGACCCCGCGACGCGAGCGGGTGAGGTCGTGGCGAGGGGCCGGCCCCTGGGCACCAAGGCGACCGGCCGCCCCTTTGCGAAAGTCAGGGTCATTCGCGTTCCCCCCGCTGCGGCACCAGGACGGCCGTAGCCTCGCCGGTCTCGGCGGCCAGGTCCGCAAGGCGAGGCAGCGTGCCGAAGCAGACCACGACGTCGGGCGCGTACTGCACCAGCGCGGCGTGCAGCATGGCGCGCACGTGCCGCCCCCGGCGCACGTGGCCGCGCACCGCTACGCCCCTCTGACCCGCCAGCCGTTCCACCTGCTTGAGCAAGGCCACCATTCGCGCCGTCTCTTCGCCGGGCGGCGCCTCCAGCGCCACCGCGAGCGGCAGGCGCACCGCGGCCAGCACGTGGAGGACCCCCCCGCGCGGCACGAGGCGGCAGGCCACGTCCACCGCCTCCGGGGAGAGCCCCTCGGCCTCGGCGTCCAGGAGCAGCAGCGGCTGCCGCCTGCGGCTCGGGGCGAAGCGCGCGCGCCCCCCGGCGCCGAAGCGGCGGAGCATCCCGTTCAACGGACCGCGGAACCCGCCGGCGGCCCTGCTCATGCCTCGGGCCTCCCATCCTGCAGCCACCGCGCCGGGTCACCGATCACCACGAAGTCGGCCCAGGGCAGGCGATCCATGATCTCCTGCAGCGTCGAACCGCGCCAGGGCAGGCGGCGGTCCCGAGTGGCCCCAGCGAGCAGGCGAGTCACGCGACCAGCGCGGGCCACGGCAGCCACCGTCTCGCCGACCCCGTGGCGCCCCGGGCGCGCGCGCTCGACGCGCAGGGGCAGCGACAGCACAAGGCACGTCTCGCGCAGTTCGTCCAGAGTGCCGGGGGCGGCCGTCGCCCCTTCCAGGACCACGTGTAGCACCTCGGCCTCGCATTGCAAGCTGCGGGCCAGGCGCCACCCCTCGCGCACCACCCGCTCGTCACCGGGACGGCCGGCCGCGAGGATGAGCAAGCGGTCGGCGACGGCCGCCGAGGGGGTCCGCCCGGAACTCGCGGCCGACCGGACGCGGCGCCCTTCCACCACCTGCGCCATCTCGCGCAGCACCAGTTCGCGCAGCGCGGCGAGCGGCTCCTCGCGAAAGAACCCCTCCAGCGCGGCCCGGATCCTGGGGTGCGGATAGACCTTCCCTTCCTGGATACGCGCGCGCAGTTCCTCCGGGGGCAGGTCGACCACGACGACCTCGTCGGCCTCGCGCAGCACGGTGTCCGGGAGGGTCTCCCGCTGGCGCACGTGGGTGATGGCGGCGACCTGGTCGTTCAGCGAGGCGATGTGCTGCACGTTGAGCGTGGTCCAGACGTCGGCGCCACCCTCGAGGATGGCGCGCACGTCCTCATACCGCTTGGTGTGGGCACAGCCCGGCAGGTTGGTGTGCGCGAGTTCGTCCACCAGCACCACACGTGCCCGCCGCGCGAGCACGGCATCGATGTCCATCTCCGGCATGGTCGTGCCGCCGATGGCCACCCGCCGCGGCGGGACGGCGTCGATGCCGGCCAGCAGGGCGGTGGTTTCCGGCCGGTCGTGCGCCTCGACGTAGCCCACGACCACATCGACGCCAGAGGCCCGCGCGTGCTGCGCGTCCTCGAGCATCGCGTACGTCTTACCGACGCCGGCAGCAAAGCCCAGGTATACCTTAAGCCGGCCCCGGCGCGCCGGATCCGCTGCGTCGGTGGACGTCGCCCATTCACCTGCTCGCGCGCGTGGCGGGAGGATGCCCGGTGGTGACCAACGGCCCGCCCGCGGCCCGGGCGGCGCGCACCCGCACTGGCAGCGGCCCACCGACGCGCGGCGGCCACCGTAGCTCATCATGGCACGGTCCCGGTGCCCCTCGCAATGCCGGCGCCGGCGCCGTCCTTCCCGCACGGACCGCACGGGGCCCTCGACCCCGCTGCTGGCGGGGGGACACCCCGGCCGACCTCCCGCGGAGAGCATCCCCGCCGGCCGTCGCGCAGTCCGCGACGCGGCGGTCCGGCGGTCGCGCGACGGGGCGAGCCCTGCCCGCTATGGGCACGGGCGCGAGGGCCTTGCCGCTTGCCCGTGGCGCATGCCCGCGACGGCCGCGACTCGTCCCGGGCGTCCCCACCGGGGAGCACGGTCAGCTGCGGGGACGCCGGGAGCAAGGACACCTTCTATGGGCACGGGGACGCGCCGGCTTTCCCCGGCGGCGCACCGCCTTCCCTGGCCGGGGCCCCGCCCGCTGACCTCGCCAGGTAAAAGGCTCGGCGCATCCCCCCGGATACCGGGGGCCGGACGGCGCCGGTGGAACGGGATACCAAAAAGGGTGCGGGCCACGGCGTACACTGGGGCTCTGCGCACCCATGCCGCCTTTGGCGCCCCTGCGGACCATGGGCGGGGACGGGGACGCCGCGCCGTGCGGGCACGGCATCGAGGGCGCAAACGGGGCCCGCCCGCGCGGCCGCGGGTACCGACGCAACCGCACCCGCGGCGACATGCGGCTACCACGCGCAGAACGACAGGAACCCCCGCTCTCCGGCCAGAGGACGCGCACCGCACGCAGGACGGTGGCGCCTGTTGGACGAACAGGCGTCCGGGGGGGAGGCCAGGACGAGCCCGCGACCGGCGCCGCCCGGCCGGCGGCCGGGCTAGGGGGAGAAGCCCCGGCGGGCAGCCGCCCGCTTGCACGGGAAGGGACGTGCCACATGGACCTCTGGCACCTGCTGGTGGGAAGACCGCTTAAGACGTCGGAGGCCAGCCACGAGGAGATCGCCGCGCCCGAAGGGCTGGCCGCCCTGTCGCTCGACGCCCTCACCTCGGTGGCCTATGGACCCGAGGCCATCGTCGTCGTGCTGGCGGCGGCCGGGGCCTCGGCCCTGCCCTTGATCCTCCCGATCACCATCGCGATCGTGGGGCTGCTGGCCCTGCTGGTCCTCTCGTACTCCCAGGTCATCGACGCCTACCCCGGGGGCGGCGGTGCCTACACCGTTTCCCGCGAAAACCTGGGGCGCGGGGTCAGCCAGTTGGCGGCCGCCTCGCTGATCGTGGATTACACACTCACCGTGGCGGTGTCGGTGGCGGCGGGCGTCGCCGCCCTAACCTCGGCCTTCCCACCGCTGTTGCCCTGGACGGTTCCCCTCTGCCTCGGTGTCCTCGCCCTCATCACCGTCCTCAACCTACGCGGCGTGGGGGAGAGCGCCCGCGCCTTCCTGCTGCCCACTGCGGTGTTTATCCTGGGCATCCTGGCTGTCATCGCCGTGGGCCTGGTCCACCCGGCCCACCCGGTCCCACCACCCTCCCCGACGGTCGCGGCCGCGGTGCTCGGAACCCTGCTCCTGCTCAAGGCCTTCGCCGCGGGCTGCAGCGCCCTAACGGGCGTCGAGGCCATCGCCAACGGCGTGCCCCTGTTCCGCGAGCCGCGCGCGGCGCGGGCCAAACGGACGGAGTGGATGCTCGGCGCGCTGCTCGGCGCGATGCTGCTCGGGCTGGCCGTCCTCACGGCGCGTTACCACGTCGGCCCCCGGGTGGGAGAGACCGTGCTGAGCCAGGTGATGGCCGCGGCTGTCGGTCGGGGCTGGCTCTACTACGTCGTCTCCCTCGCCACCACGACCACCCTGGCCCTAGCCGCCAACACCTCCTTCGGCGGTCTCCCCGTCCTGGCCAGCCTGCTGGCCCGCGATGACTACCTGCCCCACGTCTTCGCCGTGCGCGGGGACCGGCTGGTCTTCCAGTACGGGATCTGGGCCTTGGCCCTGATGGCGGCAGCCCTGCTCATCCTCGCGGGCGGCAACACCAACGCCCTGATCCCGCTGTTTGCCATCGGCGTCTTTATCGGCTTCACCCTGTCCCAGACTGGGCTGGTGATCCACTGGTGGCGCCTGCGCCCGCGGCTCTGGTGGACACGCGCGACGCTCAACGGGCTTGGCGCCCTGGCCACGGGCGCGGCCACCATCATCTTCCTCCTCACCAAGTTCGCTGAGGGCGCTTGGGTGGTCGTCCTGGCCATCCCGCTACTGATCGTGCTCTTCCAACGCGTGGCGACCTACTACCGGCGCCTGCGCCGCACGTTGACCGTCCCCGGCGCGCCGCCGCCACCAGCCCCCGTGCCCACCCTGGTCATCGTACCGGTCGCCCGGCTCGACCGTCTGGCGGTGGAGGCGCTGTCCGCGGCGCTCTCCCTGGGGGAGGAGGTCGTCGCGGTCAACGTGCGCTTCGCCGGAGAGCCCGACCCCGGCTTGGAGGCACAGTGGGAGGGATGGAACCCCGGGGTGCGCCTGGTCACACTGCACTCCCAGTACCACTCGGTGATACGGCCGCTGCTACGCTTCATCCGCTCGGTGCGCGACCGCTCGCACGGCCACGTCATGGTGCTGATCCCCGAGGTGTCGCCCCGCAATTGGTGGCAGCAGATCCTGCATAACCAGTTCGGCCTCATCCTGGCCGCCGGGCTGCGCACCCGAGCCAACGTCGTGGTCGGCATGCTGCCGTACCGCCCGGCGGAGTGAAGCGGGGGGCACGGCGACGGACCATAGATGCCAGCAGGGCCTGAGACTGGTCGCGGAGGGCCGAGACCGCGCAGTCGCCCTCCGGCGGAGGTCTCGGCCCGACTGCCGGACACGGGGGCGCGAGCCGGGGTTGCGACGTTTCGCATGTGGATGGACTGGGCGAAAAGCGATTCCGGCCATCGGCCGCGCGGGTGAGACGGCGGGCGTTGCGCCTAGCAGGCGCCCGCCGCCGCCTTAACCCGCGCGGCCGCCCACCATATCGGGTGGCCCGACTACACGGAGAGACCGCACCCAGGTGGTGCCGCGGGAGCCCGGGCCCCGGCCGGGCTCCCGCGCCTCAGCACCAGGTCGTTCTTGGCTCGTGCGCCGCGCACGCGGTCCGTTCCGGGGAAAAGCCCATGCACCGCGCCAAGCCTCCGGCCTAGCGGTTGTTCAGCCGCGTGCCGCGGCCCCCTGCGCCCACGATCCGCCCGCGAGCTGCCGACTCTCCACAGCGACAGCCCGCTCCGCGTCCGGGGCCCCGCTTCATGCCCGGCCGGCGGAACCGAACGTGTCGATGCGGCGCTGAGCCAGTTCGGCAACGGCCCGCCTCGCCTCTGCGAGGGCGGGGTAGGGGTCGTCCGCGTGGTCCGGTCCGTTCACCGCCACCCGCAGCGCGGATAGGAACGCATGGCGCAGTTCGGTGTCCACGTTGACCTTCGCCACCCCAGCCGCCACGGCGGCCCGGATCTGCGCTTCGTCCAGGCCGCTGCCGCCGTGCAACACCAGCGGGACAGCCACGGCCTCACCGATCACCCGCAGGCGCCCCAGGTCTAGCCGCGGGATGCGGTCGGACAGGCCATGCACGTTGCCGACGGCCGGGGCCAGGCTGTCCACACCGGTATCCTGGACGAAGCGCACCGCCTGCTCGACAGAGGCCAGCCGCGCGGCGAGCGCGTCTTCGGATGGATCATCCTCCACGCCCCCGACACGCCCCACCTCGCCCTCCGCAGGCACCCCGGCGGCATGCGCCAGGCGGACCACAGCGGCCGTAGCGGCGACGTTGTCCGCGAAGGGCAGGTCCGAGCCGTCGAACATCACCGAGGTGCATCCCGCCCGCAGCGCACGGACCACCTGGTCCCACGAGCGGCTGTGATCGAGGTGCAGCGCGGCCGGGACCGGGCTGCGCGCCGCCCGGGCGATCACCCAGGACGCGGTTTCCTGCAGCCCCGCGTGGCGGATAGCCCGCTGTCCCACCTGCAGCAGCACCGGCGCCCCCCGCGCCTCGGCGGCGGCAAAGACCGCGTCCACCATCTCCGGCGTGTGCACGCTAAAGGCCCCCACGGCATACCCCGCGGCCCGGGCCGCCCGCAACAGCCCGTCCGCGCCGACCAGCGGCAAGAGCGCCCACCCCCCCTGCAATCTCCCGCTGCACCGGGCCGCCTGGCCGGTCAGCCTCCCGATCCCTGCACCCACAGGCCCACCGCTCGGATCACTCACTCGGGCCGCGGCGGACCCGCCCCCCGGGGCCATGCGGTGCGGACGCCTTCGCCCGCCCAGCGGTGGGGTCGGCCCCCCTTCCCCCGTTCGCCGGTGGCACGGTCGCCCCAGAGCCCACCCCCGCACGGGGGCCGGAGAGCACCGCGATGCTCCGCGCGGCTGGAGCCCCCGGAGACCCGGGAGAGGCCACAGCCGGGGCGTTCCTCCCGTGCGGCAAGGGGCCGTGGTGGTCCCCCGTCGCGGGCAGGCAAGGAATGCAGTTCCCCTGCCCCCCGACAGCGCAGGGGCCACCACCGATCCACACCCCTTTTGGCCCTAGAGGCTGATCGCCCAAGTCATCCCCTGGCGCCGCCGCGACCCCCGCCCCTGGGCGGGGCGGCTCAAAGCAGCGGCAGCAGCCAGTCCAGCCAGGCTTGCCCCAGGCCATGGAACGCCGCGGGCAGCGTCCGCTCGCCCGCAGCAGCCGTGGTCAGCGGCACCGTGGTCAGTTCACCGTCCCGCTCGATGCTGACCATCACGCCAGAGCAGCCGGCCATGAGCAGTTCCGCGCCGCGGCGCCCGGCGGCGGCGGCCTCGGCCCAGTCGGCCGCCGTGGCCAGGTAGCAGCGCGGCAGGAAACCGAGGCTCTCGGCGCGCACCGCTAGGCCCAGGTCGGCCCGCAGGGCCGCCGCCAGCACCCCCGCCGCCTGACCATACACCCGCCGGCTGCCGCGCGCGTCGGTGGCCATGGCGCCGATCTCCGCGCCCGCGGCCCAGCGCACCCCCTCGGCCACCACCACCAACGCCGTCCCAGACCGCCGGTGGCGCTCGGCCACCTCCGTGCGAAAGCCATCCGGGTCCACGGGTACCTCGGGCAGCAGGACGAGGGCGTCAGGGGAACCGGCGACCGCCGCCGCCGCCAGCCATCCGGCGCGGCGACCCATCACCTCCACGACGCGCACGTCCTCAAAGCCGATCATGGCGCGCAGATCGACCTCCAGCGCGGCGCAGGCCCGGGCGGTGAAGGTAGCGGCGCTGCGGTAGCCGGGGGCGCGGTCCGTGCCCGCGAGGTCATTGTCGATCGTCTTGGGCACCCCGACGACCGCCAGCCCGGGATCCGCCTCCGCCAGGTCCTGGCCCAATCCCATGGTCCCGTTGCCGCCGATCAGCACCAGGCCGTCGATGTGGTGGGCCCGCAGCGCCGCGAGCGCGCCCTCCCGCTCGGCGGGCCCCCAGGGCAACCGACCGGCGCCGAGGCGGGCGCCAGGCCCCTCCGACCAGTCGCCCCCCGCCGGCAGGGGGCGCAGGTCGCCGGCCGCGAGGCCACGCGGCCCCCCGAAGATGCCCCAGGCCTCTGTGTCCGCTGCGGCGCAGCCGCACAACACGCCCCCCAGGGTGGCATTGAGCACCGGTGTCGGGCCGCCGAACTGACCGATCGCCACCCGCATCCTCTTGCCTGGTGAGAACAGGCGCGGCCCCACCGACCGCTCGGTCGTCACGCCGTCCCCCTGACCAGGCCCGCGCCCCCCTTCGGACGAGATGGACTACATCTCCGCTGCGGGAATCCCGAGCAGGGCGGCGAGGTCCCGCAGTTCCTGCCGCACGTCGCCGTACGCCAGGGCGTAATGCGGCTCCCAGCCGTCCTCAACCAGGCGGCGCACCCGATCCTCGATCGCCCCGGCGCCGTCGAGACGAACGGTGGCGGCCGTACCGAGGAACGGCTGGGGCGCGTCCAGCGCCTCACCCGCGCCGACGAGCAGGCGCATACCGCCCGGGGTCTCCCCGAAGCGGGCGATCGTGACGCGGCCCGGCCGCAGGGCGAACTCCAGGGTCAGGCCGATGCCGCGGTTCGGATGGACGCCGGCCAACGCGCCGGTTTGCCGCGGGGCCAGGCTGAAGGCGCCGGCTCCGCAGTGCCAGAACACAGCCGCATTCCGCGCGGTGTCGAGGCTGGCCAGGTCACCGAGGTACGGGGCCCCCCCGGTGAGGGCCTGCAGCACCGCCATCGAGACGGAGCCGAGGACGTCGGCCTCGCAGGAGGCGGCCACCCCACGTTCAGTCAGCGCGCTGACCATGGAACAGGCCGCGGCGCCAAACTCCGTAAAGAACTCGGGCCAGCAGCGCACGGCGACGGCCGCGGCGCCGCGCTCCGCCAACTCGCGCTCCACCATGGCCTCTGCGCGCGCGAAGCGCTCCACCTGCTCCAGGGGCAGACGCTCCAGCCCGGCGACCCGGGTGCGGATGGCATCGGCCACCGGCCGCCATGCCTCCTCTGGCAGCTCGCCCGCGCACCGGAACAGGGCCCGCAGGTCGAGGTGGTCGACCTCCACGCCCAGGGCGCGGCAGTGTGCGGGGTCCGGATCACCGAAGAAGAAGCCGTCCGGGGCCCTGCCCAGCACCAGGACGCGGAACCCGGCGAGGCGGCGGCGCACAGCGGCGGCCCGGGCCAGCGCGGCCACACGGCCGAGCGCGGGCGCCTCCTCGGGATCCCCCAGCACGAAGCGGAAGAAGCGGCCGTGGCCTTGGAGCGTGCGCGCCGCGAGGTTCGCGCCGGTCAGCGAATTGAGGGCGAGCCGCTCCCCGGGTCGCGGTGGCTCGCGCAGCGACCAGAGCAGGAGGGGGACCTCGCTCTGCTCCGCAGCCGCGACGACGAAGCGGCCGTCCACGAAGGTCGTGAACTGGCAGAGCAGGAGGTCGGCGTCCAGCCCGCGCACGAAGCCGCTCACCGCGCCGGGGTCGGTGAGCAGGTCCGACACCGCCACCACGTCCAGCGGCAACCCGGCCAGCGCCGCGCGGCTGCGCGCCAGGACGGCGCCGGCCGCCGCCAGGTCGAAGGTCGAGCGCCCGAAGGCCGCCAGAGCCACGCGCGGGCGCCTCTGCAGGGGGGCATCCAATCTCCCTTGCTCCTGGTCAAGAAAATGTGTACCAGCCGATCGCTCGGCCTTCCACACGTCCGCCGGACCAGGCTTTTGCCCCTTTCGGCCTCAGATTCGCCCCACGCGGGGCAGCAGGCAACAGACGGACTCGGGCAGAGCCGTATCCACCTCACGCACCAACCACCCGAGGCCCCCCGCAATCCCGCTACCGGGCCTCGGTCGAGGACGCGGGGGCGCACGCCTGACAGCATCACCTGGCAGCGGCACACAGCTCGGCCTGCGCGAATCCCCGCCCGGGGGAGAAGCGTCTCCCCGGCGGGCTCCCCGGTACCGGCACCGGAGAGCACGCGTGCGGGGGCTTCGCCAGAGGCAACGGGCAGGCCTGCCGCGGGGGCCGCACGGACAGGGGGGCGTGCGGGACCTGATCCGAGGAGCGCAAAGGCGACTGCCCCTGCGGCCCAAGCCGGTGGTACACGGGAATACCGGCCGCCCGCGTGCCAGGGGCGGGGCGCCTCCGGCCGCAGAGCGGCGCGGTGCTGTAGAAGGAAACCACGCCACAGGGTGGAGAGCTTGGCTTGAGCGCCGCAGGCGGCTCTGCCTGCGGCGGACGTCCCACCATGCTGGGATGCCACCCGTGCGGAAGCGCCGGCACGCTCACATACAGACTGCGCGGCAGCCGGGCTGGGCCCGACGCTGGGCGCGGCCGGCGGTCATCCGAGCGCACCGGACCGAGGAGGGGCGGGACCGGCTGGGCGCCGAGCGCGGGGCCAAGGCACATCCGCCTGTAGCCGCCCTGGCCCGGAAGCGCCTGTCGCACAGCTGGCCGACTGCGCAGGACGCGGCTCCGGGCCGCGCTTCCCTGGAGCGCCGGGCGGCGAGCCCGTATAATAGCGGGGTTCGTGCGGCCTTGCCGTGGCGGTGGTCCTCGATCGGTGGGTCAGTTGCGGGTGGTGGTCCCCGTGCGCAGCGGCGCGCAGTGGGTCCGGCTGGCAAGCCACGGGGCTGGCCCGTTGCTCGTCGCCGCGGTCACCGCGACGCTTCGCTCCCTCAACGCCAACCACGCCGACGTCGCGCTCCTCTACCTGCTCGTGGTCCTGCTGTCCGCGACCACGGGCGGCCTCTGGTCGGGCGCGGTGGCCTCCACTCTCGCGGCGCTGGCCTTCAACTACTTCTTTCTCCCCCCGACCGGCACGCTGACGATCGCCAATCCGACCAACTGGCTCGTGCTCACCACCTTCCTGCTCACGGCCATCGTCAGCAGCCAACTGGTGGCGCGGGCGCGCGCCCGGACCGCGCAGGCGGAGCGCAGGGCCCGCGAGGCGCGGCGGCTGCTCGACCTGAGCGAACGCATCCTGAGTCGCGTGGTCAGCCCGCTGGACATCTCGGCGACGCTGGCCGCCTTGGCTGAGGATTGCGCCGCGGCCCTGGCGGCCGACCGGGCCAGCATCCGCCTGTGGGATCCGGACGCGCCGCCCGTCACGGGCGCAGACCCGATGACCGACCGCTGGCCGCCGGCCTGGTGCGCGGCCATAGCCGGGACATGGCGGGCGCTGCCCTCCCGGCCCCTGCGCGTGCCCGACGCGGGCGGTATGACGCTGCTCGTGCTGCCCTTGGCCAGGCGGAGCGCCCGTCCCGCGGTGCTCACGGCGGTGGGAGGGGCGCACATGGAGGAGGGCCTGGCACCGGCGATCGCCGGGCTCGGCTCCCTGGCCCTGGAGCGCATGTTCCTTCTGCAGCAGGCCACCGACGGCGAGGCCCTGCGCCGGAGTGATGCCCTCAAATCGGCCCTGCTCTCCAGCGTCTCCCACCAGTTGCGCACGCCGCTGGCGGCCATCCGCGTGGCCGCCACCGCTCTGCAGCGGCCCGACGTGTGGGGGGACGCCGAAGGCCGCAGCGACCTCCTGCGTACGGTGGACGAGGAGGCGGAACGCCTCAACCGCGTCATCGCCAACCTGCTGTGCATGTCGCGCATCGAGGCGGGCGCCCTGACCCTGGACCGCCGCCCCTGTGATCCGGAGGAGGTGTTGTGGGAGGCGATGCGTCTGGCGGGGCAGCGGCTAGACGCCGGGCGCCTGCGGCTGCGCCTGCCGGAGGACCTGCCCCCGATCGACTGCGACCTCGGGCTGGCCGGCATCGCGCTCGCCAACCTCATGGACAACGCCGTCCAGTACGCCGCGGAAGCGCCGATCGAGGTAGGGTGCCGCCTCGCGCCACACGGGCGCCTGCTGTCCATCTGGGTCGCCGATCGCGGCCCCGGTGTGCCGGCCAGCGAAGCCGCCCGCATCTTTGAGCCCTTCTATCGCGGCAGCCCGCTGCGGCACCGGGCCCCCACCGGCACGGGACTCGGCCTGCCCATCGCCCGCGCCCTGGTCGAAGCCCACGGCGGGCGGCTCTGGGTGGAGGCGCGCGAGGCGGGCGGCAGCCGCTTCACGTCGACGTGGCCCGTCGCGGGGACGGGTACGCGTCAGGAAGGAACGGTGGCCGCGCCGTGAGCCAGTGCGTGTTGGTCGTGGACGACGAGCCGCAGATCCGGCGCGTGCTGCGCACGGCGCTGCAGGCCGAAGGGTACGCCGTCCGGCTGGCCGCGACCGGCTCCGAGGCGCTGGACGCGGCCGCCGCTGGCGGCGTCGACCTGCTGGTCCTGGACCTCGGGCTCCCGGACCTGGACGGCGGCGAGGTCTGCGCGCGGCTGCGGGCCTGGAGCCAGGTGCCGGTCATCGTCCTTTCGGTGCGCGAGGCGGAGAGCGAAAAGGTGCGCGCCCTGGACCGCGGGGCAGACGATTACCTGGTCAAACCCTTCGGCATCGCCGAACTTCTGGCGCGGATCCGCGCGGCACTGCGGCGCGCCCGGGAGGAGGTGGGCCTGCCGGTGGTGCGCCACGGGGGGCTGCAGATCGACCTCGCGCGGCACCGCGTGCAACTGGACGGACACGAGGTCCACCTGACGCCCACCGAGTACGAACTGCTCGCCTACCTCGCCACCCATCGCGGCAAGGTGTTGACCCACCAGATGATCCTGTCGCGGGTCTGGGGGCCGGAGTACGAGGGCGAGGTGCAGTACCTGCGCGTCTTCGTCAGCCAGTTGCGGCGCAAGATCGAGGCAGAGCCGCGGTCGCCGCGTTACCTGCTGACCGAGGTGGGGGTGGGCTACCGGTTTCCCGACGGGGACTGAGCCGCCGTCGCGGGCGATCGCGAAACCCTGCCTTCTCCAGTAGGCAGCGACCGGGCCCGGCCAGGGGCGACCATGCCCAGGGTCCGCTCCAGGCGCGAGAGGGCCCGCGTCCCAGCCGTCGGGACTCGCTGGCGCCGGGGCCCCAGGCGGAAGGTGCCGCCTGCGACGCGCGGGCACCCCATGCGCGTCGCGGGGAACACCACCGCCCGTATGGTCACGAAGGGCCGCAACAGTCACCGCGGATCGCGTGGCGCTCGGGCGTGGATGGCATTCTTGACGACTACCAGGCAGGGCAGATGGTTCCCAACTGCTACCGTAAAGGTTGGCTTCTGTCCACTCTTGTGCTATAGTATCTCCAGTAGTCGGCGAAAACCAAGCCGGCCACCGCTGCTTGAAATACCTACGCTTTGGCGGCTGTGTCGGGAAGAAGCGTCCGGCACGTAA
>JAJZZC010000388.1 GCA_021797775.1 Bacillota bacterium
CGGGCTCTGAGCACCAAGCGATACACGACCTCATTCGCCGGCCGCCAGTGGCGGCCATCGTTCGCCACCCGGTCAGCTTTTCATGCCTCGTGGCGCCGGCCGCGCCGGCATGGGGGACTCCGACGGAATCACCACGCTGATCGTCCCACCGTGCGCTGGCCTATCCGCCCCTCCCCGTCCTCGTTCTCGGAGCACCTGTTCCCCTTTGTGCCGCGGATGAACGGCCATCTATAATGCGTCAGGACTTGACGGACGCGCCACTAGCACCCCAGGCACGCCCGGCGCCGCTGGCGGCTGCTCGCGTCACCAGCGCAACGGTCTGCGCCGGCACGGCCACAGCACCCTGCCCGGATGAAAAGGGAAGGGACGGGGCCGGCGAAACCACCGGAACACATGACGACGGCCAAGCCCCGCCGCCCGCAGCGGCAGCATCATCCCGCGCGCAACCGGCCGGGCCCCTTCAGCCCGCCGCCGCAAGTTCTGCCCTGGCGCCCCACCTGCCGTCCGCCATGGCCCACGGAGGCGAGACCCCGCCAGCTGCGACCGCGCTGTTGGCGCCCGCCGGCCCGGCGCGCCAGCCGTGCTCTCCCCGCGCCCGCTCAGCCCCGGCCGCCTCGACGTAGGGCGCTGGACGCCGTCGCGCGCGCCGCAGGCACACCAACGACCTCTGCCGGCCACCGTAGCCGTCCAGTCCCGCGCGCGCCGAGGCGGCGGGACCCCTGCCCCCGCCCGGTCGCGCCGCGGGCGGCCTCCGCACCCCGGCCATGGAGGTGCTCGTGATGACCGCCATCTACTGCGGGCGGCACTTCACCGACCGCGAATTGGACCGCATCCGCGAGCTCGGCCGCATCCTGCCCTCGCGCCAAGCCATCGCCCGCGCCGTCTGCACCGAGTTCGGCTGGCGCAAGCCCGACGGCGGCCTCAAGGACATGTCCTGCCGGGTTGCCCTGCTGCGCATGCACCGCGAGGGGCTGATCACGCTGCCGCCGCCGCAGCATCCAGTCAACCCTCCCGCGCGTACCCCCAGTCGCGCGGCGCGCGCCATCCCGTTTGGTCCGCCGCTACACGGCTCGCGCGGCGACATCGCCCAACTTACGCTCGACCCCGTGCACGGCCCCGCCGCCTCGCGCCATTGGAACGACCTCGTCGCGCACTACCATTACCTCGGCTACTCTCCGCTGCCCGGCGCCCAGATGCGCTATTTTATCCACGGCGACGGCGTCTTGCTGGGCGTCCTCGGGTTCGGCGCCGCCGCCTGGAAGACGGCACCACGCGACGCCTTCATCGGCTGGACCCCGGAACAACGCAAGGCCCACCTGCACCTCGTCGTCAACAACGCCAGGTTTCTCCTGCTGCCCTGGGTTTCCATCCGCTACCTGGCGTCCAGCGTCCTGGCCCTGGCGGCGCGCCAGCTTCCTGCCGACTGGGCCCAGCGCTTTGCCTACCGTCCCGTGCTCCTGGAGACCTTCGTGGAGTGCGACCGCTTTACCGGCACGTCCTACCGCGCTGCCAACTGGATCCACCTCGGACGGACGCAGGGCCGCGGCAAGCTCGACCGGCACAAGCTCTTCGGCAAGCCGCTCAAGGATATCTACGTCTATCCGCTGGATCGCCGATTCCGGACAGTTCTCACCGCGCCCCTGCCTCCCACGTCCCTCCCGCACCTCACCGAATAGTTACACACCGTGTCACGCCGTGCTCCCTGGCCAACTCGCGCCACAGGGCCATGCGCGCCCCCTGCGGCACTTCGCGCTCGATCCGGGGGGCGATCGCGGCGTAGTGGCTCAGGGCGATCTTCTGGCGGTCCCCGGGGCCGGGCCTGGGCATCTCCACCACCTCGGCGCCAGTCTGACGCCTCAAGGCGGGACACGCCGTTCCGCGTTGTGTGGGGGAGCCAGCCCCAGCCGATCCAGAACGTGGGAACCAGAGGCCCAGAGGCCTCCCGGCAACACGTGCCCCCGTGCCCGTTGCAGGGCATCGCGCAGTGTCTCGACCCACTCGCCGAGCGCCCCGGCGCACAACAGCCCCTCCAGCATGCCCTCTGCGCGGATCCGCCAGCTGTGCCACACCGCCCGCATGTGCTCGGGTAAGACCAGGGGCCCCACCCCCAGGCCCAGATCCGCCAGCCACCGCCGGCAGGTGTTCAGCCAGGGGCCCGCCTGCCGCGTCTGGGCACGCATCCAGCGCCACGCCGTACTCTGGCTGCAGCCGATTGCCTGAGCCAGTTGCTGATACGTGGACCGCCCGCTCAGGTACTCCTCAGCGCCGATGTCCCGGACCAACGCCGGATAGACCGCACCGCCCAGCAGGCAGTCCGGCAGCACGGTGATTAGGCAGCGGCACGCCCGGCGGTGGCAGCGGTACCGCTTGATCCGCACGCCGACATCCCCGCCGGTGCAGGGGACCAGTCGGTCATACCAGTCCCATACCCGCAGCGTCGCCTCGCCGCACAGCGGGCAGATCTCCAAGGCGAACCCCGGGCTCAGGACGGCGAACTGCTTGACGTCGTCGCCCAAACGAACAACGATAATCACCAACGTTGGGTCGGGAAACCGATGCCTACGGGCTGAAGCCGCCGGGGTGGCCACTAACCAAAGCCGGCAGCTTCGTGCATTTCACCCAGGAAACGACAACGCCCCGGCCTCTGCCAGGGCGATGGCACCCAAATCAAGCAAAAACTAGGCTACACGCGACTCTGAACATGAGCCTCTACACTTCCGCATCCGCATCCGCATCGGCCCCGGCGCAGCGACCCATCTCCGCTGGGCACGGCCATTCCCTGGTCCCCGTCGGCGCCTCTCCATAGCTCTGATGCCCGCGACCGTTCATCAACTCCCTCAGACCGGGCGTCCTCCGCTACGCCCGGCACGACACTCCGCATGTCGTCCAGCACTCATTGCCGTCACACCCCCTCTGTTGCCCCCCCTGAACGCATACGAGCGCACTTACAAGTTTGTGGTTGA
>JAJZZC010000389.1 GCA_021797775.1 Bacillota bacterium
CTCGGGCAGACGTTCGGCCGGCGCCTGCGGGTGCAGACCACGCCCAAGCCCGCGATCCGGTTGCAGCTTGACGCCTCCGACGACGCCACCGTGCTCGCGTCGGTCGAGGCCTGCCTGCAGGCGCTCTCCGGCCACCGCGCGGTGAAGGCCTGGGCTGGGGGGGCCGGGCTGGACGCCCCGGCGGCGGGCCCTCCGCCCGCTCCGGTCCGAGCGGTGCCGCCAGCGGCCTCGGCCCGCGGCGCCCCGGAGCGCCCGCCGGTCCCCGGGCCAGCAGGCCGCCCGGGGGGGGCGGTCCCGGGAACGGCCCCGCGCAGGGATCGCCTGGCTGAGGCTATGGGCCTCACCCGTGTGTCGACGCCGGCCCCTGCACAGCGCGCGCGGCTGGCGCCCCGGCCCCCGTCGTCCATCCCCCGCGGGCCGGTCCGCGCCTCGGTGCCGCCCGGGCTGCACCTGCCCCGTCCGGCCGGGCGGCAGCGGGCCAAGGGATAGGGCCGCGGCGGCAGGGCGGCCGCCGCCGCCAGGCGCCAGCACCGGGCGCCGCGGTGTAGGATGTCGGCCACACGCGTCTTTACCGTGGAGCCGGGCGGGCGTCGGTGTGCTATCCCCTGGCTGATCGCCCCGCTCCGATGAGCACCAAGCACCCGGCCCGCGGGCGCGACGCCACCCGGGGGGGTGGCCGCCACGGCCGCGGCGTCGCGGCAAACAGCCTGAGTCCTCCATGCCGGTGGGCCGCCGCCACGCGGCATGAAAAAGGCGGGACCGGCTCACGGACCGCCGTCTAGTAGGTCGTCGCGGGCTCAGCAACTACCGGCAGTGGTCCCTGCCGCCTTTTTCAGGGGAGTCCCCCATGCCGGCGCGACCGCCGGCACCACGCGGCATGAAATGCGCGGCGCGTGGTCTGGTGCGACACCGCCTGAGGAGCCACTATATCTGGTGGTCGGCAGGCGTATTTCGGGGGAGTGACAGGGTGGCGGCCACCGGCTGAAACGGCGGTGGACGTGCGCCTGCCGGTAGCGGGTGGAGACCGCAGCCCGCACGGCCCCCGGCGGAGACGGCCGCCCCGCGGAGGAAGGCAGCCACGGGCGGCGTAGCCTCCCGTAGGACCAACCCGCCGGCGTGAAGAGGCGAGAACCGATGGGGCTGGAGATCTTCGAGCGCGGTGAGCTCCCGCGTTGGGCCCGGGTGCGCCAGCGGCTTTACGATCAGGAGCTCGGGGATGTCGCAGCCGCGGTCGCGGCGGCGTTCGCCGACCCCACCGTGGACGCGGCCGTGCGCCCCGGCGCGCGCGTAGCCATCGGCGCGGGCAGCCGCGGCATCGACCGATACGCGCAGGTGGTGGCGGCGGTCGTTGCGGAGGTGCGCCGTCGTGGCGGCGAGCCCTTCATCTTCCCCGCCATGGGCAGCCACGGCGGGGCCACGGCGGACGGGCAGCGCGAGGTGCTGGCGCAGTACGGCGTCACCGAGGCCGGTGCCGGCGCGCCCGTACGCGCCTCCATGGACACGGTTTGCCTCGGCGAGGTGCTAGGCGGTGTGCCGGTCTACTGCGACCGCCTCGCCGCCACCGAGGCCGACGTCATCGTACCGGTCAACCGCGTCAAGCCCCATACCGACTTCCATGGCGAGATCGAGAGCGGACTGTTCAAGATGATCGCCATCGGCATGGGCAAGCAGAAGGGCGCCGACACCTTCCACGCGGAGGGCTTCGACCGCTTTCCCCAGCTGATTCCGGCCGTCGCGCGCCACAGCCTGGCGCATTTGCCCATCGCGTTCGGCGTCGCGCTGGTGGAGAACGGGCTGGGCCGGCTCGCCCTGGTGGAGGCGCTGCCCGCGGGCCGCATGGAGCAACGGGAGAAGGAACTGCTCGCCCAGGCGCGCGCGTGGATGGCGCGCCTGCCCGGCGAGCGTATCGATGTGCTGGTGCTGGACCGCCTGGGCAAGGACATCAGCGGCATCGGCGCCGACTCCAACGTGATCAACCGCTACTACACCGGCCCACTGCTGCTACCCCCCGCCATCCAGCGCATCGTGGTGCGGGACCTGACCGACGCCACGGAGGGGAACGCCTCCGGGCTCGGCCAGGCCGACGTCGCGCTGCGCCGCGCGGTGGCCCGTATCGACCCTCTGGTGACGTATATGAACTGCATCACGGCCAAGACCCCCGAGGGCGCCCGGCAGCCCCTCGCCGTGGAGAACGACCGCCAGGCCCTCTTCGTCGCGCTGGCCTGCTGCGTGCGCGCCGTGCCGGAGCGGGCCGCGATCGTGCGCGCCTTGGACACCAAGCACCTCGACACACTGCTCGTGAGCGAGCCCCTCCTGCCTGCGCTCCTGCAGGGGGGACGCGTGACGATGCTGGAGGATCCGCGGCCCATCGCCTTCGACCGCGACGGCATGTTCGTCGACTGACCGCGCGGGGGCGGCCCCGCGTGCGCGCGCCGCCCCGCTTGGCGGTGCGCTGCGGGGGCCGGGTCTCCGGCCGGCATTGCCGCCGCCATGGGCCAGCGGACGGTGCCATCCGTGTGCCGCAGCCACCCCAGGGCCTTCCCCCAGGGGCGTGGGGTCGCCGTGGCGGTGGTCCCCCCCGGGGGGGCGCCGTACTGGTGGGGGCTTGGGCCTTGCCGCTCCACAATAGCACTGGGCTTGGCGATGGAGCGGCGGCGTACGGGCGCACGGGGCGCCCGTGCCGAGGGGTGGAGCGGTCGGCGGCGCCGCACGGACAACGGCGTGCTCTAGCAGCCCCAGCCCCTGCCGCGCCCTCCCGCGGGACGACGGCAGACAGCGGCGGATGACCCCGCCCTCGGCTTGCTCCATCCAGGCGCCTCGGGCCCCAGGTCGCTTCGCTCCCGCCATCCAGGCCCTCGGCTTGCTCCATCCAGGCGCCTCGGGCCCCAGGTCGCTTCGCTCCCGCCATCCAGGCCCTCGGCTTGCTCCATCCAGGCGCCTCGGGCCCCAGGTCGC
>JAJZZC010000100.1 GCA_021797775.1 Bacillota bacterium
GCCTTTCTCAGCCGCCGACCAGGCCGAACAGGGTCTCCAGGTCGACCCCGGCGAGGGTCTCCAGGCGCACCACGCCGGCCGGGAATGCCAGCGGCCCGGTAGTCGGATTCGGTACCGCCACGCAGGCCATGCCGGCGCGCCGCGCCGCCGTGGCGCCATGCGGTGAGTCCTCGATGGCCAGCGTCTCTGACGGCGTGACCTCCAAGCGCTCCGCGGCCAGCAGGTACAGGGCGGGGTCCGGCTTCACCCGGGCCACGTCGTCGCGCGTGCAGACGGTCTCAAAGCGCGGCAGCAAGCCGAATGGCTGCAGGCGCGCCGTTACCCATGCGCGGTTGGAACTGGACGCCAGGCCGAGGCGCACGCCGCGGCGGGTTGCCTCCGCCAAGAGCTCCGGAATCCCGGGCCGCAACGGCTCGCCGGCCAGCATGCCCTCGACACGGCTTCGGTAGGCGTGAGCGAGGGCCGGACGGTCCAACGGCCTCCCGCCCAGGGCCTCCAGGTGTGCCAACGGGTCGAAAACCTCCGTTGCGGTGCCGATGCCTCGGGCCCAGTCCTCGTAGCGCAGGGTGGCCCCGTGCTGCGAGTAAAGCTCCCTGGCCGCGCGGTACCAGGGGGTCTCGGTGTCGATCAGTGTGCCGTCGAGATCAAAGACGATGGCCCTGAAACGCAATCGCCTGCCTCCATAAGGATCCGTGTTGACCAGGGCATCGGGATGCGCCGGTGCAGCCGGGCCAGCCCGGCTGCCGGCCTGCGCCAGCCGGTCGCGGTGCTCCACCACGATGACGCCGTATGCCGGTGAGCGTAACACGGCGACGAGGCCTGGCGGTGTCCGTTCAGGCCGCTGCCTACCTCCGCGACCACCCTCGCGACCCGGATCCTGTTCTCGCCGCAGACGTCGCCAGTCGCGGCACCTGACGGTCCAGGTCCGTCTTCTGGTCGGCCGAAGCCACCCGGGCGTACAGGACGGCGCCCGCCCCTTCCGCCGACTCAGGCACATCGGTAATGATCCTGACTTTCGCAAAGGGGCGGCCGGTCGCCTTGGTGCCCAGGGGCCGGCCCCTCGCCACGAACTCACCCGCTGCCGTCGCGGGGTCCTTCTGCGCCAGCGGCGTCCGCCTGACACTGCGAGATTCAGGATGATTGCACCGGTGGGCATCGGCCGCGCGGATACAGGCAGCTTGCCGTGAAAGCTTCATGGGAACATTATATCAGCGGCAAATGATGCCGCGTGCCACAGTCGCGGTGGTGGGCCATCGTGGCACCGTTCGCCTGAGCGGGGGCGACGGGGAGAGGGGCCGTGGGCCCATGGACGTGCTCCTGGCGGCGGTGCAGCCGTACGTGACCCTTGACGAATACATGTCCGCGGAGGCCTTCGCCCGCAAGCTGGAGCACCTGCTGGCGCCGCTCGCCGACCGCGGCCTGCCGGTGCTTGCCGTCCTGCCGGAGGAGATCGGCGCCTTCCTCGCGCTCATCGGCGAGGAGGGGGTGGCCCGCCGCGCGCGCACCTTGGAAGAGGCCTTCCGCCGCATCGCCCTGCGGCACCTGCCCGGCGTGCTGCGGGCGCGGTGGCGGCAAGGCGCCGCGGACCTGCGCGCGGCCGTGCTGCTGGAGCGCGCCCACTCTGCGGGGCCCGCGTACTGGGGGACGATCAGCCGGGTGGCGCGGAGCCTGGGGATCTGGCTCGTGGGCGGCTCGGCCTTGCTACCGCCGAACGCCAGCGGGCGCGATCCCGCACGCTACCGCCCCGCTGGCCCCCGGGTGTACAACACCGGGGTCGTCGCCGACCCCGAGGGCCGCATCGTGCACACGGTCGCCAAGGTCAACCTGGTCCCGGGGCAGGAGGACCACATCGGTTTGACCCCCGGCCGCGCGGAGGACGTCGGGGTGTTCCCCTTCGCCGGCACCAGCGTAGGCGTGCTCATCTGCTACGACGCCTTCACCCGGGCCCACACGGCGTCTGAGCCCGGGTTCTGCCCGCTGGCCCCGGCCCTGGCGGCGCAAGGCGCGGGCATCCTCGTGCAGCCCGCGGCCAACCCCTGGCCCTGGGAGCGGCCCTGGCCGTTGGACCCGACGCGGCTACGGCGGCTGGAGTGGGAGCAGGAGGCGCTGGAGGCCGCCATGGCGGCGCTGCCGAGTGTGCGCTTCGGCGTCACGGCGCACCTGCTGGCGGGGTTCTTCGACGTGGCGTTCGACGGGCGCTCCCGGATCTTTGGCCGCGCCCCCGGCGGCGCGGTGCGCGTGCTGGCCGAGGCGGCGCGGGCCGACGCCTCGCCCGCGGCCGAGGGCCTGGTCTGCGCCCGCGTGACGGTGTAGGGGGGGGCAGGGGGCCGCGCGCGACGGCAGGTGGCGGTGCGGTGGGCGAGTGACTCTGCGGGTCGGGCCGAGGAGCTCTGGACAGCGGGGGAGGATGGCCCGCGCACCGGGTTCAGTGCCACGATTGGTTGGCTCGGGAACTGACGAATGACGGGATATTGGCACCTGCTGCTCTGATACAGTCGACTGGGAGGGACGGCGGCATAGACGCCTGGCGCGATCTGAGGAGTCCCCGATGCCGACGTGCTCGGCGCCTCCTTCCTGCGCGCTAAGGTGGATCGCCTGCGCAACGCCCGGCGAAGGGATGCGGACCCCGCCAAGCGGGATGGTCCATCCGCGGAAGAACAGCGCGCCCAGGCCGAGTGGGACGCGGTGTGGCGACGGTATCAACAACTCCAGGACCAACTGGCGCACGAGGCGAGCAACTTCCTGCTGGAGGTGGCGGTGGCGGCGGGCTGCTCCGTGATCGCCGGGGAGTGGCTGGGGAGCCTCAGGAGCGGCACGCGGAGCAAGGATCTCAACTGGAGGATCAACAGCCAGATCCGGTCCAAGATCCTGGAGAAGTTGCGCTACAAGTGCAAGCGCGTGGGGATCCGGGTGGCCGAGGTATGGCCGCGGGGCATGTACCGACCGCGCTGGTGCGGCACGCGCCCGAACGGAGCCGTGCCCGCGCGCGACGTGAGCAGGGGCCAGCGACCACCTGCGGCGAACAGCATGCCGCTGGCTGGCCGGGACCTCGACTGGCCCGAGCCATCCTGGTCCGACGTACTGGCCTTCCTGGGCGTGGAGTTGTCGGCCGGCACGTTTGGGCGCATCCCGTGCAACCGAACCTAGCGCACCTTGCCGGGCACGAGGTGCACCTTCACCCGCACGCGGAAGCGCAGGTCCGCGAAGTGGCTCGACCACGGGCCCGGGGGCAGGCTCCCGCGCTCACGCAGCCGCTCGCCGATCTGGAGGAGGTCAGCGCCGTCGGCTTGGAGCCGGTGCAGGACAGCCAGTAACTGGACCTCCATGTCGTGGGCCACCTCCTTCTGCATGGCCTGCGGCCGGCTGGCGAGCGTGCCGCCAGGGGATGCCGTCACCTCGCCGGTGGCGTTGAGCTGCAACAGCGGTGATGTGGGCTCGGAGACGTTCCAGCGCGCCTGGACATTGTGGATGGCCACGTGGAACTCGTTGCCGTCGGAGCCCAGGGTGACACCGCCGAGATTGGTCCGGCTGATCATCCACGCTAGGGCGGTGGATTCTTTGGTGGGGAGCATGTCCACCATCCGGCCGGCGACGAAGACCCCGGTGCCCACTAGGCGCAGGGCCTCGCCGCCGGGGTTGCCGGCGAAGACCGGGGCGTAGGAGGCGCGGCCCAGGTCCACACTCTGGGTGACGAAGTGCCACAGGGGATTGGGCAGGACGGCCAGGCCCGTGCGGGGCTTGGTGACGAAGCTGCGCACGCGCCAGGCGACCTGCTGCTTGGTCCCCGCTTGGAGAAAGGCGTCTGCCCTCCCCTCCGCCACGACGACGGGCAGGTTCTCGGATACCTGTGGCGACCGCACCATGGCGTCCAGGTCGTGCAGCGCGCCTTGCCGGGCCAGGCCTTCGCCGATGAAGACGATGGCGAGCTGCCCGAGGAACACCTCCCGGTCCGTCTGCGCCTGCAGGTGACCCAGGGCGCCGCTGAGCGTGCTGCCGTTGGCGACCAGCGTCTTCCACGAGGAACTGGCGGCGCCGCCCCCTCCGCCTCCCCCCGTGGTCCCGCCGCCGCCGCCGGCGCTCCCGCCACCCTCCCGTGGGTGCATCGCCTGCGCGGAGACCGTGACCATGCCGTGTCCCGGGCCTTCATCGATCCCGAGCCCGAAGATGAGGGAACGGTCATGGATGTCGGTGAGCTGCGCGCAGCCGGTGAGGGAGAGGGCCAGCAGCAGCGCGAGGGCCAAGGCCCAGCGCAGGGGGCGCCGCGCCGCCGCGCGGCTCTCCGGCCTCATGCCGCGCGCCGCCGAGGCAGCACCGCGATCGCGAGACCGATCGGCACCACGAGACCCAGCACCACGACGGCCCAGTTCCATATGGTGAGCATGTCCTTCTCGGCGGTGGGGCCGACAAGGGGTGCGGCGAGCAGCAGGGTCACCGCGCCCAAGACGGGCACCAGGGGGCGCCAGCGGCCGCGCAGCAGCAGCCAGCCGCCGATCGCGGCGCCGAGCCAGAGGTAGGTGGTGGCGACCATGAAGGTGATCCCTTCCCAGAAGAGGACGGTGAGGTGGCCCAGGCGCTGGATGGGCAGCCACGACCAGGAGACGGTGCCCAGGGCATCCAGCAGCGGGAAGCGGAACTGCGCGGCCAACCGTGGTCCAAAGACGGCCACCGGGATGGCGAAGGAGACCATGATCAGGATGCTGGCGGCGGCCTGGGCCAGCAACGTGCGGCGGCCGAAGCCCGGGCCCTGCACGACGGGCGCCAGCACCAGCAGCGCCAGGAAGCCGCGGCAGATGCCCAGGGCAGAGGCGGCGTGCGGGTTGCGCGACAGGTCCCCCCACGGAACGGTCCAGAAGGGCCAGAGCCGTCCGGGGATGGAGTTCAGCCAGGGGAGGCTGAAGATCGCCGTCACGGCCGGCAGCACGCCGACCAGCAGCGCGATGCCCGCGCGGGCGATGACCTCCGGCCCGAAGAAGGCCGCGTACGAAACCAGCGCGGCCATGATCCCCGCCGGCACCCAGCCCGACATGCTGGACAGCAGGGTCGTGTGCAGCATGTCGACGAAGATACGCAGGTTGGCGCCCGCGCCGGAGACGAAGAGCAGGCCGAGCAGGGCGATGTACAGCCACCCGCCAAAGCGGCCGAGCAGTTCGGGGGCGTAGTCCAGCACAGAGGAGCGTGGCCGCCGCCGACGTAGCAGGATCACCGCGCCAAGCCCAAGCAGGCCAAAGGCGAATCCCGGCACCACGCCGGCCCACGCCCACCGGCCGAGCGTACGGATCATCTCCTCCGCGAACGAAAACGGGGTCACGCAGATGGTCAGGTAGAAGACGATCCACGACGCCTCCCGGACGGAGAGGCGGAAGGGACCTGGGGTCAAGTGCCGCTCACCTCCCTGGCACGGACGCGGCCCGGGCCGGCGCAGTGGCGGTAGGCGGCGTTTTCCGTGCGGCGCGAGCCACATCCGCTCTGCCGTCCACCGCTCCTCCCGAGCGACGTTGATGCGTCCCTCACCATCCCTGGCAGGGACCCGGCAGAAATCCTGGCGGGGCACACCGGGATCCCGGCCCCCGCGTGCAGGTTCCGCCGCGCGCCCCCACCGCTGACAGCGGGGTCCGATGGCGAGGACCCCGCCCTCCCTGATGGCGCTGGGGGGTGCGATGGTGGCGCGGCGTGGTCGTCCCCCCGGGTCGCGCCCATACACGCCGCGCGTGGCCCCTTGGCCCCGATCGCCCGCGTGCCTCGTGCGGACGGTACCGGCCTGCCCGGACCATCCGGGTTCGGGGTCCGCGCCGCTCTCCGACCCGCGGACAGGCGTAGCGTGCCACGTGGCCATGCGTCCTACGTCGCCGTACGGGATGTCGCCCTCCACCGAGCCAAAGGGCGGACGCGGGCATAGCCGCACCCCCTTGCCGCCGAGAGTGGGTGCGGCCGCCAGGCCGGCCGCACGGCTTCCCCCCCCCGGGCCCGACGACAAGGACACGTCGGTCGGGCGTGCCTTTGACCCACCGGCGACAGGGCGCAGACCAGACGCTACCTGCAGAGTGACGCACAACGTGCCGTCCGCCTGCCTCATGTCTTTGTGCCACCGGTGGCGTCATGACGGCGCCTCCCCCGACCGCTGCTCCTGAGACCCGTTCATGTCGCCGCCCGAGCGGTCCCGCGGCCTCCACTGCGACGGGCGGGCGGTGCTCCGCGGCCGCGGTTGCCGGGACGCGACGTGGTATAGCAGGGAGCGCGGTTGCATCGGCGCCAGGGGCGACAGGTAGGGCGCCCCTGCCGACTTGAGTGAGGACAGGTGCACCAGAAGGAACAGCATGGCCGCCACCCAACCGAACAGACCGGTCACTCCGCTCAGAAGCAGGATCGGATACTTCCAGATGCGCACTGAGTAACTGAACTGGTAGCGCAGGGTCAGGAAGGATCCGAGCGAGGTGGCCGCGGCCACGATCATCACCAGCTCGCTGACCAGCCGCGCGCTCACCGAGATCTGGCCGATGATCAGCGTGCCGACGATGGAGAGCGCGGTGCCGACGCCCCCGGGCGCCTGGGCTGTCGCCTCGTTGAAGATGTCGACGACGATCATCATGAGGAGGATCTCGGGGAACACCGGGTACGGCAGCCCGACCCGCGTCACCGCCAGGGCGGAGGCCAGTTCCGGGCGCAGGGGGCCCGGGTTGGACGAGAGTAGGGAGACGGTCAGTCCGGGCGCGACCAGCGCCAGGAAAGTCCCGAGATAGCGCAGGAAGCGGATGAAGGTTGTGACCGTGGGGCCCGGCAGGGCCGACTCGCTGTCCGTCTGGAACTCGAATACGGAGGTGGGCAGCAGTAGCGCGAAGGGGCAGTGCTCCACAAAGATGGCCGCGCGCCCGTCGCTGAGTGCGGAGGCGACCTTGTCCGGGCGCTCCGTAGACTCGGCCAGCGGGAAGGTTGTCAAGCTCCCCGCGGCCAGGTACTCCGCGATCTGCCAACTGGTGCGGATCATGTCGGTGCGGATGCGCCGCAGCCCGTCCCTGATGAGCGGAACGAGTCCGGGACGCACCACGTCTTCCAGGTAGATGACCGCCACGCGGCTCTTGCCGCGGCGTCCCACCGTCACCGTCTCCACGCGCAGGGACGCGTCGGGGAACCATCCGCGTTGGAGGGCCAGGTTGGTCTCCAGGTTTTCGACGAAGGCGACCTTGGGTCCGACGACCACCCTCTCCGTGGTCGGCTGCTCGACGGCCCGCGAGGGCTGGTGAGTGACGTCGTAGAGCAGGCAGTCGGAGGGGGCGGGACCGAGTACGATGGCGACGTTGCCCCGCAGCACCGCGAGGACGGCATCCGCGGAGGTGGCGGCGCGGTCGGCGGAGGGCCACAGGTCGTCCAGGCGGGCCTGCCCACGCCGCAACGCGGCGGCCAGCGGCGCGTCCACCTCCTGGCGCAGGCGCTGCGGGTCCACCACCGGGTGGAGATAGAGCAGCCAGGGCCCCGAGCCGCGCTGGCCCGCATCTTGCACCCGGAAGTCATCGTTGGAACCGAGTTCCGCCCGCATTTGCCGGACGAGCGGAGGCTCGCCCGGTCGCGGCACGGCCCGCAGCGCCGCCTCGCAGCGATGGATAAGCGCCTCGGCGTCGGCCGCGATGTCCGCAAACGTGAGATCCGTTGCCCCCGTGCGCGGAATGGGCGGTTCCCCCACTCGTCCCGGCTATCCACCTGGAGAGCATGCACGGGGGCGGCCTGGGCTATCACGGGGACTCGGCGGGCGACGGCGGCGGCGGAACCGGGAGGGGCGGGATGGCGGCGGCGCACTGTGGTGAGCCGGGGGACGGCGGCGGGGGGCCGTGCGGGGCTTGGAACACGGCTGCGGGGGCCGTGATTCGGGGTGGCCGCGGCAGGGCCGCGCACTCAATCGGGAAGGCAATGGGAACTTTCCCGGTCCCGTGCAACAGCTGGCCGATCACCTTATCGCCGACAACTGGACGCGCCTGCCCCCAGGCGTCGAGGTGGTGACCCAACCCGGCGACGGGGCCAACGGCAACGTGCACGCCACAATCCCATGCGTCGGCCTTCTGCCCTGCCCGGTCTGGACGGCTCAGCGGACTTCCCCTGTCGCGCATCCCCTCACCCGGTTGTCCCCCGCTCGCGCGCGGGGCGGCCGGCCCGCCCCCCGGCCGGCAGGAGGATGCGCACCGTGGTCCCTGCCCCGGGCGCGGAGGCGATGTGCAGGCGCCCGCCGAGCCGGTCAGCGATCGCCCGGGTGATGGCCAGACCCAGCCCCGTGGCGCCTCGGACCCGTCGCCCCTGGAAGAAGGGCTCCGCGACGCGGGGGAGGTCGGCCGGGTCAATCCCAGGCCCCTCGTCGGCGACCTCGAGCAGGGCCCACCGCCCCTGGGCCGCCGCCCGCACGCGCACCGAGCGGCCGGCGGGCGTGAAGCGCAGCGCGTTCTCCAGCACCGAGGACAGCATATCGGCCGTGTCCGCGGCTGGGGCGGCCACCGGCACGGGTCGGGCGGCGTCCAGGCGCAGGACCACACCCGACTGCGCCGCGGCCGGTCGGAGCTCGTCGACGACCTGACGCGCCACCGCATCGAGTTCGACCGCCCCCGGCGCGCTCGTCCACGGTCGCGACTCGGCGCGGGCCAGGGCCGTCAACCGCTCGGCCAGGCGCTCCATGCGCGCGGTCTGGTCGACGATGGTCCGCAGGGCCTCCGGCGCGGCGAGCCCCTGGCCGGCCAGGGCCAACTCGGCGGAGGTGCGGATGACGGAGAGCGGCGTGCGCAGGCGGTGCGAGGCTAGGGCGATGAACTCGGCCCGCTCCTGCACCGCCTGGTCCAACGGGTGCAGGGCGCGGCCGGCCAGCAGGTAGCCGCCGGGCAGGGCGACGACGCCGCCAGCCAGCGTCAGGCCCGCCAGAATGGCGAGAAAGGTTTCCAGCGCCTGCACATCGTCGCGGGCCGAGGTGGCCAAGAGGCCCATGGTGTGGCCGTCGATGGCCCAACGCAGCACGGCCAGGGCGCCGTAGCGCGCATCGGGTGCCACGGTGAAGCCCACGTGCTCGTCGGGCCCTGCCCCCGATCCGCTGACCACGACGTAGCCCTCACGCAGCAGCCCCTGGCGCAGGTCGCTGCTGCGCGCCGCGCGTTCCAACCGCTCATGGAGCCTGCCGTAGAGGACGCCGCGCGCCACGAGGTAGGCGGCCGCGGACAGCACGGCCAGGACCGCCATGACCAGGGCCGAGGCCCGCACGGCAAGGCGCCAGCGTGTCCGCCGCACCAGGCGCGTGTGCGCCGCCGGACTCAGCGCCCCCCCGCCCAGGTCCCCCTACCCCCTCTTCAGCGCTAGGCGGTAGCCAACGCCAGCCACGGCGACGATGGCCCCGTCCCACCCGGCCGCGGCCAGGCGCCGGCGCAGGCGCGAGGCCGTTGCCTCCGCCACGTTGGCGCGCGGTGGGGCCGAGGCCCCCCAGATGCGCTCCAGGATCTGGTCGCGGGTCAGCGTTTGCCCGGCGTTGCGCACCAGATACTCCAAGAGGTCGAATTCCCGGCGCGGTACATCGACGCCGCGCCCCGCCACGGTCACCAGATGGTCGGCCGGGTGCAGGCGCAGGTTGCCCGCTGTGAGGTCCTCGGCGCGTATGGTGTCGCGGGGCCGGCGCAGCAGCGCGCGCAGCCGCGCCAGCAGTTCCTCAAAGGCAAAGGGTTTCACCAGGTAGTCGTCCGCCCCGGCGTTGAGGCCGTCTACCCGATCCTTGACGCTGCCGCGCGCCGTGAGGAGGAGGACGGGCGTGCGCACGCCGACGTGGCGCAGTTCGCGTACCAGCTCAAAGCCCCCCATGCCGGGGAGCATGACGTCGAGGACCATCACGTCATAGGCGCCGCTGCAGGCGTGGTCGTAACCGGCATCGCCATCGTGCTCCCAATGCACCGAGAAGCCATTGGCGCCAAGGCCCCTCGACATGAGGGCCCCGAGGGCGTCGTCGTCCTCCACGAGCAGCAGATGCATCGCGGCCACCCCCCGACGGCCCCGGGACGCCGAGCGCGCGCCGCGCGGGTTCCGGCGGCGCCGCCTCCAGTGTAGCGCCAGCGCGGGGGCCGGTCGAACCGAGGCGGGAGTGAGGGAGGACGCGCAGCGAGCGCGCGCCGCACCCCAGCGGGCAGCGGATGGGGGCGCCCTGGCCGCGAACGAGACGGTGGGAGCGCCCGGGTGGGGTGTGCCGTGCGGGCCCAGCCGGCCGCGCCAGCCCGCGCCGAGCGCCGCCCCTGCCCGAAGGGGACCACCCGATCACCCGGGCTCGCCCTCAGGGCGCGCGTCGGGAGGGCGGCGGGGGATACGGGCGTGCGGGCGATGTCCCCGCGCCTCTCGCGCGGCGCAGGGAAAGCCTGGGGCGGGCGCCGTCTCACACCCCGGGCAAGCGGCGGCCGTGCCGGGGTTCGTTCGGCGACGGCGCGCGGGTCCCCTGTGCGGGTGCCCGCGAGCGAGTTGGGCCACGGGGGGCGCGCGGCTTCCCGAGACGGTGCGGCGTGCCCCTCAAAGCCTCAGCGCCCGGCGCGTTCGGGGCTTGGGGCCCGTGGCCGCTGCTCCGCCGCGGGACGGGTGGGGATCGAGGCTGGCGGTGCACCGGCCCCCGCGGGCCGCAGGGCCGCAGGACGCGGGCGCGGCGGTCGCGTGAGCATGTAGCGCAGGGCGGCGGCGGTCAGGGGCAAGGCGCCGGTGGCGGCATTCATCCTGACTTTCGCAAAGGGGCGGCCGGTCGCCTTGGTGCCCAGGGGCCGGCCCCTCGCCACGCCCTCACCCGCTCGCGTCGCGGGGTCCTTCTGCGCAGCGGCGCCCGCCTGACACTGCGAGATTCAGGTTCATCCCCAGCAGCGCCAGTGTGTCGGTCCCCGCGGTGACCCCGTGGATCCAGACCAGGGCGAAGATGATGCCGCCGAAGCGGTGGATCGGCAGCCACACCTTGGGCGCCGGCGAGGACGCCCGCGAGGAGCGCCAGCGTGCCCAAGGACACGGGCAGTGGCCGATACCGGGCGAGGCCCGGCACGGACGGCGCGGCGGGCACGGGGTTGCACCGGTCGGCTGCTGTCGAGCCTCTCCGCCTACGGTGGGGTGATGCGGGTCACGCCCACGACCCCGGCGCCGAAGTGGTAGACCATCTGGCCGCCGAGGCGCGCCGTCAGCGTCACAAACACCGCGGCCAGCACCACCAGCAGCGTCGAAAGCACGGTGCGCCGCCCGCGCCCGCGGCCGAGCAGCGTCCATCCGGGCTGGCGCCGCGGATAACGCGTCAGCACCTGCACGAGCCAGGCCGCGCCAGCGGAGAGACCGGTCATGACGGCGTCGTGCTGGTGGTGGGAGAGGACCACGCGCATGGCGGGGCTCCAGTGTACCGACTGCTCGGACACAAGCCCGAGCGACATGGTGGCGATGATGGCGATGCAAGCCAGGGTCAGGGACCAAAAGCCTGCGCGTTGCAGGAACCGGTCGTGGTCAGGCACGGCCAGCGACAGCAGGTCGATGGATGCGGTGATGTAGAGTAGCGCGATGGGGAAATGCACCACCATGGGGTGAATCGTGGCGGGCAGCAGATGGGCCAGCCAAAGGATCACCGGGAAGACAAACCCAGGCATGTCACCGACCCTTTCGTCTCACGGCAACCCGGCCGCGCGCGATGGCGTACCGCATCGCGCGCCGCGCCGCCGCCTCCCACCGGCTGGCGCAACCGCCACGGACGGAGTGTTCCGCAGGGGCGACGGCGGGCCTTGGCACCCCCACCCCCTCGGGCGGCGGCCTTGGTCCTGCGGCACCTTGCTGCTCGGCCATGACAAGCCGATGACAACGGCCGTTGCGCGCGCCGTGAGGCGGCGCGCATCGCCACCGATGGCGGCAGCGGGCCCGGCATCAGGCGGCGAACACATCAGCCAACGCCATGCTGACGGAGGGAAAAAGTGGGCAGGTCAGGGCGTCGCCGGCGTGCGGGAAGGCCGGCTCCCCGTACCCATCCCCGACGCGGGTGTAGACCCGGATGACCTGCTTGTCCGGGTCGGCCGCCCAATAGCACCGCACGCCGTGGCGGGCGTAAAGCCGCGGCTTGGGGCCCAGGTCGCGCCAGCGGGAGGTCTCGGAGAGGACCTCGACCACGAGGTCGGGGGGATCCTGCACGTTGTTCTCGTGGAGGATGCCCAAGCGCTCGCGCGCGACGAACAGCAGGTCCGGCTGCACGACCGTATCGGCCGCCAGCACGACGTTGGACAGGGCGGGGAGCGCGACGCCGTGGCCCGCCTTCTCGGCCTGCCGCAGCAGATCGGTGAGGTTGAGCACGATGCGCTGATCGCCGATCTTGGGTGTCGGACTCACGGCCAAGTCTCCCTCAGGGAGTTCGCAGCGCCGCCCGTCGTCGGGCATCTCGCGCAGGTCCTCGTAGGTGCGCCGGGTCGGGATGGGCACCGTGGGTTCCCCCCCCTCTTGGCGAGTGCGGCACCAGGGCCGCGGCGGTGGCAGTCGCTGGCCCGGGCGAGCCGTGTCGGCTCCTTGGCCCAACGGCAGGGGACCTCCCGTGCCCCGCGCTGGTCAGCCACCCCCTCCGGTCGCGGCCGGCCCCGCCAGCCGTCCAGCCCCTGCGCGCAGACGCAGGCCGCACATGGCCAGAGAGGCCGCCACCCAAACCGCCAGCACCGTCAGGCCGGCTGCCGCGCGCAGGGAGTTCAGCGTCGGCACCGCCGCGCGCAGGGTGAGGGCACCGACCCCCGCCAGGAGCGCGACGAGCAGCGCCTTCCAGAGAAACGTCCGCAGGTCGCGCGTCGGGATGCCTGACCAGAGCAGCCGTAGGAAAGCGTAGGACCCCAACGGCACGGCCGCCGAGGCGATCAGCGCGCCTGTCACTTGGGCGGCGCCGCGCGAGGCATCGGTGAGGCTGGCACCAGCCAGGAAGGCGGCCGGGGTGGCGACGAGGCAGACCAGCAGTTCGACCGCGTCGTAGGCCAGGGTGATGGCGCGGGCAGGCAGGGGAGCGGGGGGCGCGATCGGCGGGAGGCGGCGGGCCGCCCGTGCGGCGGTTCCCGCGACCGCGGTGACCAGCACCGGCAGGGCGACCTTCTCCGTGAATCCTCGCAGGACCGCGCCCACGGGCACCGCCCGGGGACCGAGGGCGTCGACCCCCGGGCCCAGCGGGACGAGCAGGCCGTCGACGCCGGCCGCCGCGGACACGCCGCTGGCGAAGCCCGCCCGCGCGATCAGGACGAGGCCGATCGCCCCGCAGAGGACCGCGCATACCCGGAACGTGGGCCGGGGCGCCGCCCCCTTCCAGATCCAGCGCAAGGCGGCGTACGCCGCCAGGAGGGACGCCGGCACCAGCGCCCACGCGCCGCTGGCGCCCGAGACCGCATGGACCAGCACGGCGCTGGTGTACGCGGCGAGGACCCAGGCGTACACCGTGATGCCATGCCGCAGGACGGACCACGAGAGCACGCCGACCGAGCGCACCGACACACGCCCCCAGAGGACGCACAGGATAGCGTTTCCGACCACAAGCGTACGCCAACGGGCGGGTCATTGACCAAGGGGCCCGACGACCCGCATTCGTGGCGCGTCGGGTGTGGACGGGTTGGCGCCAAAACCGTGGCGGCCACCCTTCGCGCCGGCCTCGCCGGAGATCCAGGCCGCCCAAGGGCGTTACGCCGCCCGCGGGGCCACGAGGGCGCTCGCGTCGGCCGCCGCGGGTGACGGGGAGCGGCTGCCCGCTCGTCTCGCACCGCGGGCCGCCGCTGCGGTGAGGAGGCAGCCGCCTGACAGGGAGGTGCCCCACGTCGACTGCGCACGCGGCACCGCTCGGGAAACCGCTCGCAGGCTTCCACGTGGGCCCGCGCGATCCCGCCACACCCCAGGATCCCCACGCCGACCATGGCCCCACCCCCCGGATGGGCCTGTTCTCCGGGGCGAGGGGAGACCTGCGCCGGGGGCCTGGCCCGCAGGGTGGCGTCATTCCGGCGGGGGGCCTTCGCCCAGACGGCGCCACGAGCGGGGGTGACTTCGGAGCGGTGCGCTGGTCCGCTCGCGCGGCCGCCGCTTGCTGCGCCCAGGTTCCGCACCACAATGCGGCCGCGGTGCCCGTGGGGTCACGGGGGCACTGACGGCCGTACGCCGCGAATTCGGCCTGTGGCGCAAGCGACTCGCCTAGAACGACGCGGCCCTGGCGACTCGCCCAGAACGCCGCGACCGTGCCTGGCCTGCAGGGTCGCGGCAGCCCGGTGAGGGGCTTGGGCTCTGAACGCTGGCGAAGGTCACCGCCATCCGGCGGTCCGGGCGCCCCCGGGGTAGGCGCGTCCCCCCTTGGGCTGCAGGCGCTTCCGCGAGGCGGCGCCGCCCGTGGCGCCCCGCGCCATTGCCCCGGGGCGCCCGTCCGCCCCGATCCACCCTACCAGCCAAGCCTGCCAAGCCTGGCCGCTGAGGAGGCCGGGAACGATGCGGCCCTGGGCCTCGCCTCTTTGACAGACACCAGCCCGCGGCAAAGGGGGTCGGGTTGCCCCTTTCTCGTCGCCTCTACCGTTCTATGAGGTCCTGCCAGTGGAGCGTGTTGGCGCCCACGGGTTGGAAGTCCCGCGTCACCTTTCCGATCCCGCCGCGTCACCCCACTCGCGACGCTGCTGCGCCCGCACGCCGAAATAGTCCCCGCCCTTCAGACGAGGGTCGTCGCTTCCCCAGACGACCATCTTATCGCGTCTGCCGAGCAGTGGCACGTGCTTGGAGCAGTGGATGTAGGCTTCCTCCACCGCCACCACGACCCAACGCTCCGGCCGGCGGCCGCCCAGCACGGTGATCTCCGCGGCCACGTCGGCTGGAACGCCCGGCCGGTTCCGCATCTCCTCATTCTCCACCAACCGTGCGGAACCGTTTACGTGCAGGCCCACCGCGCTGTCGAAGAAGTCGAGGAAGAGCAGCCCGATGTGCGGGTTCTCCGCGATGTTTCCCTGGCTAGCCTTGACACCGTTACCTCGGTACTCGGGGTAGGCCAGGGTGTGCGGATCCAGCACACGGACGAAGCCGGGTGACCCGGCGCGGAAGGAGCAGTCACAGGCGCCGCCAGCGTCGGTGGTCGCGACGAACACCATCTCCATGCGCGCAATGAACTGCTGCATGGAGGGGATCAGGTGGTCGAGCAACTGCTCGCGGTAGAACGCATGCGCCCGTGCCGTCGTCCCGTCCCGCTCCTGCAGCGCGTGCTCCCCGGCAGTGCCGGGGAGCCGCTCCCTGGTCATCGCCATCCGCTTGCCCTCGCGCCGTTCGCCGTTCGACATCCGACGCAGTGTACCACCGCCGGCCATGGGATGGCCCCCCACTCGCCACCGATCCCATGTACACTGGCGGTCAGTGTCGCCCGGGCGGGGCGGGAACCCGGCGCGGAGCGGCGTCGCGGGGACCGGCCTCGGTTGCGGGGCGCGTGTGGGGCCGGGGTGGTCCGGCGGGCGCAAAGGGAGCGGCGCACGCGGGGCGCGGGGGTGCCGCGTCGCGGGGGGCTCTGCACGTCAGGATGAGCGGGGTCCCGCCGCCCAGTGTCGTCGGGCCGTGAGCCACAGGCCGTGTCGGCGCGTGCCACGTACCGCGACCGGAGTTGCCTAACGCGCTACTAGTGCTGTCCTCCGCACTGGAAGCGACTGGTGACGGAAAGGACTGTGAACAAATGGCCGCGACCACGGCGAAAGGCGGCTTGGCACCATGAACGGATGTCAATGACGCCAAGAGGGCAGCGGCGCTGCCTTGGATCAGGCAGTGCGGAGGGGAGTCCTGATCCGAAGCTGGAAACCTCGCGGCCGGCGGCAAGATCCGCAACATTCTGCTGGCCGTGCCCGTGCGCCGCGGCTCCCGGTCGTGCCCTCCCAGGCAGCGCCGCCGCCGGGCTTTCTTCCGGATCGCGGGCCGGGGCGCGCCGCGCCGCTGCCCTCAGCCGTCGGGTGTCGAGCCTGCCCCCCGCGCGCCCGCGCCGGTGACCCGCGCACCGCTGCGCTGTGCCCGCGTGGGCGCATCTCTCTCTCTCTGCGCCTCTCGGGGCCGAGATCCCGCCACAAGGAGCATGATGACCGTCGTGGACCCTCTGGAGCTGGTGCGGTCCTTCCACGTCGCCTTCGACCTGCCCCGGCGCGACGTCCCGCAGGCGGCGGCGCCGGACGAGCGCGCGCTGCGCCAGTCCCTGATCCGCGAGGAATTCGAGGAGTTCGTGCGTGCTTCGGAGGCCGACGATCTCGTCGGCGTCGCCGACGCGCTCGCGGATCTGTTGTACGTCGTGTATGGGGCGGCGGTGACCTACGGCATCGACATCCGGCCCGTCTTCGCTGAGGTGCACCGCAGCAACATGGCCAAGGTCGGGGGCCGGAAGAACGCAGTGGGCAAGCTGCTGAAACCGGAGGGCTGGCAGCCGCCCCAGCTGGAACCCATCCTGCGCGCCCAGGGATGGGAGGGGGATGGCGCAGGGGCGCCGCGTCCGACGGCGTGATGGCTCTCGCTGTGGCGGCGGGCCCACGCTCGTGCTACGGGCGGTCTGATGGTGGTCAACGGGTGGCGGTCGGCGGACCGAGCCATCGCCCCGGGCGACGGCCGCCACCACCCCGTGCGCCGGGCAGCACCTGCCATTGCGGGGCGCAACCGCAATCGCCCTTTCCCACGCGGCCGTCGCGCCGCCGTTTATCCTGATTTTCGCAAAGGGGTTGCCCGGCGCCTTCGCGCCCAGGCGTCGGCCCCTCGCCACGACCTCACCCGCTCGTATGGCAGAGTCCTTCTGCGACAGCGGCGCCCGCCTGACACGGGTGCATCCCACAAATGTGGAGGGGAATGTTAAGATATTGTTAAGAACCAGGACTTCCCGTGGGCGGTGGTAAACCCCTCCCCCGGCCTGGCGGAACCCTTGCACGGGGAGTCGCCCGCCAAGCCGGGAGAGAAGTGCTACGAGTCTACCAGAAGAGCCCCGGCAGGACGAGGCGGCGCAGGCAGGC
>JAJZZC010000390.1 GCA_021797775.1 Bacillota bacterium
CAGCGCAGCCAGGCCAAGGTCTCGTCCACGTGACCACCGTAGGCGCTGGCCCAAGCACGGTACGCGCGGGAGCCCACCAGCGTGGACCAGCCGCGCGCTACCGCCGCCGGGGTCATCCCGTTCAGCTCACGCAGCAAGGCAACGGCGCCTTCCGCCGCCGAGGTGTCCAGCGCCACGGCCAGATGGGCGGGCATGACGCACCCCCGGTTGCTTGGCGTCGGTTCCCTACGCATGGTACCGCGGGGGATCAGACCTGCCGACCCACGCAGGATGGAACCAGTCTCCGTCCCGCGATGGATGTGCTTGGCCGGCGTCCGCCGGTCCTGCCGCCCGGTCTTTCCCCCCGGATCCCCGGCTGCGGGGGCATGACGACGCGTGGATCCCGGGACGCCAGCGGCTGACCGCGGCCACGGCCCAGCGTACCGTCCCAGGCCCTGGGCCCCTGACGCGCGCGGGCCGACGGCACTGCGGGCCCGTGCAACTGCCCGTCCGCGATGGCAGGTGATCGCCACCAACGGGGGTGCCGGCAACGGCATGGGCCCGCGGTCCGCAGCAACCGCCTGACGCCCCCGAAAACGCACGGCATCTCCGGCTTGCGGGCGCCAGACCCAGTCAGAGCCGGGCGGGCGTCCCCGGCCGGGCCTCAAACAGGAGAACCGCCTCGGCCAGGATCGTGGCGAGGAAGCTGTCCGGTTCCACCGAGGCCACCTCTTCTGGGGTACGGGCGATCGTGTCCACGTCGATCAGGACCTCCCGGGGGGGGAGACAGCGCTGAAGCAGCACAACATTCTGCAGGTAATCTCTGCCAAAGTCCGGCGACACGACAAGCAGATCAAGGTCACTATTTGCCAGGGCCTCTCCTCGGGCATAGGAACCGAACAGCAGAATGCGCTCAACGCGAATGCGCTGGCGCAGTCGCTGGGCGTATGCCTGAACAAATCCGTTCAAGTCAAACGCTGCTGTGCCCACGTCAGGATCTCCTTTGCGGTCTGGACCAGTTCTACGGTCAGCGTACGCGTTGTGGACTGCTGTACCCTCTCGCGGTTTTCGGGATAGCGGGTCGCGATGTAGTAGGCCTTCAGCACCTCAAGGCGAGCGAGCAGCGGTCCATCGGCAAGTCCTGCGCGCCGTCCCAGTTCCACCAGATCATGAATGCGAGGCGGCGCCGCGGGGCTGATCTCCTGAAGCACTGCCTTGAGGGATTTTTCCGCTGCCTGCTGGGCGATGAAGCCAGCCCAGAGGTAGCGGCGACTCCGTAGCATCGCGACCGCCGTGGCGAGATCGTCCTCGGCGATCACCAGCCATTGTCGGGTGCTCAGCTTCAACGATGTCTTCCCCTGTTCCACGGCGGCGCAGGCTGGCGGCGGCGCTCTCCGCTGTCTGTTGTACTTGCACCAGTTTACCGCACCGCGGTCAGTTCCCGCCGCATAACGCCGAACGAGGTGGTCCGCTCATCCCCCTCACCGAATCACTTCGGCGGAACCTCACGATGTCCACGCTAGGCTACCCGTCGCCTGCCGTCGCATGGCAGGGAACGGACTTGGGGCGGAGGGGGGCCCATACCTCGGCCGCCAACCTCCCCTCTGGTGGGCATGCCGTGCTTGGCGCGGCCGCGGCAGCGCTGCAGGTCGCGCCAAGCCTGGTCGACCAGCGCCTGGCGCAGGCTGGCGGCATCGCTCGCCCGCAACCGTTCCAGGGCCAGACGCACGATGTCACTGGCCAAGAGGGCGCCGTCCTCTAGCGGTGTCTGCAGGGCAACCTGCCGCGCCCAGCGGTATCGTTCCGCAGCGGCCGCCACCTTGCCGGGCGCCGGTGGTGCCGCTTCCGCCGCGGGCGACGGGCCCCGCCGCCCGCCCCCAGATCCGTGCATGGCTGCGTGGGGGCGGCCCCTGCTTCGCGGGGCGGCTGCGCTGCGTCACGTCGTTTTCCGTCCCGGGGCGGGATGCACTCTGCCCGCAGGCCGCACGGTACCCCCAGGGCGCTCCCGGAACCACTGCGGGGGGGGCGCGAAGGCGTCAGTCTACCTTGCGGGGCCCCGGGACCCGGGATACCTGGCGGGGCCGGTGACGGCTGGCCATGTCGCGCAAGGCCTGTATCGGTGGGGGCGAGGGCGGCCGGCCGGATCCGGTGGATCGCCGGGCACATCCACCAGGGCGGGGCCGCGCGCGCCCGCCGGGTCAGCTCCTCCAGGGCGCCCGGCTCGGCGAGCAGATCCCGCCCCTGCCGCTCCAGAGGCTGCAGGCCCCCCTCCCGTATGACCTCCACCGGCAGCAACCCCAACAGCCACAGCGCGGGTCCGGGGGCGTACCGCTCCAGGAGGCCGAGCAGCACGTACTGGTCCGCCTCGCTCTGCAGCCAAGGCTCCGTCCGGGCGCTCTGCAGCCAGGCCGAGGCCTGGCTGCGGAGCGCGTCCTGGCCGGGCGGCCCCTCGCCCTCCCCTTCCGCTGGCAGCGCGACCGCGCACGCACGCAGCCAGTGTACGAGGTCCCCGGCCGCCAGCGGCGGGATGTCGGTAACGACATCGACATCCAGGCTGCCCCGCTGCCAATCGAGTGGCAGCAGACTCTGGACCGCGGCGCCGCCGCGTAGCGCCACGTGCCCCGGCGCGCGACGCTGCAGTTGCTGAACAAGCTCATAGTACTACCCTGAGCACTTCCTGATCCTAGGATGAGCCGCTGCCGTCGAGGCCCCATGCATATCCGTTCATAACGACAAAACGCCTCTTGCCAGAGGCGTGACCATTCCTTCATGCCCGCTTCTGTCCCCAGTCGCTACCAGTGCTAAGGACAGTAATAGTCCCAGGCGAGCACCTCCAGCACTTCCGGCCGGATGCGCCGCTGCCGAGCCCGCTCCCGCAGGGTCGGCTCTTCGAAGGCCTCCGGCGGGTAAACCAGGACCGGGCGGTAGACCTGCAGGCG
>JAJZZC010000008.1:0-11877 GCA_021797775.1 Bacillota bacterium
CGCCAGCGAGGAGCGCCAGCGAGGAGCGCCAGCGAGGAGCGCCAGCGAGGAGCGCCAGCGAGGAGCGCCAGCGAGGAGCGCCAGCGAGGAGCGCCAGCGAGGAGCGCCAGCGAGGAGCGCCTCACTTCCGCCCCCCGTATACCCCCCCGCGCAACACCGTCTCGAGATCGGGTTCAGATAACCGCACGTCGCGGACCTCGCCAAAGCGACCGAGCCAGCCCCGCACCGCGCCGACCCCCACGCGCGCACGGTCGAATGCCACCTCCGCCATGGCGCCCTGCACACGGACCACCGAAAAGGCCCCGCCCGCATCCCAGCCCGTCGGCCCTGCGGCCAGCCCGACCGGCTCGGCCGCGAACTCCACCGTCGCCGCCGTGGGCAGTCCGGCCGCCTCCCGCAAGCGCGCCACCGGCCCGTCGTACACCAGCGCCCCCCGCCCCATCACCAGCACACGCGGGCACAACTCCTCCACGTCACCCATGTCGTGGGTGGTCAGCAGGATCGTCGTCCCCGTGCGGTTCACCTCGCGGAGGAACCGGCGCACCGCCTCGCGCGCTACGATGTCCAGCCTCACCGTCGGTTCGTCGAGAAACAACACCTGGGGCGCGTGCAGCAGCGCCCCCGCCAGCTCCGCCCGCATCCGCTGCCCCAGCGACAACTGCCGCACCGGCTGGTCCAGAAACCCCGCCAGGCCGAGCACGTCGTCCAGGATGCGCAGCCGCGCCCGGCACGCCGTACATCGCCGCGAGCAGGTCATAGCTGTCCCGCACGGGCAGGTCCCACCACAACTGCGTCTTCTGGCCGAACACCACGCCGATGCGCCGCGCCACCTCGATCCGCTGCCGCTGCGGGGAAAACCCCGCGACGGCCACCTCGCCGGCACTCGGATGCAGGATGCCGGTAAGGATCTTTACGGTGGTGGACTTCCCCGCGCCGTTGGGACCAAGGTAGGCGACGAACTCCCCCGGGGCGAGGGAAAAGGAA
Organism: Bacillota bacterium; assembly: GCA_021797775.1. GTDB lineage: Bacteria > Bacillota > Sulfobacillia > RBS10-35 > JAJYVN01 > JAJZZC01. Next base: position 985 of record JAJZZC010000008.1, read on the forward strand.
ACGTTGCGCAGGGCCTCCACCGAGCGGCCCCTCACGCGGAACGTGCGGCAAAGCCCCCGCACCCGGACCACCGCATCCACCGCCATCACCCCTCCTGCACCTCCACGCGCCGCCGCGCCGCCCGCGTCAGTCGCACGCACAACCACCCCAGGGCGAGCGCCCACGCGCCCGCGGCGACCAGGGCCTCCGCCGGGACCGCGCCCATCCACGCCAGGATCGGCGTGGAGAGCAGCCCGGGGAAGGGCAGCCACGCCGCCACGGCGCGCAGCGGCAGGTCGGCCCCGCCCAGGTTGATGGCCACCGCATAGAGGAGCCAGTGCGCGGCCCGCGTCTCGGTCGTCCAGAAGGCGCTGATGCCGACCAGGTAGTTCAGGCAGAGCGCGATCCAGGCGCCGCACAGCGTCGCCGCGACCGCCACCGCCTCGGGCCCGGCGGGCCGGGGCAGGCCGACCAACAGGCCGAAGGCGGCCGCCAGGGGCAGCGTGCGCAGCAGGGCGCTGTACCCGAGGGCGCCGGCCTCGCGGGCCAGCTGCAACCCGAAGAACGAGACGGGGCGCATGAGGTCGGCCGTCACCTCGCCGGTGCGGACCGCGGCGGGGATCCCCAGCCCCTGCGGCAGGAAGGTGGTGATCCAGAGCATGGCCTGGGAGACCGCGACGTAGTGCGCGATCCAGACCGCGTGCACCCCGAGCGCCGCCGCGGTGGCCGCGCCGGCCGGACCGCGCAGGGCGGACTGCCACACCGCGATGAAGACCACGCCGAAGAGCAGGCCGCCGATCACCTTGAGGAGGTGGTCGGCGCGGTACTGCAGGCCACGGCGGAAGCCGTTGCGCGCAGCCAGCGCGTACGGACGCACCCACGGCAAGGGCGGCGCTGGGGGCCACCCGCGCGGCCGCGCGCCTGCCGCGCGCGGGCCCCCGGGGGCGGGGCCAGGCGGACCGGGACCGAAGGGGCGGGCCGGAGAGGCGGGTGGCAACCTGTCTCCCCCTTCGGATAGGCGGGATCCCGGTGCGGGCAGGGCGGATGGCGCAGGGCGCTCAGGGTGGATGGGCACGACGAATGGCCCCCGACTCTGTGGAGACAGGGGGGCGATTGCACGGAGGCGAACGGTCCTGGCCGTGTAACCCGATAACCCGCCGCCCACCGGATCGCGGCGGAACCCCGCGTACGGTGCGGGGGCGTCTGATGCTACGACAAGGGGGACGCGCGGTCAAGGCGCGCACGCGGCAGGGGCCGCGCCCTCCGCGCCCTCTTCCGGCTCGCCCGCGACGGCTCCCTAGTCCCGGTCTGAGCCGCAGCACCCGCACCTCAGGGCCGCGTCGTTCTCGGCAGACGGCCTCAGCGACAAGGGTTGACAGCGCATGGCGACAACCCGGGGCGTACGGCGCCTCTCTCTCTCTCTGCCCCTCCGTGCACCGCCCCCCTGCCTGCACCTGCCCGCGGCAGGTGCAGGCAGGGGGGAAAGGCGAAGAGCGATCGGGGGGCGACGCGGAAGTGACCTCGACCGCCGGAGGCACCGGCAGGGACACCATGCCGGACACGTGGGTTGCGGTGGACGGACAGGGAAGGCGCGTGCGCACCGGGGGCGAGGCACAGATCCCGGCGCCGCGCGGCACAAAGGTGGGGATCTTTTACTGGGCGTGGCACGGCACGGTGGAAGACAACAGGGGCAGGCCGGGGCCCTTCGACGTCAGCAAGATACTGCATACCTATCCAGATGCCCTGGACGATCCCGAGAATCCCGCCTGGGGGAAGCCCAATGGTGCGCCGCACCACTGGGGGGAGCCGGCCCTGGGCTACTATCTGAACGACGACGAGTACGTGGTGAGAAAGCACGCCCAGCTGCTCTGTGACGCGGGGATCGACTTCATCGCCCTGGACATTACGAACTTCCGTGCCCCGAAGCGTCACGGCCCGTACCAGGGTTACTTCCGCAAGGCTACCGAGTTCCTACTTAAGACGTACGCGAGCATCCGGGCCGAGGGCAAGCCCACACCCCAGGTCGCGTTTCTTTGTCCGTTCGCCGCGCCGGAGGAGACGTCTGTGCGCACGGCCTATCGGGACTTCTACACCCAGGAGAGATACCTTCCGCTGTGGTACAGGCTGGCGGACAAACCCCTGATGCTCTTCCATAGGGACAAGGTGACCGATCCACACCTGCGCGAGTTCTTTGCCTTCCGCCGCAACATGCCAGACTATCATCTCGGTCCCACGGGCACCGACCAGTGGCCCTGGCTTGAAATACACCCCCAGCACGGGTTCTACGCCAGCGACGATCCGCGGCGGCCGGAGATCGTCAGCGTCGGCGTAGCGCAGAATTCGGTCCTCCACCCCGACGGATCCTGGCGACTGGGTGCGCTCAGCCAGCGCGACGCCGCGGGCAGGTACATCGCCCGCGGCCGGAGCTTCCACGGGGGCCGGCAGCCGCAACCGGGGGAACCCCTGCACCGACCGGAGAAAGGCTACAACTTTCAGGAGCAGTGGGAGAGGGCAATCGCACTCGATCCCAGGTGCGTCTTCATTACGGGATGGAACGAGTGGATCATGGGCCGTTGGGAGGCGTTCTGCGAGTATCGTAACGCCGCCGGGGTTTTCGTGGACCAGTTCAACTGGGAGTTCTCCCGGGATATAGAGCCGATGCGCGGCGGGCACCTCGACGACTACTACTACCAGTTGGTGCACAACGTCCGGAGGTTCAAGGGTGCACGAGCGCCGGCGCCCGCAGCGGGGGGGCAGTCCCTCGACGTACTGGACCTCCGGGCCTGGGAGGGTATTCCTGAGCGCTGTCTCGATGATGAGGGGGACGCGATCGGGCGCCACCACACGGGGTTTGGCCAGGTCGGCGAGTATTGCGTGCCCCGGGGAAAAAACGATTTCAGCGTCTGCAAAGCGACCCACGACGAGAAACACATCTACTTTTACGTCCGGACGGTGAGCCCCATCTCTCCATACCGTTGCGGCCTCGGGGCCTGGATGCAGTTGCTGATCAGGCTGAACAGCGCCGATCTGCCATCCTGGGAAGGGTTCCACTTCACGGTGAACCGAATCCTGAGGACCACGGACAGAAGCATCCTGGAGTACAGCCTCGGCGGGTGGAGTTGGCAGGCATTGGGTGAGGTTCGGTTGTGCGTGCAGGGCAACGAGCTGGCCCTCGAGGTGCCGCGCAGAGCGCTGGCCCTCGACGCCAGCCGCATAGACATCAGCTTCAAGTGGCTGGACTCCATGCACCCGGAGAAGGACCTTCTCCAACTCTACACCCACGGAGACACCGCACCCAATGGCAGGTTCGCATACCTGTATCGCGAGGAGGGCCCGCCCGTGGCGTAGTTCGTCCTCGCCATCGTAACGGTGCGCGGCGAAAACACCTGCCCGCTGGCCCGTGGCGTGGTCAGGAGGCCCTGCATCCAGGCGTCCAGCAGGGCCGGCGTAGGTCCCGCAGCCGCACGTCACCGAGCGTGGGCAGGATCGACTATGCGCACCGCGCACGGGCCGCCGTCGATGCGGCACGGCGGTGAGAGTGTGCGAGACTGGTGAATGCAGACACCAGTCCCCCGCTGGCGAACGGGGACCCTTGGTGCCCTGGGTTCGGGTTTCTCCCTCCTCGCCGCAGGTGAGTGACGGCAGGGGGCACGGCGGTCTACTGGGTGCCGGTGCGGTGGCCGCCGGGCGGCGGGGCTACCGCTGCTCCAGGGTGCTGATGCGCGTCTCGTGGCTGGTGGGGCTGGCCTTCAGGGGCAGCACGTGGTGGGTAAGCATCGCTTCCTCACGGGCGGCATAGTACTGTCCTCCGCACTGGAAGCGACTGGTGACGGAAAGGGCTGTGAACAACTGGACACGACCACGGCAAGAGGCGATTTGGCACGGTGAACGGATGTCAACGACGCCAAGACGGCAGCGGCGCATCCTAGGATCAGGCACTGCGGAGGGTAGTAATAGAAGGCGGTCGGCCTCGGCGCGTTGAGCGGTGGACAGGCCGTTAGTACTGTCCTCCGCACTGGTAGAGACTGGAGACGGCAGCGGTTGTGCAGGAAGAAAAACGGCAGGAGGCCAGGAACGGTCACGCCTCCGGCAAGATGCGTCTTGTCGCCATGAACGATGCAAGGGTCTCGACAGGCAGCGGCTCATCCTTGCCCAACGCCAAGTCAGCCAACTGCTCTGGATCTGTCGTCCCGTTCACCATCGCCGCCAGCAGCGCACGCCCCGACTCGCCGAGAATGTCCGTCGCCACGGAGGCCAGCTTGATGTTTGCTCCCACCCTTGCGATCCGGTTGGCCTCCGCCGCCCTTTCCTCGACAAGCATCACGCGATACCGCACCACTTCACGCAGTTCGCGCTGCGCCCGGGGCGGGATAAAACTCGGCTTCACCAAGCCATGCCGGTGCAGGTCGCAAATCCACTCCGCGTCCCCCACGTCCGTCTTGCGACCGGGCAGACCCTTCATCTGCGTCACGTTGCCGATGATCGGATGCAGCCCAGCGGCCTCCAACAGGTTGTAAACGGGCTTCCAGTAGGCCCCCGTGGCCTCCATGGCCACGTCGTCTACCTTCTGCTCTTGCAACCAGTCCACCAGACCCAGCAAGTTCGCCGTGTCCGTGGCGAACTCTCGCACCGACGGCTTCGCACCCCCAATGCGTCCAGCAACCGTCACGAACCGCTTGTGCACGTCGATTCCAGCGCACGCTGATGCACGACATCCATGCCACTTCGCCTCTCTACGCCGGGCACGGCGACCTCCAGGCAGGTACTCTCCTGCGCGTGCTCACCCGGACGGGTGGCGACAATGTGTGGTGCTCCAGGTCGCCGAGGTCAGACTCCTGTATGGGTTCTGAGCACCAAGTGAAACGCGACCTTTCTTACCCAGCGCGCCCTCCCTCTTCGCCCCTCCGCCCGTTTTTCATGCCGCGTGGCGCCGGCCCCGCCGGCATGGGGGGCTTATGGCAAGGGACCGGGCCGAGGGCGGGCGCTGGGCCCGGGCTTTCTGCCGCCCACGGCGAAGGGCCTCTCGAGACCTCCCGGCAGGAGAGCGTGACTTTACCCGGAGCGGGGGTCGGACGTGAGCCCGCGGCACAAGCTGGTATACTGTTGCCGCTGCAGGCTTGCGCGTCCGGGAGCCTGTGGGGAGCAAAGCGTTGCGAACCAAGGCGCAGCGGGTTCCGGGCCGAACGACCCGGCTAGGCAGGTGCCTGTCGGGCGGGGCACCGCCCCCGCCTTGGGTGCGCATCCGGTCGGGGTCCGGCCTCAGCACGGCCAGACATCCCTTTGGTGCTCTTGGTCCGATCCCTCGTCCATTCGGGCGGGCCGCGGGTTGGCGACCCGCGTGCCGAGGCCGCCGCCCCGGATGCGGGGCCCTCGGCTGCACCGGGGACATGCCACATGGCGAGGAGCGGTCCGGATGCGCGGGACGCCGACAGCGGACGAAGTGGTGGCGACGCTGGCACCGTACTGCGCCTCCCGCCCGGAGGTCGGCTTCGCGTTGCTCTTCGGTTCTGTAGCGCGCGGCGAGGCGCGTCCCACCAGCGATGTCGACGTCGCGGTGCGCTTTAGGGGCGCATGGCCTCCCGGCCTCGCACACCCGCTCTTCACGCTCGCGGCCGATCTGCCCCGACGGCTGCGGCGCAGCGCGGACGTCGTGGACTTGGCGGCTGCCAGCCCGGGGTTGGCCTTTGCCGTGGCCGCAGAGGGTGTCATGGTCTGGGAGGTCACCCCCGGACTGGTAGACCTGTTCCGCGCCACTGCCTACGGCCGGTATCACGACACGGCCCCCCTGCGCCGTCTGCACGACACCATTCTCTTGCAGGAACTGCTGCAGTCATGACGCAGTTGCAGCGAGAGGCGATATGCAGGCGGCTGGACACGATCAGGCACGCGGTCGAGCGCTTGCGCGCCCACCGCGATGTTCCATTAGGGGAATATCTGGCGGACGAAGACGAGCAGTGGATCGTCGAGCGCGGATTGCAACGGGCGGCCGAGGCCGTCCTGGACGTGTGCTCCCAGATGGCGGCGGCGCTGCACCTGCCTGCACCACAGGACTACGCCGAGTCGGTTGACCGGATGGCCTTGGCGGGCGTCCTGCCGCCAGACTTCGTCGCGACGTTCCGCAAAATGGCTGGTTTTCGCAACGTGCTGGTACACGGCTATCTCGACCTGGACCCGCGCATCGTCCACGCGACGCTGCAGGAGCACCTCGACGATTTTCTGAGATTCGCCCGACTCGTCGCCGCCTACCTGCCCCGTGTCTGAGGGGCCGGGCACGCACGGGGTCATCCCCCCGCGGTCGCGGCCGGCGGTTCCGATCCATCGGTTCTCCGCCGGGTGCACCGGCGCACGTCGGCCGCCGCCCCGTGGCCCACCGCCCGGGTCTCGCGGACCCCGGCACCGAGCCGCACGCCACTGTCCCACCCCGCCAAGACGGCCACGGCAGGGGCGCCCGCGCCCGATTCAGCCGCCGGGCGGGGTCCCCAGGTCCCGGCCGAGGAGGGGTCGCCTTACCCGCCGAGCGACGAACGCTACCGTCGCTGCTACGAACCCCTGGCGTGCCCGCGGGGAGCGGATGCCTCCACATGCTGCGGTGGATCCGCTACCTCCGCCGCGCCCGCCGCCGCGGCGCCCCCCCGCCCCTCCTCGGCCAGCCAGCGCAGTAGGTCCTCCCGGCGGTTGGGCAGTTTCTCGTCCAGCACCAGCTGGTGCACCGCCCGTAGCGCGACGCCGATGGCCGGTCCCGGCGCAATGCCCCACGTGCGCATCACGTCGTGCCCGTCGATGGTCAGGTCGCGCAGCGTGAAGCGCTCCCGGGCATCGAGGATCGCGCGCAGGTGAGTGAGGAACCGCTCACCGTCCCGGCCGTAGCCCGACGGCCAGCGTGAGGCCTGCCGGTCCGCGTGGCGCACCTCCAGCAACTCGAAGGCACCGCCCATGCTCAGGGCAAGCACGATGCGCCGGGCGGAGCCGGCGCGTGTATCCGGCGCGTAGCTGAACATGTGGTGCCGAACGAGGCCGCTCACCCGCGCCACCAGCCACTCCGGATAGCGCAGCCGGCGCAGGACCGCGCGCGCCACCTCGGCGCCCTGCACCTCGTGCGCGTAGAAGTGCGTGCGTACCTGTTCCGGGGCGCCGGGGCGTTCGGGGGGTATCCGCTCGAAGGTACGGCAAGCCGGTTTGGCCACGTCGTGTAACAGCGCCGCCCAGCGCAGGGTCAGCGTCGGCGAGATCGCCTGGACGGCGCGTACGCTGTGCTCCCACACGTCGTAGAGGTGCATGGGATTGAACTGCTCGCAGCCCACCATGGGCATGCATTCCGGCAGCACCGCTTGGAGCAACCTGTACCGCACCAGGTCGCGCAAGGCGTCGGCGCAGCCGATGGCCACGAGGATCCGCGACAGTTCGTCGCGGATCCGCTCGGCGGAGAGGTCCGCCAGCAGCCGGTCCGACGCCGCGCGCCTCAGGGCCTCGGCGAGGCGGGGGTGATAGCTGAGGCCGAGCTCCGCGCGGAAGCGGATGGCACGCAGCACGCGCAGGGCGTCCTCGGCGAAGCGCCGCGCGGGATCGCCCACAGTGCGCAGCACGCCCGCCTCCAGGTCCCGCACGCCGCCGAAGGGATCGATCAGCGACTCGCCCGGGACCTCGGGGGTCTCCGGGGCGCGCAGGTCCACCGCCATGGCGTTCACAGTAAAGTCGCGACGCGCCAGGTCGGCGCGCACGCTGCGGGTGAACGCGACGACACTCGGGCGGCGGCGGTCCTTGTACTGTGACTCGCGGCGCAGGGTGAGCACATCCACGCCGCCGACCAGCACCCGGCCGAAGGCCGCGTCGTCGGCGCGCGCGCCGGGGAAGAGCGCCGCCACGCGCTCCGGGTGGGCGTCCGTGGCGAGGTCGTGGTCGTGCGGCTCTCGCCCGAGCAGGGCGTCGCGCACCGCCCCACCCACCAGGTAGGCGGCGTGCCCCGCCTGCCGCAGGCGCGCGGCGATGCGCAGTACCTCATCGGGAAGCACCAACCGCACAGAGCCCACCCCCCGCCCCATGATAGCGGCCGCGCGAGGCGCCGGGCCGAGGCGGCGCCTCGCGCGCGCCGCCGGGAGCGGCCGGCCTCAACGCGTGCCGCCGCGGCTGGACGACGAGACGGCCTTGCGGGGGCGGGGTGCCGCGAAAAGGTCCGTTCGCGGCACCTCTCAACGCCCTGGGCGCGCGGAGCGCGGCCCGACACAGGCCATCCCGCCCACTAGCCACAGACAGTGGGCCACCACCAGGGCTCCATGGCCCCAACGCCGCTCCCCGACGCCCCTGCCCGGCCTGCGGGGCGCCAGGTCGCCGCCCCCGCGCCACGCCCAAGGGCCGCCGAAGCGCGCCCGCGCCACCTCGCAAAGTCCCCGCCCGCCGTCCCGGTGCGCGGGGCCCTGTCCTGGAACCGGCCGGCACCCGCGCAGAGCGGCAGGCACAGCAGAACAACCAGCGCCGCGCCGTAACGCGAGCTGGCGGCGGCATAGGTTAGCCGGACGTCTCGAGGGTCCACGGCAGGCGGGCGGCGCGCGTGGGCCGCCTCGCTCCCCGTGGCGCGGCAGGCACCGGGCCGCACGCTGAACCGCCCCGGGCCCACGCGGAGCGGGGTGTGCGGCCCAAGGGGGTGACGACCGTGGGCCCACACCTGCGCGAGGCACTCGCCCAGCGTCTCGCCGAGCGGGGCCTCAGCCTGCGCGCCTTGGCCCGGGAAGCCGGGATCAGCCACAGCGCCCTGTCGCGTACCCTGCGCGGGCACAGTCGCCCGACCCCGCACCTCCTTGCGGCGGTAGCCCGGGTGCTCGGGTGCTCTGCCGAGGCACTGGCCGCGGAGGCGGCCACGCCGCAAGCGGCGGGTCAACCCTCGCGAGACGGGGCGACCGGCCCGCCAGCCGGATGGCCGCAGGGCGCCGCGTGGCCCCCCGCCACGGGAAACGGCGCGGCCACGGGGACGTGGGACGCGCTGCGGGCTCTGGGGGTCGACCCGTCGGTCGACGCGGCCCGCGTGCGCACCCAGCTCGGTCGGCTGGCGGAATACGCGCTCACGGCCGAGGCACGACAGATGGTCGACGAGGGCTTGGCGCGCAAGATCGCCGCCCTGGGAGCCCGGGGCCCGGTCATCGACCGGCTGCGCCGTCTGGCGGCGCTCTATCTCGACGACGGCGGCGCGCCATCCGCCGTGCGGGCCGTTGCGGGCAGCGCCGTGCTCTACTTCCTGCTCGCCGTGGACGACATCGACGATTACATCTTCCCAGTCGGCTACCTCGACGACGCCGTCGCCGTGAGCATCGCCGACGCCGAGGTGCGCCGCCTGCAGGCGGTGGGCTCGATCGCCGGCGACGCGCCCATCGGTCCGTGAGGCGCCCGCCGGCAGGGCGCAGGGCCAGCCCCCGCCGTGGCCGACTCCCAGAGGCCGCTTGCGCGGGGCCCCGGTTTCCTCGGCCCCCGGTGGCCCAAAGCCTTCCGGCTCCCACCCAGCGAGACAGCGACTTTTGCGCTACCCTCATGCTGGCACCTCCGTGAAGTCCGCTCCCGCGCCGGGCGGGCGGCAGGGCACCATATAGCCGCGATGCAAGGGCGCGCTGCGCGGCGCTCAACCCCACGCCGCACGACTTGCAGGGGGCGACACTGACGTGAATGCGCTGAGCCGTGGGGGGATCCAGGCATGGACGACGGGGTCCTGGACGCTGGCGGCCTACGCCTCCTGGACCGCCTCGGCGCCAGTCAGCTTTGCCGCCGTTTCTACCTGGCCGGCGGCACGGCGCTCGCCCTGCAACTCGGCCACCGGCGGTCATACGACCTGGATCTGTTCACGCTGCGGCCGTCGGTACGGCTGCCGCTGGCGCAACTGGTCCGAGAGGTCCTTGGCCTGTTCGGAGAGGCGGAGGCGCGCCCCGTGCTCCAAGAATCCGGCCAGTCGGACTGGGAGATCGGCGGCGTCCGCGTCAGCTTTATCGCCTACCCGTTTCCCCTGGTCTACCCGTTGCAGCCGTATCGAGGAGTCAGCCTGGCCGACCCGCGCGAGATCGCGTTGATGAAGGCGTACGCCCTGGGCCGCCGGGCGACGGCGCGCGACTACGTCGATCTATACTGGCTCCTAAAGAGCCGCGTTATCACGTTGGATGAGATCATCCGCCACTGCGGGCCGAAGTTCGTCCTGGATGGGCACGCCGTCTTTGACGCGCGCCTCTTCCTGGGACAACTGGCGTACACTGCGGACGTCGAGGCCAGGGATGCAGCGCTCCGGGCGGTGCGGGGCGGCTCCCTCACCTTCGCGGCGGTCGAGCGCTTCCTGCGCGAGGAGGTGAAACGGTATGGCGAGCAGTCCCTTCGCGGACCGCATCCGGGATGAGGCGTTGCGCCCCATCGCCAATCTGTTGCGCAACTACGAACGGGAGTCGTTGGACACGGAACGGGACGCGGGCCTGATCATCCGCACGGTGCTGGCGTTGGGCTCGTGGGAGCAGACCAAGTGGCTGTTCGCCCGTTACGGCTGGGATCGCGTCAGGCAGGTCTTCTGGGACGACGCCAACGGGCTCGCCACGCTGCCGGAGAGCGCCAGCGCGCTCTGGCGCGTGATCTTCGGCCTCCCGGAGCCGGTGGCCCGGAAGGATGCGGGCTGGGGCTGCCGTCGCCGGACCCCTCCGGAACGGGCTGCCTCGGACCAGGCGGTCCGCTGCGAGGGGCCGTTCCCTGGTGATCGGCCCGGCGTCCCCGGAGGGGCGGAGCGGGTCGTCCCGTGCCCCCGGAGCCCTTGACTGCGGGCGCAGCGCCTTGTTGTGGGCGGCCGGTCGAATAGATGTTCCTGAAACATAGGGCGCGTCCGCTAGAGCGCCGTACCCTGCGTCCGCCGCGCAGGCCCCTCCCATGGCGGCAGAAGCGTCCTGGCCGCGTCGAGATCGG
>JAJZZC010000008.1:11887-62075 GCA_021797775.1 Bacillota bacterium
CAGGACCTTGGCCGCCACGAAGGCAGCCAGGTCGTCGACACACTGCGGGCCGTGGTAGAAACCGGGCATGGCGGGGAGCACGACGGCGCCAGCCTCGCAGAGCGCGGTCAGGTTGCGCAGGTGGATCAGCGAAAGCGGGGTTTCACGCGGCACGACCACCAGCCGGCGGCCTTCCTTGAGCGTGACGTCGGCACAGCGCTCCAGCAGGTCCGTGGACCGACCGCCCGCGATGGCGGCCACCCGCCCCATGGTGCAGGGAATGACCACCATGCCGTCGACCGAGGCGGATCCACTGGCGAGTTCCCCGGAGATGTCGTGGATGGGATGAAAGCGCAGGCTGCCCGGCGCGCCCTCGGGCAGGAAGAACCGCCGGCAGCGGCTGGCCATGCCGTGCTCACCGGCATAGCGCGCATCCTCCCAGTCGGTCTCGTGCGCGAGCACGGCGAAACCCGCGGCGCTGACCATGAGGTCCACCGCGTGGCCCACCCGGCAGAGGGCGGCGATCAAGGTCCGGGCATAGATCGCGCCGCTGGCGCCGGTGACCGCGACGATGTACCGGCCCACGACGGCATCCCTCCCCCTCGCGCGGCCAGCGGGGCGGCCGGGAGGCCGCCGCGGCCATAGATCGCGCCGTTAGCTTGCCCGTCACGCAGAGTGACGCAGCGGCCCAGGAGCGTATCCCTCCCACGGTCGGCGGCTGCCCGCAGCCGCTGCCGCCCAGTGACGCGCCCGGCAGGCGGCCGCCGCGAGGGCTCGGCCCGGATCGCGCGCTGGCGCCGGTCCCGTGAAAACGGGGTACCGTCCGCGGTGGTATCGCCAGGTGGCCAGTCAGAACGGGCACGCCCCAACGACGCCGCTGTGGTGGCGAGACGGCCGACGCGGCGTCCCCTCAGGCCAACGGCAGGCGTCCCGGCCGGCGAGCCGACCCGCTCGACGCCTACCCCCCAGCCTAGACCACGTGCCGCCCCGATCGACGAAAACCGCGCGACGGCAGGCGCGGGACGGGAGCACGCGCTGGATTGGCCCCCTCTCAGGCCAGCAGCCCGGGCAGCTCCCGCAGGTCCCGCACCACGCGTGCGCCAGCCGGCGGGTCCACCCGCTCGGCGCCTTCCAACGTGGACCATGTGCCGCCCCGGTCGACGAAAACCGCGCGCAGGCCGGCCCCCAACGCCCCACGCACATCCCGCTCGATGCTGTCGCCCACCATGACCGCGTCCTCCGGCCGCGCCCCGACGAGGCCGACGGCGTGCAGGAAGATGCCCGCTTCCGGCTTGCCAACGCCAAGTTCCCCGGAGATGACCACGTGGTCGAACAGGGGCAGGAGCCCCGAACCCACTGCCTTCCTGCGCTGCAGGTCGCGGTCGCCGTTGGTGAGCATGACCAGGGTGCGGCCGCCCGCCCGCAGGGCGACGAGCACCTCCAGCACCTCCGGGAAGCAGACCTGGCGAACCGCGCGCTCATACACGAAGCGCTCGCTCAGCAGCGCGGCGAGGTCGCGGTCGTCGCAACCGCACGCCGCCAAGCCCCGGCGCCAGGCGAGGCGCCGGTAGCGGGGCGCGAAGGCCCTCAGACCGACGGTGTCGGGATCGTCTCCCTCCGCGAAGCTGGCCCACAGCCCCTCCCACGAGGCGATGCCGATGCGCTGGCAGTACGCGCTGTGCGGTCCGGCGCGCCACAGCCCGCGGGCTGCGGCCAGAACGGCGTCCATCACCGTCGCGGCTACCAGGCCGCGCTGCGCCGAGACGTCCGCCAGCACGACCGCCATCGCGGCGGCCGTGCTGGCGTGTTCATAGATCAACGTCTCGTCCAGGTCGAAGATCACGACCGCTGCCGCACCGACTTCCCCGCCCATAGCCGGTCACCGCCTTGCCCCTCCACCTCGGGCGGCGGACGTCTCCGCGCCCCTTCACCGCCCGGACCTCCTCCGGGACACCACAGGCCCGCTGCGACCCGGATGGTGCCGGGCGCTGACCCGTAGGGGTGGCCTGCCGCCGTGGCGGTCCTACGCGCCTGCGCGCCCCCCAGCCTGGCGTTGTTCGGGCCGGCGACCCGCTCGGCCTGCCTGGCGCCCAGCAGAACGCTTTGCCCCACCGACGGGCGGTCCCCTGCGCCGAGGGGCACGAGAGGCCGGCTCCGGGCGTACGCCCAGCGCGCGGGGACGGCCGCCTGGAGGGAGCGCGAGGCGCGCCAGGGCCGGACCGTCTCCGCCGCGCACGGGCTGTGGCGGGCTGCCGTTCGCTGCCGCCGCCACGGCGGCGGCCCTCAGCGCACCAACGCGCTGGCAACAGTGCCGACGAGCAGCGCGAAGGACACGTACGAATTGAAGCGGGCGAACCCCACCGGTGCGAGGGCGCGGCGCACCGCCGCGTGCTGCAGCGCCAGGGCCCCAGCCGCCACCGCCACAGCGACCCAATACGGCCAGGGCAGGCGCTGCGCCAGCCCCAGGCACCCGAGCAGCAGCAGGAAGCCGGCGTGCGCCGCGCCCGCGATCGAGAGCGTCGCCGGCACGCCCAGGTCCGCCGGTAGGGAATGCAAGCCCAGGCGCCGATCCACCTCGACATCGCGCAGCGCGTACAGGCTGTCAAAGCCGACGTACCAAAGCCCCGCGGCTGCGCCGAACAGCAGGGGCCCGGCCCCCAGCCGCCCGGTGACCGCGATCCACCCAGCGAAGGGGAGAAAGAACCCCACCGAGGCCAACGCGAAGTGACAGCCCCAGCCCCATCGCTTGGTGAACGTGTAGACGACGATCAGGGCCAGCACCACCGGCAGCAGCAGCGCGCACAGGGCGTTGAGCTCGAGCGCCGCCACCGCTAGGAACAGCAGCCCCGCGCAACCCACGGCCCAGGCCACCGCCGGAGACAGCAGGCCCGCGGGGAGGGCCCGGCCCGCCGTGGCCGGGTTGGCGGCATCGATGTCCCGGTCGAACAGGCGGTTGAGGGCCATCCCCCCGATCTTGCCGCCCGCCACAGCCGCGGTGATCCAGAGCAAGGTCGGCAGCCCCGGCCAGCCCCGGGCACCGAGCAGGGCGCCCGCGTAGGCCAGGGGCAACGAGAACAGCACTTCCTCCAAACGCACCATGTCGGCGAGCCGGCCCGCCACCCGCAGGCCGCTCCGCCAGCTCACCGCGCCGTTACGATCCACCGCCCTCACCGCCTCCAGCGGCTTGGCTGCCCGGGTCGGGTGCGCCGCTCCAGCGGCCATGTGCCGGCTCCGGCCGGCGCGACGCGGTCGGCCCCGGGTCGGGCCCGAGCCCGTACTCCGACCAACGCCGGCTCACGCCTTCCACCACGTCGGGGTCCATGAAAATCGGTTCCGGCCAGAGGGCGGCGCGGGGGCCCACCTCTTCGGGCCACTTGGCGGTGCCGTCGATCACCATCTTGCCGCCGAAGGAGAAGGACGAAATGGCGTGATCCAGCACGCTCCCGGGGCCCTTGGCCAGCAGCACGTCGCGCGCCGGGTCGCAGGAGGCAAGGGCCGCCCACCAAGCCGAGGCCGGCTCGTGCACCTGCACCCATTCGTCGACCACGACCACAACCTTGGAGAGGGCCAGCAGCCCCATCGACAGCAGCCCGTAGGCCACCTTGTACGCGTGGCCAGGATACCGCTTGCGCAGGGCGACGAACACGAGGTTGCTCGCCGCGCCTTCCGGCGGTGCGTGCACATCGACCACCTCGGGGAACACCGCCTGCAGCAGCGGCAGGAACAGCCGCTCGCTGGTCCGCCCGAGCAGCCAGTGCTCCTCCATGGGTGGCCGCCCGACGACCGTGGTCAGGTAGACCGGGTGACGTCGCATGGTCACCGCGGTGACGCGCAGCACAGGGTACGGGCCGCCTGGATCGTAGAACCCGGTGTGGTCGCCGAAGGGTCCCTCGGCGGCCAGGTCGTCCGGCTCCACAGTGCCCTCGATGACGATCTCGGCGCGAGCGGGCACGTCCAAGTCCACGCTGACGCCGGGCGTGAGTTCCACGGGCTCGCCGCGCAAAAAGCCGGCGAAGGCGTACTCGTCGAAGCCGTCGGGCAGGGGCGCCCCGGCCGCGTAAACGGATGCGGGGTCGCCGCCGATGGCGGCGGCCACCGGCAGGGTGCACCCGCCCCCCCGCGCGCGCTGAAAGTGCGCGGCCCCCCCCTTGTGACGCTCCCAGTGCAGGCCGAGCGCCCGCGGGCCGTGCAACTGCAGGCGGTAGATTCCGACGTTGCGCTCGCCGGTTTCGGGGTCGCGCGTGATGACCTGCGCCAGGGTGACGAACGGGCCGGCGTCCCGCGGCCAGCAGGTGAGCAGCGGGAGGCGGCGCAGGTCGACCTCCTCGCCGCGCCAGAGCACCTCCTGGACCGGGGCCCGCCCGGCCATCCGCCGCGGGGCAACGCCGAGCAGCGGGCGCAGCTCGGGGAGGAGCCCCAGGGCGCCCCAGAGCCCCTTGGGGCGGCGCTTGGGGAGCTGCAGGAGCGCGCGCAGTCGCCCGGCCACCTCTTCCACGTCGCGCACGCCAAGCGCCAGCGCCATACGGCGGTCGCTGGCGAAGAGGTTGATGGCGACGGGAAGGGCGGAGCCCCGCACCCGCTCAAAGAGCAGGGCCGGCCCGCCCGACTTGGCACAGCGGTCGGCGATCTCCGTGATCTCCAGCCGGGGATCGACCTCGACGGTCACGCGGCGCAACTCGCCCTCGCGCTCCAGCAGCGCGATGAACTCGCGCAGGTCGGCGACGGCCAACGCGCACCCCCCGGCAGGGACCCCCGCCCCGAGGGCCCATCCTAGCGCGAGGTGGACGGCGCCACAAGCGCCAGACCTTAACGGGATCTTAAAACCGTCGGGCTAAGGTCAGCGAGATGCGGTCGGGCCGGTCCGCTGTGCGGGCTCTCGTCCGGGTCCCTACAGCGCGCCGGGCCATGGGCTACGCTTCCAGCCCGGTTTGACTTGGGTGGGTGCGCCCGGCTAGCATCTTCTGGGTGGCGCGTGCCGGGCGGGATGGCCCGGGGCTCCGTGCGGGAACCCGTCGTGCCCCGTGGGGAGGTCGGACATGCCCGCGATGCTCGAGGTACACCACCTCACGAAGCGTTACGGTGGCCGGCGTGGGGTGGAGGACGTCAGCCTGTCCCTGGAACGCGGCGAGGTGCTCGGACTGCTGGGACCGAACGGCGCTGGCAAGACGACCACGCTGCGGGTGGTCAGCGGTTACCTCCCGGCCACGGCCGGCACCGTGGCCGTTGACGGCCACGACCTCTGGGAGGCGCCCTACGAGGTTCGGCGGCGGATCGGCTACCTCCCGGACAACCCGCCGCTGTACGGCGAGATGACGGTCTACGACTACCTCCACTTCATGTCAGAGCTGCACGAGGTGCCGCGGGCACACCGTGCCGGACGGGTGAACGATGTCATCGAGCGCCTGGACCTCGCCGACGTCGCCGGGCGCCTGATCGGGCGCCTCTCCCGCGGTTACCGCCAGCGCGTCGGCTTGGCCCAGGCCGTCGTGCACGAGCCGCCGGTCTTGGTGTGCGACGAGCCGACGGTCGGCCTCGACCCGCGGCAGATCGCCCAGATGCGGGAGCTGATCCGCGGCTTCGGCCGGGAACACGCCGTCCTCTTCAGCTCCCACATCCTTTCCGAGGTCCGGCTGCTCTGCAGCCGCGTGGCGATCATGCACCGTGGCCGGCTCCTGGCACAGGGCGCGCCCGGCGATCTGACCGCCGAACTGCGGGGAGCGCCGCGCTGGTCGGTGCGGGTCAAGGGCCCAGCGGACGACGTGCGAGGGGCGCTGGCGGCCGTGGCTGGCGTGGCTGAAGCGCGCCTGGCCCCAGAGGGGCCCTCCGGGGAGGAGGGCGTCGTCTCCCTGATCGTGGACGGGCGGCCCGCGGGGGCGGCCGGGGGCCGGCGGGCCGAGGCCGTCGGCGACGACCTTTTCGCGACGCTGGCCCGGGGAGGCTGGCCGGTGCGGGAACTGCGCGCGGTGGAGACGACGCTTGAGGAGGTCTTCCTCGAACTGACCGCCAGCGAGCAGGCCGCGCGCGAGGCGGAGACGGGGGACGCGGGCGAGGACGCAGAGGCGGAGGCGGCCGAGGCGGGGGGCGGGCGGCGTGGCCGGCGGCGCTAAGTGGTGGGTGGTGGCCAGGCGCGAGTGGCGGATCACGTTTTCCTCGCCGCTCGCCTTCGTGCTCCTGGGGATCTGGATGCTGATGAGCGGGTATTTCTTCGTCGCGCTGATCACGGCGACCCAAAGCAGCAACATGGCGCCGTTGCTGGAGAACATGCTCGTCCTCGTCCTCTTCCTGGCACCGCTGCTGAGCATGCGCCTCCTGGCCGAGGAGCGGCGCTCCGGCAGCGAGGAACTCATCCTCACCGCGCCGATCTCACCCGCCCAGTGGGTGCTGGGCAAGTACGCCGGGGTCCTCGCCGTGTGGACGGTTTTCGTGCTCACGACCCTGCTCTTCCCCCTGGCCACTGGCCGCCTCGGCACAGTGGACTGGGGGGTCGTGGGGGCGAGCTACCTGGGGATGTGGCTCTTCGGCGCCGTCTGCCTGGCCGTGGGGCTGTTCGCCAGCTCGCTGACGGACAATCAACTGGTCGCGGCGCTGGTGGGCTTCGCCATTGTCCTTCTGCTCTACGCCGCGTCCTTTTTCGGATCGTCGGCCAGCGGCTGGCTGGGCAACCTGCTGCAGTACGTCGCCTTGCCCAGCCAGTTCAACAACTTCAGCGTCGGCCTGATCAGCGTGAGCCCGATGGTGTACTACGTCTCGCTGGCGGTCGGGTTCATCTTCCTGGCCGTGCGCGCGGTGGACATGCGTCGGTGGGCCTGATCGGCAGGGGCCCGGCCGCATTTCAACGAGCGGGAGGCGGACGATGAGCGAGCCGAGCGATGGCGGCCCCGACCAGCCGGAGGACGGAGCGGCGGCCCCGTCCGGAGAGGCGGCCGGGTCCGGGCCCAACGACACGGTAGCCGGCGGGAGCGGGGACGCCGCAGGTGACGGGGATGCGGAACGCCAGGCCGCCGTCCCGGATGGGCCCTCGCCGGTGCCGAGCGGGAGGCTGGCCAACTGGCTAGCTGCCCGTGGCACCCGCTGGGGCACGGCCACCGCCATCTACGTCGTGGTGGTGGCAGCGGTCCTGGTCGCCGTCAACCTGGTCGGCTCCCGTATCACCACCGGGTGGGACGTGACCGCACAGCACCTGCTGACCCTATCGCCGGCCTCCCGGCGGATCGCGCGCAGCGTAGCGCACCCGGTCAGCATCATCGCCTTCACGCAACCCGGTGACCCAACGGGCGCCGAGATCCAGGTGCTGCTGCAACAATACGCGCGCGACTCGCATGGGCGCATCACGTACCAGGTCATCGATCCGGTGACCCATACGGCCGTCGCCGCCCGCTACGGTGTCCAGGCGTACAACACCGTGGTGGTGCAGTCGGGCAGCAACGTGCAAACGGTACAGCCGACCAGCCTGACCACGTACAATTCGGCCGGCAACGCCGTGTTCAACGGGGAGACGGCGATCACCAACGCCATCCTCCGCGCCGGCGCCTCGGTCAGCCTGAAGGTGGATTGGCTAGCCGGTGACGGGGAGCCGAACATCGCCTCCGGGCGGCATCCGAACGCCACCGCGGCCCTGCGGAACATGGGCTACCAGGTCGGCAGCCTGAACCTGCTGACCAGCAACGGGGTGCCGTCCAACGTCGCGGCTCTGATCATTGACAGCCCAACGCGGGACCTCTCCGCGGCCGAGATCGCCACACTGCGCCAGTATGCGGCGCGGGGCGGACACCTGGTCGTGCTGCTGCCGCCCCTGCTGAAGCCCCTGCCCCGGCTGGACGCCCTGCTGGCGAGTTGGGGGATTGCGCCCCAGAACGACGTGGCGATCGATCTGGTGCAGCACTACCAGACCGATCCGACCCAGATCGTGCCGCACTATGCCTCTTCCCCGATCACGACCCCGATCCAGCAGGCCAATATGGCCACACTGCTGCCAGGCACCCAGGGGCTGACCCTGTCCCACCCCAGGGGCTATACGGTGCAGACTGTGCTGCAGACCACCGCGGGCGGGACGGCCACGGCGCCAAAGTCCTGGGGTATGACCAACCTGAGTGCGTTGTTGAAGGGGCGGGTTTCCTACATCCCACACACGGACTTCCCGGGGCCGCTGAGCGTGGCGGCCACGACCCAGGCGGCCGTGCAGCCGGCCTCGGCCAGGGGCCCGCTGCCGCTCAGCGGCGCGCCGGGCTTCCGCGCGGTCGTCTTCGGCAACAGTCTCTTCATAAGCAGCGGCACGCTTACGGCCGGGCAGGGCGCCTACATCACCATCCAGGGCAACCAGGACCTGTTCCTCAACGCGGTCGGTTGGGCCACGGGGCAGAGCCAGGGGATCACGGTCCGGCCGAATCCCAGTCTGAGCACCCAGGTCTTCCTGACCGCGGGCACGACGCGCTCGCTGGTCCTGACCTTCGTCGCTGGCGTTCCCCTGCTCTGCTTCGTCCTGGCCATCGGGACCTGGGTGAGCCGGCGCCGCCTATAGGGAGGCGTCGGCTCGGCCGCTACACGCGCATCCTTTGTAGGGAGGGAGCCGCGACGGATCGGGAAGCCGGGGGCGCCACCGAGGCGCAGGAGACCGCAGCAGGTACGGCCGCGCCGCAAGCCGGCGCGCGGGGTGCCTCGGTGGGGCGCGGCGCCGGCTCTCCGGCCCCGCCCGTCGGCCCCGCGCCGCGCCGTCCCATGCGCCGGTCCGACGCCTTCTGGGCGGGTCCGGTCATCGGCCTCTGCGCCCTGGCCCTCTTGGCCGGGGCGTACGCCTGGCTCGGCCGGCCGCGTAAGGCCGCTACGCCGCCACCGTTGCTCGGGGTCATCACCCCGGCGCAGGTGGCCGGTGTGACGTTCCGCACCGGGGGCAAGGCGCTGACCATCTACCGGGAGACCGGCGTGCCCATCGGCCTCGGCGTGAAGTGGGCAGTGGGCAGCCCGACGGGCCAGGCCGCGGACGCCACGCTGGTCGGCGGCTTCGTGACCTCGCTCCTCCGTCTGGCCCCCGCGCGGTTGGTGACTCGGCACCCGACCGCGTCGGAACTCGCCTTGTGGGGCCTGCAGCCGCCCGTGTCCTCGGTGCGCCTCCTGCGCGCGGACGGGCGCTCGCCCGTCCAGCTTGACGTCGGTAAGAAGAGCCCGGTGAGTGACTACTACGCGAGCGTGGCCGGCCGGCCGGCCGTCTACCTGATCAATACTTACGTGGCCAGCCAGATCTCGACGAACCCGACGAACTGGCTGCCCGTGCCCAGCACGTCCACCGGCGCCAGCAGCGCGACGGCGGCCACCGGCACCAAGGCTGCCACAGGTACCAAGGCGGCCACCCATACCCATGGCACCAAGGGATGACGGGGTCGCCAACTGCTGCAGGCCACGTCGCCTCACAAGGCGGCGTGGCCCCCGGTACCCACGCCCGCACCTTGAAAACCTGTGTTTTGGCGGCTGTGCCGGGAAGAAGCGTCCGGCACGTAAGAACACAGAACGCTCGAACAGGTCCGTGGCTGGGCTCGTCGCCGGGAGTTCCCCGGAGACACTCAACGCCTGTGGAGGAGCCGGTAAGACCCGCTTCCGCGGGCTCGCTTCCGTGAGGCAGGAAGCGTCGAGCAGGAAACTGGGCGCTCTGGCGGTCGGGAACAAAATGCCAGGAGACGCGGAACGGTTGTGGATCACGCACCCCCTGTTTGGCTCGGGCAAGGGCCGCGGTGCAAGCCCCCGGCTTTGCCTGGGGGTGCATGGCGCGCACAGGGCCCGCACCACGGGCACCCAGGCTAAGATCAGCTAAGAGCGCCTGAGGCCGTGCATCTCTGAGGCGTACCCCACAGAGATGCACGGCGTGGCTTCGGTCTGCGGGTTCTCAGCGGCCGTTGAGGGAGCGCAGCATCTGGTGCGCATGCAGCATGCGGCGGTGCGCGCGATATTCGGCCCGCGTGCGCAAACCGCGGTCCCGGTGGCACTCGGAGCACGCACAACGCAGGGTGTCCTCGGATGCGCGGTGCCACTCCGTATCGCGGGCGTCGTGGTCGAGGCGCGCCTCGTGCAACAGCAGGACACGGCCACAGTATGTGCAGTAGCCGCCGTGGCGCAGGTAGACTCGTCGTCGGACATCGTCATAGGCGTCCGCCAGCGACTCAGCGGCTTCGGCCCCCATGGGTCCCCCCCCCATTCGTTCCCTGTGGTTCCCCGTCGTTAGGCATCGCCGGTCCCTGCCGGATCCGGCGACCGGTAACGGGTCAGCCTCGCGCCTAGGCGCGCAGGCATCCTCACGCCGGGCGCTTCCTGCCTACAGCGGCCCGAGCAGGCGAAATCTGTGGGAGGCGGGCCGGCCTGTCCGACCCCCGCCTGTTGTCGCCGACGGTAACTCGGCGCACAACAAACCACGCCCGTGCCCGGCCACGTCCTTCCATGGTCACGCTGCTTGCCGCGGGACAAACCGTTGCGTTCGGCACCGGCACGCACCCTCCTGCCTCATTCGACACAGCCGCAGGGTCGCGTCGTTCCGACGGGGGGCCTTCGCCCAGACGGCGCCACGACCGGGGGTGACCGCGGAGCGGCACAGCCGGTCCGCTCGCGCCTGCCACCGCTTGCTGCGCACGGGTTCGGCGCCTCGATGCGGCCGCGGCGCCCGTGGGGTCACGGGGGCCACTGACGGCCGTACGCGCCGAATTCGGCCGGTGGCGCAAGCGACTCGCCCAGAACGACGCGGCCCTGGGCACAGCCGAGACGGGAGCGACTCGGGCCAGCAGGCCCCCCACGCTTCCCGCAGAAGGACACGGCCGCACTGGCGAAGTGAACGGGGGAATGGCCATGGCGAGAAGGCTGGTGTTCACTGGACTGCGGCGCTGCGAACTCCAGGAGTTCGCCTTCGATCCCAAGCGCGTCACGGCTGGCGAGGCGGCCCTGCGTACCGAGGTCTCCGTGGTGTCCACCGGAACCGAACTGGCGGGCTACACCGCGATGGACCCCCTGGTCCTCCGCCCAGGGGCCTGCTGGCAGTCGTACCCTTGGACCCCGGGGTACGGTGCGGTCTGCCAGGTCCTGGCCGCGGGGGAGCGCACGGGGCTGGTCGCGGGCCAACGCGTCCTCGCCATCGCGCCACACGCGTCCCACGCGGTGATCGACGCTGTGCACCGGCCGCCGCTGCCGCTCTCGGGCGACGAGCGCGCGGAGGACGTTGTCCTGCTGCGCATGGCGTCTGTGGCCCTGACCGCCCTGCGGCTCTCCCGGCGGGCGCGCGCCGGAGCGCGTGTGGCGGTGATCGGGCTGGGGCTGGTTGGCAACTTTGCGGCCCAGATCTTCCGGAGGGCGGGCTGCGAGGTTCAGGCCTTCGACGTGGCGCCGGCTCGCGTAGAGCTGGCGCGGGGCCTCGGCATCACCGCGGCTGTCGCCGACGGCGCGGCTGCGGTGGAGGTCGTGCGGGCGCGCTGGCCCGGCGGAGCGGACGTCGCTGTAGAGGCCATCGGGGTGCCGGACCTGGCGTCGGCCGCGGCGGCGATGGCCCGCCCACGCGGCGAGCTCGTGCTGCTCGGCTCCCCACGCGGGCCCTTCCGTGGCGATGCCGGCGCGCTGCTCTCCGATGTCCACCTGCGGGGCCTGACCGTCACCGGCGCGCTGGAGTGGATGGTGCCCTTCCGCGACGTGGACGCCGGCGAGGGCCCGAGCATCCAGGCGGGCTACCGCCTGCTGCTGTCATGGTTGCACGAGGGCAGCCTGCGCGTCGAGGGCATGCTCTCGCATACCGTCCCACCGGAAGCGGGGCAGGATCTCTATACGGGCATTGACCGTGACCGCAACGCCTACATGGGGGTCGCCTTCGATTGGCGCACACCGTAGGGGCGCCGACCGGCGCCCCGGGCGGTCTACCCTCCGGCGCGTAGCCCGGCGGGGCCCTCGTGGGCTCCGGCGCCCGACGGCGCGGCGGCCAGAAGGCCGTTGGCCACGAAGCCACCCGGTGCCCGGACCCCGTACACCCACGCAGCACCGTCCCGCTGCACCGTCTCAACATGCGCCACGAAACGCTCACGGTACGGCCGGCGCGAGAAGGAGTGGGCGAATTCTCGCAACTCTCGTTGTTTGCCCTCGCCCAGGAAGCCCACAGCGTCAGGGAAGCGACGGGCGCTGCCGCCGGTCAACGTGAGGCGGTGGGAGGCCCGTTCGCTCGTGCGGCGAGCACCCCCGCACCGCAGAACCGGCACGGCAGCGAGGGGTTCAGGAGCAACGCGTCCAACACCTGGTCTCGCATGCGCGCGAGCGCGGGCATGGCGGTCCCGCGCCTCGCCGGAAAGACCGTCGCCATCCGTGGCGGCCCGGTGGGCCGTCACCCGGCTGTAGAGGCCGAAGTTCAGCAGGAGACGCTGCACGTCCAAGAGGAGTTGGGGATAGCACGAAGCAACAAGGTGAACCCCGGCGCGCGGGCCGACCGACGACACGCTGGCTCGCGCCTCGAACAGCGCCTGCAGAAAGGCGTGCTGCAGCGCGCGGGCGCCCTGCCAGACGGATGCCGGCACGGGGCAGGATGCGCCGTCCACTCCCGCGTGGACGGCGAACTCGCGCAGTCGCGACGAGGAGACGGTCACGGCCCCCCCGCCACGAGCCTCGACCAGCCCCACGGCCACTTGCGGGCGGGACCGGCCCGGGCGGATCACGGCGTTGACCTCGGCGGCCAGGAGCAGGGCGATGCCGTCGCGGGCGCCCCCCTCAAAGCGCAACACGGCGCGGTCCCGCGTCAGGTGCCCACTCGCCAACAGCCAGCCCAGGACGTGCCCCTCGGCCGGGCCACCCGCGGGCCCAAAGGCCCCGCCACGGCGCATGACGCGCACGGGCTCGCCCGGGCGCAAGTCCGCCAGGGGCACCCAGCCGCGCTCCTCGCTGAACAGGCCCTGGTCGAGCGTGGCCCGCACTGCGTAGCCTTCGCGCGTCCCCACGCGCGCGACCGCGCAGCGTCCGCAACGCACCACCCCGGCTGAGGGCAGGAACGCCTCCGCTCCCTCCGCCGCTTCACACAGTACTGGCGGCGCCGCCCGGGTGACCCAGATGTCGTCGGCCCGCCACACGCCCGTCGCCGTGTATACCAGGGTATCGCCCGCGACACCGTACACGTCCCGTCATCCCTCCCGGACTGGTGTGCCCCGCGCGGGCGAGGCGGCTAAGCCTTATGGCAGGCCGAGGTCCAGAAGCCCGAGCAGTCAGCCACCACGATGCCGTCGGTCACGTAGGAATGGTCCTCCTCGACCTCGAGGTCATACACAGGCCCGGCGTACGGGGCGGTGTCCACCGCCGCGACCCGGGTCCAGTCCGTCGGCCAGTACGGCGCCCGCTCCTTGCGCACCAGCGTGGCGACCGAGCCGTCGCGCGTCCCGGTACCGCTCGGGGAAATGTGCGGCCACGGCGAGCGTTGGGGGGCACTTACCCGGGCGTTCCCGGCGATGCCGTTCCCCCGCACGGCGACCAGATCGCCGACCCGAAGCGTGTCAGCGGTGACCCACTGCGCGGGTCCCTCGTCCCGGCGGCAGAGGAGGTGATGCTGTCCAGTGGCGCGCAGCACGTGCACCCCGGCCGTCCGCACCCTTACCAGCGTCTCGTCCACATCGCGCCGGAAGACCTTCGTGACGAGGCGCAGCCGCCCGGCACCAGTCTCGACGGAGTCTCGCACATCCATTTCCGCCACCGGCCGGTAACCATCGGCGGTCAGGACCCGCTGCCCGGGAGGCAGGCAGAGCGCCGCCGGCGCGGCAGAGGTCCCCTTCCAGCGGCCCGTGGACACCAGCCCGGAGTCGTACGGTCCCGAGGACATGACGTTCGCACCCCCGTCTTCCGTACGGATCCGTCCGCAACCGCAGAGGTCGGCCCCTCTCCGTCCACCCGCGTCGGCCCCAGCCCGCACCTCTGGTCAGACACCCACGGTCCCCCGCCGACCGGCACCGGCCCCTCACCCGTGGAGGCGCGGCCCCGCCGTCATCGCGTCGGAGTGCGGTCGGCCGCCGTCCAGCAGGCGCTCCAACTCCTCCTTGAACCGCTGCAGGTCCTCGAACTGACGGTAGACAGAAGCAAAACGCACGTACGCCACCTGGTCGATCCCGCGTAGACGTTCGATGACCTGCTCGCCAATGACCTTGCTTGGAACCTCCCGCTCATAGCGCGAACGGAGTTCACGCTCCACCTCGACCACCAGCCGCTCCAGCGCCGCACGCTCGATCGGGCGCTTCTCGCAGGCGGTGATCAGCCCGCGCAGCACCTTGTCCGCGTTGAAGGACTCGCGCCTGCCGTCCTTCTTGACCACGACAAACGGCGAACTCTCCACCTTCTCGTAAGTCGTGAAACGCCCGGCACAAGCCATGCATTCCCTGCGTCGGCGGATCACCACGCCGTCCTCCGTGGGGCGGGAGTCGAGGACCTTGCTATCCGGATGCCCGCAGAACGGACAGCGCACGCTGCAACCTCCAACAGGGAGCCGTTCCCAGCACCGCAGCCCGCCATCCATCAGTTGTGGACGGCCTGTGGATAACCTACCACATTTCGTGTCAGACGGGACGTTTGGGCAGCCAACCCCCGGTTCCTCCCTGTGTCGAACGATCATCGCAGAAAATGCTGTGCGGGCGTGGCACCCCGCCACGCCCGCACGGCCCCCGGGGAATCCATCCCGCCCAGCGGGGCAGGCGCCCCTCAGCGCACCACGCCAGCGCTCGCCCAGTTGGACAGGCTGAAGAAGACCTGCGGCAAGACGCCCAGGGCGACCACGCCTGCGGCGGAGAGCCAGAGGCTGGCGAGCGTGGCCGGGCTCTCCACGAGCTGGCCGCCTCCCTCCGGCGCCGGATCCAACCACATCGTGCGCGCCACCGACCAGTAGTAGCCGATCGAAATCGCGCTGTTCACGGCGATGCCCACAGCGAGCCAGGCCATACCCCCATGCACGGCGGCCCCGATCAGGCCGAGCTTGCCCATAAACCCGGCCGTCACCGGAACCCCCACGTACGAGGCCAGGAAGAGCGTGAGGAGGGCCGCGAGCACCGGCGCCCGTCGCCCAAGCCCCGCATAGTCGCTGATCAGGTCACCCTGGCCACGCACCGACAGGATGACCACCACCGCGAAGACGCCCAACGTGGTGAATAGATACGTCAGTAGGTAGAAAAGCGTCGACCCAATCCCGATGCGCGTCGCCACGGCCAGACCGGCCAGGATGTAACCGACCTGCGCCACTGAGGAGTACGCCAACATCCGCTTGAGATTGGACTGCCAGAGGGCGGTGGCATTGCCCACCGTCATCGTGAGGATAGCCAGGCCGGCCAGCCACACGCCCCACGTAGCCGACAGCGGGCCCATGCCCCCCGACACCACGCGCATCAGGCCGACGAAGCCGGCTGTCTCCGCCACCACCATCAGGTAGCCGGTCACCGGCGTGGGAGCCCCCTCGTACGCGTCCGGCGCCCACAGGTGGAACGGCGCCGCCGCGATCTTGAAGGCGAAGCCCACGAGCACAAAGCCTACCGCGAGCCAGACCACGCCAGCCAGTGGCCCTCCCAGGGCGAGCCGCAGCCCGGCGGCCACCTCTGGGATGCCCGTCTGCCCCGTAAGCCCGTACACCAGCGACAGGCCGAACGCGAGAATGGCGGAGGCGAGCGCGCCGTTGATCAGGTACTTGAGCCCGGCCTCGTGGCTGCGCGGCTCGTCGCGCAGGAACGCCGCCAGGATGTAGGACGACATCGACAGCAACTCGAGACCGACGAACAGACTGACGATATCCCACGACACGGCCATGACCATCGCGCCCGTGGTGGCAAAGCAGATCAGCGCCAGGAATTCACCCAGGTCCCTGCCGCGAGCCGCTACGAAGTCGAGCGAGAATAGCGTAACCAGGACCGCGGCGGCGAGGAACACCAAGGCGAAGAACCGGCTGAAGCCATCGAGAATCACCATGCCGCCCAGCACGACGTGCCCGGCCGCCGGCAGGCGCGCTGCCACGACACCCGCAACCACCATGCCCGCCAGACAGATGTACCCCAGGGGGCGCTGGCGCACCGCCGGCACCGCCACATCGAGCAGCAACAGCAGCATGCCCACACCAGACAGGATGATCTCGGGCCAGACGGCGCTGAAGTCCACCTTATAACCGTCCCTCTCGCCGAGGCCCTACGCGCGCACGCCGTGCGCCTCGGCCCCGTTCTCACCGGCACGCCTCAGCCGGCCGCCCGCAGGACATGCGCCAGTTGCATGGCCGGACCATTGATGACGTGCATCAGTGTCGCCGGCATCACGCCGAGCAACAGGCAGCCGACCATGAGCGGCACCAGGGTGACCAGTTCGCGCGCGCTCACTGCCGGAAGGTTAGACCACTCCGACCGCGCCGGCCCCTTCAACACCCGCTGCATCAGAACCAGGTTGAAGCCGGCCGTGAGGACGACCCCCACCGCCGCCCAGAACACCAGCACCCGGAAGACGGAGAAGCTACCGGCCAGGACGAAGAACTCCGCGACGAAGCCCGACAGGGTCGGCAGCCCGAGGTTCGCCAGGGTCGCGAAGGCCAAGATCGTTCCCGCGAGGGGCAGGCTGCGGTACATCCCGCCCAGGCGCGAGAACTCCCGTGTGTGCGTCCGGTCGTAAAACACCCCGACCATGAGGAAGAGCATGGCGGAGATCAGGCCGTGGCTGACCATCTGGAAAATCGCCCCGTCCACGGCCAGCGGGGTGGCCGCCGCGATACCCAGCAGCACGTAGCCCATGTGGCTGACCGACGAGTACGCGACCAGCTTCTTGAAGTCATGCTGCGACATGGCGGCCAGCGCACCGTAGATGATGTTGATCACCGCGAGCACCGCGAGCAGCGGCGCCAGGAGATGCCCTGCCCGCGGCAGCAGCGGTTCAGCGATGCGCAGAATCCCGTAGCCACCGATCTTCAGCAATACGCCCGCCAGGATGACGGAGATGGGCGTCGGCGCCTCGACGTGCGCGTCCGGCAACCACGTGTGGAAGGGGACCAGCGGCAGTTTGATCGCCAGCCCCAGGAAGATGCCCAGAAAGATCAGGACCTGCACTGGCTGACTGATCCGGCCCCCGGCCAGGGCGGCCAGGCCTGGAATGGAGAAGGTGCGCTCCCCTGTCAAGAAGAAAAGGGCGAGCACGGCCACCAGCATCAGCGTGCTGCCCACGAAGGTGTAGATCAGGAACTTCATCGCGGCAAACTGACGACGCGGCCCGCCCCAAATCGCGATCAGGAAGTACATCGGTACCAGCACGATGTCAAAGAAGAAGAGGAAGAGAATCAGGTCCTGGGCGCAGAATACGCCGAAGATCGCCGTTTGCATGATCAAATACCAGATGTAGTATTCCTTCACGCGCTCAGTGATCCCGTACGACGCCACGCTGGCGAGCAGCCCGACGACCGCCGAGAGCGCCAGCATCGCCAAGCTCAGGCCGTCGACCCCAACGTAGTATTGGATCCGCCACGCGGGGATCCACGGCACCTTGGTGACAAACTGCAGCCCGGCCTGCCCGTAGTGGAAACCGGCGAACACGGCTACCAGTAGCGCCAACGGGACGGCGAGCGCGCTCGTGGCGACCCCGCGGATCGCACGCGCGGATCCGCCCGGCAGCAGCCCGACGATCACCGCACCGAGCAGGGGCACATAGATGAGCACGTTGAGCAGGAGGCCCCCCACGACCTAACCCCCAGTTGCGGTGAGCTGCAGCACGATCAGCCCGATGGTCGCCGCCACGGCGAGGGTCAGCATGTAGGCCTGGCCGTTCCCCGTGCTGAGCCGGCGCCAGACCCGGCCGAACCAGAGCGCCAGCGTGCCGCAGCCGTTGACCAGCCCGTCCACCACATAGCGGTCGAACGCCGCGATGAGAAAGCTCGGGCCCAAGCCCAGCACGTACATCACGCCCAGTCCCGCCTGGTCGAAGTACCACAGTTGCTTGCACAGAACGTAGGGCGCGCGCAGGAGTGGCGAGCGTAGGGCGGCCCGCCGCGCCTCCGCCGGCCGCGTGTAGACGAACAGCGCGACCAGGAAGCCCAGCACGGCCAACGTCAGGGGCAGGTATTCCACCAAGCCGATGCTCGGCAGCGGCCGCGCGCGCAGGAACACGGCGAGCGCCCCGCTCAGCGCGCCCAAGCCCGCGGCCGGCACGGCCAGCACCCACAGCGGCACCGTCATGACGGCCGGGGATTCGTGGGCATGGTCATAGAGGCGCCGGTTCCGCGGTTGGCCGAAGAAGGCCAAGATGCAGAGCCGTGTCATGTAATACGCCGTAAGCCCGGCGGCAAGGGTGCCGAGCCAGTAGAATACGGGGTCTGGCGATAGGTAGGCGGCATGCAGAATAGCGTCCTTACTGAAGAAGCCGGAGAACGGGAAAATCGCGGACAGGGCAAGGCTACCAACGATAAACGTGATGGCCGTGCTCTTCTGCTTGTGCCAGAGGCCGCCCATCTCGTGCAGGTCCTGCGTGCCGGCGGCATGAATCACGCTGCCAGCCCCGAGAAAGAGCAGCGCCTTGAAGAACGCGTGCGCGAGCAGATGGAAGATACCCTCCTCGACTGCGCCCACGCCCAAGGCCATCATCATGTAGCCCAACTGACTGATCGTCGAATACGCCAACACCTTCTTGATGTCGGTCTGCACGCAGGCGATGGTCGCCGGGATAAAAGCCGAGAGCGAGCCTACTAACCCCACGACGAAGAGCGCCGAGGGGGCGAGTTCAAAGACCCCGTACGTGCGCGCCACCAGATAGACGCCCGCCGCCACCATGGTCGCGGCATGGATCAGCGCGCTGATCGGCGTTGGTCCGGCCATGGCGTCGGGCAGCCAGATCTGCAGCGGGATCTGCGCGGACTTGCCCACCGCGCCCAGGAAGATCAGCAGGGCGATGGCGTTGAGCGTCGCCGCCGGCAGGTGCAGCGCCGCCAACGCGTGGGGCAGCGCCGCAAAGCTGAACGTCCCCGTCAGCGAATACGCCCACCAGATACCGAGCAGGAGCCCGGCGTCCCCGATGCGCGTGACGATAAACGCCTTGGTGGCCGCGCGCGCGTTATTCATGTCCTCGAACCAGTGGCCGATGAGGAGGTAGCTGCACAGGCCCATAATCTCCCAGGCCATGAAGAACAGGATCAGGTTGTCCGCCAGTACGGCCGTCAGCATGCCGGTAACGAAAAGCGTCACGTTGGCGAAGAAGCGGTTATGGCGCTCATCCCCGTGCATGTAGCCGACCGAGTAGATTTCAATAAAACACGACACGAAACTGACCATGGTGACCATCGCGGCCTGCAAGGGCCCGACGTAGAGCCCCATCCGCAGATGCAGGGTGCCCACGGTCAACCAGGCCACGCTGGTAGACACCGTGTGTCCCTGAATGGTGGCGACCAGCAGCGCGCCGGAACTGAGCGCCGAGAGGGCCAGCGCCACGATGCCGAAGAGCGCGGAACGTTCCCCAGCCCAACGACCGACGAAGACGAACAACCCGTATGCCAGGAGCGGCAGGGCTGGAACCAGCCACGCCTCCGCCACCAACGTCGGACCACCGCCTCCCGGGCTGAGGCACACCGGAGGGACTGTCCCCCTCCCCTGCGCCTCAGCCCTTCATCAGGTCGATCTTCTCGACATCAATCGCATTGCGCCGGCGCGACACAATGATGGCCAGGGCCAGCCCCACTGCCGCTTCGGCCGCGGCGATCACCAGCACGAAGACCGCAAAGGCCTGCCCGCGGTCGCCACCGACGGGCGTGTAACGGGAAAACGCGACCAGGTTGAGGTTGACGGCGTTCAGCATCAGCTCGATGCCCATCAGCAGCATGATCATGTTCGTCCGCCGCAGGGCGGCAAACAGCCCCAGGCAGAAGAGCGCCGCTGCCACCGTCAGAAAGTAGACAAGGGGGATGCCATAGGCGGCATCCGTCAAACCGTTGTTGCTCATCCGCGATCCCCCCCCTCCTCGCGCCGGGTGAGGATGATAGCGCCGACCAGCGCGGCCAGCAACAGCACCGAGGCCGCCTCGAACGGCAGGGCGTACACCGTAAACAGGATGTGGCCCACGTACTGGGCGGAATGGGTCGCGGGGCTGAGCGGCGACGTCGGCCAGCGCGGGGCGCCGCGCCAATACGCGAGGAGCAGGACGGCGAACAGCAGAACGGCGACGGCGAGGGGCACCCAGCCCAGCAACGGCGAGCGGAGCGCCCCGGCCAGGGTGCTCCGCCCGTCGCCCTCACCGATCTCCCGCATCTCCGAGAGCATGATCGCAAACACGACCACGGT
Organism: Bacillota bacterium; assembly: GCA_021797775.1. GTDB lineage: Bacteria > Bacillota > Sulfobacillia > RBS10-35 > JAJYVN01 > JAJZZC01. The sequence continues at coordinate 32,122 of JAJZZC010000008.1, forward strand.
CATGACCGCACCCGCATAGATCAGCAACTGTACCGCGGCGAGAAAGTCCGCCTGCAGCAGGAAGAAGAAACCAGCCACCCCGGCAAAGGTGGTCGCCAAGAAGAGTGCCGCGTGGGTGATCAGCGGTGCCGTGGCGACCCGGTAGCCCGAGTACAGGGTCAGTACGGTCAACATGAGAAACGCCGCCAGCGGCCAACTCAACCGTCTCACCCCTGCTCAACGGCCATCGCGCGCCCGCCCCGAGCGGTCAGAGCTTCTGGCCGTCAGCCACCCGCAGCGAGCGGGAGGTCTTCCAGAGCTCAGCCAACTGGTCCTGGTCAAAACGCAAATCCTGCACCTGGTACGAGGACAGCTCCACCACGTCGGCCATCTCGAGTGCATCGAAGGGGCAGGCCTCTACGCATAGGTTGCAGACCATGCAGTGCGAGAGGTCAAGGTGGAAACTTTCGGGCCAGGACTTCTTGCGGCCGCTCTCGTCCACCGCCTGCACGATCTCGATGCAGCCAGGGGGGCAACTCCGCTCGCAGAGCCCGCAGCTCACGCAATTGAGCCGACCGGTGGCCTCGTTGACCTTGAGGACCGGCACGCTGCGCGAGCCGCGCTCGAAGGGCGGCTTCTCCTCCGGATAGCGTACCGTCACCGGGCGATGGAACATCTCGTCGATGGTGATGGCATGGCCCACCACCATACTCTTGGCTGTATGCCACAGCCGCTCCAGCGTGCCCACGGACTCACCTCACCAACAGGTAAAACGCTGTCCCCAGGATATCGAGCAACGAGACGGGAAACAGAAACTTCCAGCCCAGGTCCATCAACTGGTCAATACGGATGCGGGGCAGGGTCCAGCGGATCCAGATGCCCACGAACACGAGTAGATAGGTCTTGAGCAGGAACCACACCCAGCCAGGCAGAAAGGCGAAACCGCTCCAGCCGCCAAGGAACAGCGTGACAGCCAGGGCGGACGTCGTAAACAGGTTGCTGTATTCCGCCAGTGCGAACATGGCCCAGCGCATGCCGCTGTACTCGGTGAAGTAGCCGGCGATGAGTTCAGACTCCGCCTCTGAGAGGTCAAAGGGCGTGCGGTTGAGCTCGGCGAGCGCCGCGATGAAGAAGACGACGAATCCGAGGATTTGCGGGAAGACGAACCACTCGTGATGTTGGACCTGGCGCATCACGATGGTCTGCAACGTGAGCGTCCCGCTCGCCAGCACGACACCAATGGTCGAGAGAATCAGGGGGATCTCGTAGCTAAACAACTGGGCACCTGCCCGCATGGCGCCCAGGAGTGAATACTTATTGTTGCTGCCCCAGCCTGCCATAAAGATACCGAGCAAGGTAAAGCTCGTCACGGACGCGAAGAACACCAAGCCGATGTTCAGGTTCTGCAGCACGAAAGTGCGGCCGATGGGCAGTACCAGGTACACGAGCACCGCTGGCACCATGGACACCGCAGGTGCGAGAAACCAGAGCCAGCGGTCGGCGTCGCCCGGCATCACATCCTCCTTCCCCAGCAACTTGAGGATGTCCGCCGCCGACTGCAAAATGCCCGCGGGGCCACCCACCCGGAGGGGCCCGTAGCGGCGCTGGATGTAGCCAGAGACCTTGCGCTCCGCCCAGATGAGCACGAAGGCGTTCAGCCCGACGAAGAGGACCACGCCGATGATCTTGAGGACGGCCGCCAGCAGGATGTTCAAGCCCCAGTCCCCCCGTGACCCGTCAGGCGGCGTCGCTCGCGCGACGCCCTTCCCTCAGCCCCTCGGAGCCGTACGCCCGCCGGTCGGCCAATCCTCACCGGGCACCCCCCCATCCCGCGAGACACGGCCGTGTGCGGGCGCCCCCGGAGGGCGGCCCCTCCCGCCCTAGCGGTCGCACTCCCCCATGATGATGTCAAGCGCCCCGACGGAGGCGATCAGGTCGGCGACCTTGCTGCCCTCGGACATGAGCGGCACCAGTTGCAAGTGGCAGAACGAAGGGGCTCGCCATTTCAGGCGGTACGGCTTGGCGCCGCCATCGGAGATGAGGAAGACCCCCACCTCACCGCGGGGCGACTCCACGCGGCTGTAGTAATCGCCCGCGCGCGGGCGCACGTTCGGGCGCACGCGCGCCAGGACCGGACCGTCGGGCAACACGCGCAGGACCTGCCGGATGATGCGGATGCTCTCCTTCATCTCCAGCATGCGGACCATGGCCATGTCATACACGTCGCCGTTCTTGCCCACCGGCACGTCGAACTCGAAGCGGTCATACACGAGGTACGGCTGCGTCTTTCGCAGGTCCCACGGCACGCCCGCCCCGCGCAGCATCGGGCCGCTGGCACCCCATGCGATGGCCTGCTCTGCGGTCAGCCGGCCCACGCCCTTGGTGCGCTGGATGTAAATCTCGTTCTCAATCAGCAGAGCCATGTACTCCGGCCATGCCTGGCGCTCTACGTAGTCCAGAAACTTCTCTAGGTCCTGGAACCAAGAGTCCTGCACGTCGTTGCGCAGTCCGCCCAAGCGGTTGAAGGCATACAGCATTCGCGAACCAGTGGCCTTTTCCATGAGCGTATAGCCCCATTCGCGCTCGCGGAACGCGTACATGAACGGGGAGAAGGCGCCGAGGTCTAGGCCGTAGGTGCCGTAGAACAATAGGTGGCTGATGATGCGCTGCAACTCCGAGAAGAGGACGCGCAGATAGGTGGCACGCGGCGGTACGTCGATATCCGCCAGCTTTTCGACGGCGAGGCACACGGCGATCTCGTTCGTAATGGCCGCCAGGTAGTCATTGCGGTCGGAGAAGGGCACGATACCCGGATAGGCCCAACCCTCGACGATCTTTTCGAAGTTGCGGTGCAGGAACCCGATGTCCGGCAAGACACGGACGACCATCTCGCCGTCGAGGGTGACGACCAGCCGGAGCACGCCGTGCGTGCTCGGATGCTGGGGGCCCATGTTGATCGTCATGAGGTGGCCCTCGCCGGAGTCCTCGGCCCCTTCTTGGGGCGAGGACGGTAGGACGCCCTGGGGCGCATGTGCTTCCAGAACGCGGCCGGCCTGCCCCTTCCGCGTGTCGGTGCCCTGCGCCGTGACAGCCAAGGACCATGCCCCCTTCGCCCTCCGGCGAGTGCCGGCGAAACCGCGACCGTCCGGCGCCTAGCGCGCGCGGATCTTGCGCGTGCGCTGTTCACGCTGGTCCACATAGTCTTTGCGCAGCGGGTAGCCGCCCGAGAAACCCTCGGGCATCAGGATGCGCCGCAGGTCGGGGTGGCCAGGGAACTGCACGCCAAGGAGGTCAAACACCTCGCGCTCGTGCCAATTGGCGCCGGGCCACAGCCCCGTGACGCTGGGCAGCCAGGGCTCAGCCACGACACCAGATGGCGCAGCGTCCCCTTCGGGGCCCCCGTCACGCCCGCCGGCCCCTTGCACACTGAGCTTGGGGGCTGCGGACTTCAGGACGAGGCCAACCCGCCCCGCTATGCTGAACAGGTGGTAGACGACATCGATGCGGTCGGGATAGTCGACGCCGCTGAGGCAGGTCAGGTAGTCTAGCGGGGTTTCCCGCAGGCCGCGCAGGGCCGAGGCTGCCTCCAGCAGGCGCTCGCGCGGAACGCGGAAGGCCGGGATGCCCACCGTCGCCTCGTCTTCCTCCAGGCCGGGGACATCTGCGCGCGCGCGCTCCCTCAAGCGCTGCAGCTCGGGCGCCAACGGCGCAGGGGACCGATGCGCGGAGCGGGAGGCCGCGGGTGACATTCCCCCTCCCGCGGGGCCGGCCCCTCCGAGCGCGCCACCGCCAGAGGAGTTAGCGTCCTTGGCCATGCACTCCGCCCCCCCGCACAACGCTTGCTCGCTTCCCCGGACGCTTCCGCCCGCCGCTGGGCGGCCGTGGGCACGGCCCAACGACCGGCCGTGCCCCGACGCGGCACGGCAGAGCACCGGTCAGCCGCCACACATCGGGCCGAGCGAGCGGGTGTCAGGCACCGGCCCCCGCCTGGTCCGAGGGACCGCTCCGGGCGAACTCCAGCCGGCGAATCTTGTCCTGGAGCAGGACGATGCCGTGGAGCAACGCCTCCGGGCGCGGTGGACACCCCGGTACGTAGATGTCAACGGGCACGACCTTGTCCACGCCGTCCACCACGTTATAGCCTTGGTGGTAGGGACCGCCATTGCTCGCGCATCCACCAAGGGCGAGGACCCAGCGCGGTTCCGCCATCTGCTCGTAGAGCTGGCGAATGCGCGGGGCCATCTTTTCAGTGACCGTGCCTGCGACGATCATCAGGTCAGACTGGCGCGGCGACCCCCGCGGGATCATGCCAAACCGGTCGAAATCGTACTTGGGCCCCCCCGTGGCCATCATCTCGATGGCGCAGCAGGCGATGCCGAAGGTCATGTACCAAATGGAGTTGGAGCGGGCCCAGTTGAGCAGCGCCTGAGCGGTGCCCGTGAACACACCGGGCAGGTGTTGCCAGAGCGGGATGGATGGGAGGGCCTCGGCAACGCGCCCTTCCCCCGCCACCGGTGCCGTGCCCAGCCAACTCTGCGGCGCGGGACCGTCGCCTGTACCGTCGGCAGACTGCCCGGCCCTCACATCCATTGCAATACCTTCTTCTTCCACGCATACACCCAGCCCACCAGGAGCATGAGGATGAAGACCAGCATCTCGACAAAGGCGAAGACGCGATTGAGATGCAAATACTGTACAGCCCAGGGGTAAAGGAAGGCACTCTCGATATCGAAGACCAGGTAGATGAGCGCAAAGATGTAGTAGCTGATATGGAAGCGTACCCGGGCGTTACCGAAGGGCAACTCGCCGCTCTCGTACGCCCGCTGCTTGCCTGCCTCAGGCCAACTCCTGCGCAACAGTGCACCCATCGTCACGTTGATCGCCGGAAACGCGGCCGCCACGGCGACGAAGATCAGGATGTCGAGGTATTTTTCCACGCCGTGTCCTCCCCAGGGCGGAGACCGGCGCAACCCGGCCCGACGCCCGCAGCATTATAGTGCAGCGCGGAACAAGCGTCAATTTTGGAAGTCTGTGATCCCAACCCGGTCGGTCGACGTTCGTGGGACCGAACGGCCGGGGTGAGCCTCCCCCTGTCCAGTATCCCCCGGCCGTGTCGGCGCCCTCGCGGACCCCGGCCATCCTTCCTACAAGGGATGGTCCTGTGGGCCCCGCGTGCGCGCGGGGCGGTAGGGGGCGCGGGTGGCGTGGGGCGGCGGGTCGGGAGCGCCCGGGGGCGGGCGGCCCCTTCCCGCCGCCCGGCGGCCAGCTTCTCCCCATCCGGTATCGAACAGGACAGGGCACCCGGATACCGTGGCGACGCATGCCTGTACGGCCGCGCGAGGGACGCGTGGCCGGAGCGGAATGGGCTTTCTGCCCCTGCCGAATGGCGCGGGCCCGCCCCAGCCGGCGACGGGCCCGTCCAGCGCACCGGCGCCCTAGCGGGCAGAAGGGCGCGGGAGCCGTGGCCGGAATCTCCGCGGGGCAGGGCGGTGGCATGCCTGGACCCTCAAGGCCCGGGCCAGGGAGGAGCCCCGTGGACTGGCTGGCGTCCCAGGATCGTGTACTGTTCTTCGCTTTGAACGGACATCCCGGCGGGGCGTTGCCACGCGCGCTGGCGGTGGCACTGCTCACCGGTTCGCGCGGCGGACTCTGCTGGTGGGTCGCTGCAGCCCTGCTCTCCCTTACCGGAGGGCGCCGGGGGCGCCGGGTGGCGGTGACGGCGGCGACCGCCCTCGCCCTGGCCGCGCTGGCGGCCTCGGGCTTGCGCGGGCTGGTGGAACGGGCCGTCCCCGCGGTGCAGTACGGGGACGTGTACACCCTCGCGGCCTTCGTCCCACCTTTTTCCTTTCCGGCCGCCCGGGTAGCCGAGGCCTTCGCCGCGGTTCCGTTCTTCGGTCGCGGCCGCGGTGCCCGAGCTACGCTGGTCTGGGCCGTCGCCGCGCTCGTCGCCGACGCTGGAATCTACGCGGGGGCGCACCTTCCCAGCGATGCGCTCGGCGGAGCGGCGATCGGCCTACTCGCCGCCCGGGTGGCCATCTGGTTGCTGGGTAACCCTTTCCGGCGCCGACCGGGTCCGTTCCTCCCCCTCTCCCGGCCTGCGGTGGGGGGATCGGCACCGGGGCGGCCGGGCACGCCCGGGCGGAGGGGAAGCGGCCGGACCCCTCCCCGGGAGATCGCGGCGAGGCACGGGCCGAGCGGGCGGCCCCTGCGCGCTACCGCCACAAGCACGGTGTCGCCCGCCGTCGGCTCGCGCGCTGGCGCATGGCACTGACGCGACGACGCCGACGATCGGTCCGCGCTCAGGAGCCTTCCCCACCAGGTAAGCGGTGGCCCGCGGCGGAGTGGCCCGCGGCTAGCACGGCGAGGGCAAAACGGGGCAGGGCCAGTTGGCGCCGCCACCTCCTAGGGTCGCGTACGAGCCGCCACAACCACTCCAGGCCGAGGCGCCGCACCAGGGGTGGGGCGCGCCGCACCACGCCGGCGAGCACATCGAGGCTGCCGCCCACCGCCATAGCCAGGCGGACCCCGCCGAACTCCGCGCGGTGGCGGTGGAGGAATCCGTGCTGGCGCGCTCCGCCCATCCCGGCGAAGAGCAGCAGGGCGCCGCTGGCGCGCACCGCCTCGACCACACCCGCATCCGCCGACGGGGGAAAGTACCCGTGCGCCGTGCCCGCCACGCGGAGGCCTGGATAGAGGCGCGCCGCGGCAACAGCCGCCCGTTCCGCCACGCCCTGCTCCGCCCCCAACAGGTATACGGGCCATCCCCGGACCGCTGCCACCTCCAGCAGCTGGTTCATGAAATCCACACCCGGGACCCGCGCGGGCAGCGGGCTACCGGCGTGCGCGGCAGCCCACACGATCCCCACCCCGTCGGGCAGGGCCAGGTCAGCGGCCGCGAGCACCGCCTGCGCCGCGCGGTCGCGGCGGGCCTCCATGACGGCCTCGGGGTTCGGCGTAAAGACCAGGGCGGCGCGCCCGGTGGGCGGGGCCTCGACCAGGGCCAGCGCGCGCGCCAGGGCCGTCGCTGGCGTGACGGCGTCCACGGGCACGCCAAACAGCCACAGGCGGGGGGGGACGGGGGCAGCCGCCGCGGCCGGCGTGGCGCAGGGGGCCTCGGCGCCGGGGGCAGGGGCTGGCCCCCCCCCGCTCTGCCCGTCGTCCGGCGTGCCTGGTGCGGCGGCGTCCACGCGCATCCCCCAATCCCACGCCGGCCTCTCCGGCGCTACCCGTGTTCCGGCGCCCTGGGGCGCCGTCCTAGCCTGCCGCCAGGCTGCCGCTCCGCCTGGCCAGCAGGTAGGCGGCGATGAACGGGTCGAGCGCACCGTCCATGACGGCTTGGACGTTGCTGGCCTCAACGTCGGTCCGGTGATCCTTGACCATGGTGTATGGCGCAAGGACGTAGGAACGAATCTGGCTGCCGAAGGCGATGTCTCCCTGGACGCCACGCAATGCGGCCAACTCCTTCTGCCGCTCGGCGGCCTGCAGCGCGAGCAGGCGCGCGCGGAGCACCTGCATGGCGATCTCCCGGTTGCTGTGTTGACTGCGCTCGTTCTGACAGGTCGCTATGATCCCGGTCGGCAGGTGTTTAATGCGCACGGCCGACTCCGTCTTGTTCACGTGCTGGCCGCCAGCGCCGCTGCTGCGGTATGTGTCGATCTCCAGGTCTTCCGGGCGGATCTCGACACCGGCACCGTCGGGCATGTCCGGCAGCACGTCCACGGAGGCGAAGGAGGTATGGCGCCGGCCGGAGGCATCGAAGGGCGACATGCGGACCAGCCGGTGGACTCCGTGCTCGGCGGTCAGCACGCCATACGCGTTCTGCCCCCGCACCGACAGCGTGGCGCTCTTGATGCCCGCCTCTTCGCCCTCCAGTAGGTCGAGTACCTCCACGGCGTAGCCGCGGGTCTCCGCCCAGCGCCGGTACATCCGGAGCAGCATCTGCGCCCAGTCCTGCGACTCGGTCCCTCCGGCACCGGGGTGGATGGCAACGATCGCGTCGCCCCGGTCATACGGTCCATCGAGTAGCACGTCCATCTCCAGTGCCCGCGCGTCGGCTTCGCAGCGCGGCAGGAGGAGCGCCGCCTCCGCCACCAGGTCGGGGTCGTCCGGCGCCTCCTCGCCGAGGGCGGCTAGGGCCTCCAACTCACCCAACTGGCGCTCCAGGCCGGCCAGCCGCTCCAACGGGGCCTTCAGGGCTTGCAGCCGTGCCATCTTTGCCGCAGCCGCCGTGGGGTTGGACCAGAAGCCCGGATCCCCGACCTCCGCCTCCAGGCCGATCACCTCACGCCGGCAGGCCTCGGTGTCAAAGGGACCTCCGCATGTCGGCCAAGCGGGCTTGCAGAGCGCCCGCCTGCGACCGGATTGCATCCCATTCCATCTACGATCCGCCCCTCTCTCGCCCTTGAGGAGCACGCGCACAAGCACGAACCGGGCGGCACGATCTCCCCTCACATCCACCGAACCTGAGGATCGGCGCCGGAGGATCGCACCGCCTTCTTTGCCGGCGCCGTGCGTAGCCCGACGTCCACTCGTCTGGTAGAGCAACCCGATAACGCCGGCGGCCCGTGGGCGGTGCCGCCGCTCCATGCGTCTTCATCGGCCATGGCAGTGCTTGTATTTCTTTCCGCTGCCACAGGGACAGGGCTCGTTGCGGCCGACCTTGGGCAGCGAGCGCCTAGCATTGCCGGCCGGGGAACCGCGCACCGTCGGCGGCAGGTCGGGCAGGGCCGCTGCCACAGCCCCGCTGGCGGCAGCTCCAGGCACCGGGCTCGGCTCCGGCGCCACAGGGGCCGGGGCGACCGACACCAGCGGAATGGCACTGCCACCGGCCATCTCCGCGACCACGGCGCGACGGGCCATCTCCCGCTGCCGCTCGAGCTCGGCCTCCTGTTCCGGCGTCAACCGCACCACGGTCACCTTGAAGACGAGGCGCACCACATCCGCGCGGATCTGCTGCACCATGTCCTCGAACATTTCGTATGCCTCGATGCGGTATTGGGAGAGTGGATCCAACTGGCCGTACGCGCGCAGGTGGATGCCTTCGCGCAGATCATCCATGGCGTCCAGGTGCTCCATCCAGTGCTGGTTGACCGTACGCAGCACCACCTGACGCTCATAGGCACGCACAGGTTCGTCGCCGACGGCCTCCCGCAGGGCGGTGTACGCGGCGCGCGCCCCCTCCAGCAACCGCGTGCCGATGTCCGCGGACGCAAGGCCCTTGAGGTCCTCCGGCCGGGTGCCCGGGGGCAGGAAGGACTGCTCCGCCGCTTGCAGGAGCGCGGGCAGATTCCACTCCTCCGGGTCGAGGTTGCTGGGACAGTGCGCCTCCACCATGCCTTTGCAGACATCATCGAGCATCTGCTCGACGATGGGGTGGACGTCCGCCTCCTCAAGGGTGCGGCGCCGCTGGGCGTAGATGACCTCACGTTGCTGGTTGAGGACGTCGTCATATTCGAGGACGTGCTTGCGCGCCTCGAAGTTGTTGGCCTCCACACGCCGTTGCGCGGTCTCGAGCGCGCGGCTGACCAGCGAGGACTCGATCGGCTCGTCTTCTTCCACGCCCAGGCGGTCCATCAGTCCGCGGAGCCGCTCGCTGCCGAACAGGCGCATCAGGTCGTCTTCCAGGGACAGATAGAAGCGGGAACTGCCGGGGTCGCCCTGGCGCCCGGAACGGCCGCGCAGCTGGTTGTCGATACGGCGGGACTCGTGGCGTTCGGTGCCGATCACGTGCAGGCCCCCCGCGCCCACCACCTCGTCGTGCTCGGCCTCAGTCTCCTGGCGAAATGCTTCCACCAACTCCAGGTAGCGGGCACGCAGGGCGCGCAGTTCCTCGGGGGTCGGGAGCGCTCCCCCCAGGGCCACGAGTTCGGCTGCCAGTTCTGGAGCGAAGCCCGCCACGGTCGGGTCGTCTGTTACAGCCTCGGCCCCAGGTCCCGTCCCATCCGGCGGGGCATCGGCCAAGGCCGCGGCGGCGGCGCCCGCCCGGTCCCCCACCATTCCGTCGGCGGTCACGCCCTCGTCCTCGGCGTGGACCGATGCCTCGCCCGGCAAGGGAGGTGGCACCTTCTCCGAAGCCAACGCGACCAGAGCCTCCGGGTGGCCCTCCTGGGTCAGGCGTTGGCGGGCCAGGAACTCGGGGTTGCCGCCCAGCAGGATGTCGGTACCGCGCCCGGCCATGTTCGTCGCGATCGTCACCGTGCCCGCCCGCCCCGCCTGGGCGATGATCTGGGCCTCCTTCTCGTGGTGCTTGGCGTTCAGCACCTGGTGCGGCACGCCCTCCCGGTCCAGCATCCCGGACAGCCGCTCGCTCTTGGCGATGTCGACGGTGCCCACCAGCACCGGCTGGCGTCGGGCATGCGCCTCCTTGATCTCAGCGACCACGGCACGAAACTTGGCGGCCGATGTCTTGTAAATGACGTCGGGGTAATCCCTGCGCACCATGGGCAGCTGCGTCGGGATCACCACGACATCGAGCTTATAGATCTTGTGGAACTCCTCTTCCTCGGTGGCGGCCGTCCCCGTCATGCCCGCCAGCTTCTCGTACAGACGGAAATAGTTCTGGAAGGTGATCGTCGCCACCGTTTGGCTACCCTGGGCGATGCGCACATTCTCCTTGGCCTCAATGGCCTCGTGCAGGCCGTGGCTGTACCGTCGGCCGAACATCAACCGCCCGGTAAACTCATCCACCAGCGTGACCTCGCCATCCTTGACGATGTACTCACGGTCGCGGTGAAAGAGGGCCTTTGCTTTGAGCGCGTTCTCCAGATAGTGGGAGAGGTTCATGTGTTGCACGTCGTAGAGGTTGGTCAATCCAAGCGCCCGCTCGACGCGGTGGATGCCGTCCTCCGTCGCCGCCACGGTTTTGAGCTTCTCGTCCACCGTGTAGTCGCGCTCCGCCTCCAGTTCCTCCGCCAGACGCGCGAAACGGTAGTAGGCCTCGGTGGGCTTGGGCACCATGTCCGAAATGATCAGCGGCGTACGCGCCTCGTCGACGAGGATCGAATCCACTTCGTCGACAATCGCGTAGTGGAGCTCACGCTGCGTCAGCTCCGCCGCGTCGAATGCCATGTTGTCGCGCAGGTAGTCGAAGCCGAACTCCTGGTTCGTGCCGTAGACCACATCTGCCGCGTAGTTGCGGCTCCGGGTCGCGGCGTCGAAGTCGTGGACAACGAGACCGACGCGCAGGCCTAGGAAACGGAAGATCTGGCCCATCCACTGGCTGTCGCGACGCGCCAAGTAGTCGTTGACCGTCACGATGTGGACGCCTCTGCCGGTCAGCGCGTTGAGGTAGGCCGGCAGGGTGGCGACGAGCGTTTTGCCCTCGCCGGTCTTCATCTCCGCGATACGGCCCTCGTGCAGCACCGCGCCCCCCATCAACTGCACGTCGAAGGGCCGCAGCCCGAGGACGCGCCTCGCGGCTTCGCGGGCCACCGCGAACGCCTCCGGCAGCAGGTCGTCCAGCGTCTCACCGCGGTCCAGCCGCTGGCGGAACTCGGCCGTCCGACCCCGGAGGGCGTCGTCCGTCAGCGCGACCACTTCGGACTCCATTCCGGCGCAGAGCCGCACCACGCGCTGCAGGCGCCGCACCTCGCGCTCGTTGGCGTTGAACACGCTCCGCAGCACCCCGAGCATGGCCATCACCCCCATGGGGTTCCAGGGCGCCCCGTCCCGCGGAGCCCACCGGCGGGGCGCCCGGTCATTTGCTCAGTCTAGCATGCGACGGCCGGCATCGGCGGGACCCCCGGCGACGGCTGGCCCCGCACGCACGCGGCGAACCCAGCCGTCGCCCGCCCCCCAACGGCGGTTGGTGGCGTGCAGGACGGCCCGGACGGACGACTCCCGGGGATCGCCCGCGACCGGGGCGATCCCCATCAACACGCGGCCGCGGGAGGCCAGCGCCGTGGCCACGGCTTCGTGGCCGCCCAGGCGCAGGTGGCGCAAGTCGAGCGGCCCCAGCGCGACGCCTTGAGGCAGCATGCCGCGCAGCGCATCCGCGGTGGCCTCCGCCGCCAGACGGCAGCCGTCGGCCGGCGCGGGGAGGGTGGCACGCCCCCCGTGGATGCCCCCGCCGAATGCCAGGCAGAGCACGACTCAAAGCGCAGTTGACGGACCTGGCAGCGGGGTCCGGTCGCCGGCAGGTCCGCCAACGGGCGCACGGCGGTCACGACAAATGTGCGGCGCGGGACGTACAGGCCCCACAGCGCGAACCAAGCGGTCTGGATGTCCTTGGCGACGGAAAGCCGCCGGGTGCCCTGGACGACGACGCGGACATGGTCCGGCAGAGCCCCGCCGCCCTGGCGCAGGATGTGGCAGGCGTACACGCCGCGCACGCACAGCGCCACCCTCTGCAGGTCCGTCGTGGGCCCGACGGGCTGCGTGCTGCGGGCCGCCCCCTCGCCGTCCGCCGGGGCGGGCGCGGATGGGCGCCAGCACGCGGCGGGAACCGCTGGTACCGGGTCCCCACGCCAGAGCCTCCGTCCGCCCGTCCCCACCGTGTTTGGCCCCTTCCGTCGTCCGTCTCGGCTGAGGCACCCGCGCGCCGTGCTAGCCGCAGGGGGGGCGGATGCGCCGCAGCGCGCGGTCGGCCAGTAGCCAGAGGCCCCCGTACACCAGGCTGTGCCCGCCCAGCAACAAGGGCAACGGGCTGGCAAATGCCTGTGCGGTGAAGGCGCGCAAACGCTCATCGCCGATCTGGGTGAAGGCGCCGATGTCGGACTGGAAGCGGTCGGCATCGCTCAGGGGTCGGCGCCAGTGTGCCATCAGCACACGCGAGTCGAACAGCACCCCGTCGCAGCACTCGGCCAGCAGCGCGAAGAAGGCCTCCGGTCCAAGCGCGTCAAGGCAGCGCCCCATAAACGAAACGACGAGGCCAGCGGACTCCCGTCCGAGGGCGCGCATGCCGCGTTCCTCGGAGAACACCCGCAACCGGCAGCGCAGGTGCATGTTCAGGTAGCTGGTGACGGGTGGGCCAACGCGGCCGAAGAGGGCCAGTTCGGAGCCGTCGGCGCCGAGCAGTTCGGATACGGCCGCCAGCCGCCGCCGCAGTCCCCCCATCCACGGAACCCCCGCGCAGGCGCGCCGGGTGAGGGGGCCGGCACCGGGCTCGTCTGCAAGCAGAGCCGCATCCGTAGGCGTGTCCACGTCGAAGTTGACGCGCGCGCTGTTCTCGACCAGGACGCGGCGAAAGCCGGCGCCCGTCAGGACGTGCCCCACCGCGTTGTCGCTCGCGGGCAGATCCAGCCGGCTGGCCACGGCGGCGGGTCGGAACGCCAGCACGTCGGGCGATTGGGGGTTGTTCTGGACAACCGTGGCCCCCGGCCCCGACACCAGGTGCAGGAAACGGCGGAAGTCCTCTGGACCATAGAGGGGCGCGGCTGCCCCGCCGAGCACCAGCGCGAGATCGGCCCCATGACGGCGCACGAGTTCGCCCAGGGCCCGCCCGAAGTGGAAGGCGGCGCCTGCGGGGGAAGGCTCGACCTCCACGCCCGGCGGCACGCGGGCGGCGAGGGCGCCCCGATCCGTCACCAGCACCACACGGTCCAGGTCGCCCGCCGCGCGCAACGCTGCCAGCGCGCCGAGCGTGTCCAATGCGATACCGTGGCGGACCTGGCGCAGGTCCTCCTCGACCGCAGTGCCTACGTGGCCGCCGCCTTCGAAGACGAAGGCAACGCGCACCGGATCCACCGTCCCCACCGCCCGCCGCCACCTTGTCCGCCGACTTCGGCCGGCGTGGGGACGCCGTGCCGCGCGCGCCGTGCATTCAGCGCTCCGTGATCAGGCCGAGGCCCCCGCTGCGGCGTCGGTAGAGCACCTGCACACCGCCGCCCGCGCCATCGCGGAACACGAAGAAGTCATGCCCGATCATCTCCATCTGCAGGACGGCCTCCTCCAGCGTCATGGGCTTGATCAGGAACGTCTTGCGACGCAGCACCTCGGAGACAGAATCGAGCTCGTCCGCCTCGGGGTCGGCCGGACCTTCCGGCACACGCCGCTGGGCGGCGTCGACGGCAGCCTCGTGGCGCGGTCGGCGGACCATGCGGGTCTTGTACTTGTGAATCTGCCGCTCCAGCTTCTCCAGGACCAGGTCGACGGCCGCGTACATAGAGGAGTGCGCTTCCTCGGCCCGGAGCAGGCGACCTTCCAGCGGGATGGTCACCTCGACGATCTGGCGATCCCGTTGCACGGCCAGGACGACCTGCGCGACCATGTCCTCGTGGGGGAAGTACCGATCGAGCTTGGACAGCCGCCTCTCGGCGTAGGAGCGCAACGCGTCCGTCACATCCAGGCCCTTACCGTGAATCGACACCCGCACCTCGATCACCGCCTCCCTGCATGTCGGGCCGGGACGGAAAGACCCGGGAGGCCGCCCCCTCCCGATCGGAGACCACGCGGGCGACAGCAGGGCCGAAACACCCCGCGCATCCACCGCCGCAGGAACCTGTGGGCGGGCTCCAAAGCGCGGCATCCGCCCGGGGCTGTTCGACCCCCAAGCGGCCCGTGCTCGGCCGCCTCGGCGCGGGCCCCCCCGCACCCAGCAGACACGGCGCGCCGACCCGCATGCACAGGCCCCCCTGGCCGCCCGCCCGCGCCGATGCCTGGTATCGATCATGGCCGGCGACCTCCGGCAGCGGCCTCGGCTGTGCCGCCGGCCACTGGACGAATCGCCACCACCCGTCGGGCCCCCCCGTCCCGAGATGACGGCCAGGAACGTGCCGGAGCAGGACGCACTGCCCTCGGGGATGCAGCCCCGGCACGCCTCGGGTTAGGCCAGGGTGTGTCGCGGGGCCGTCACCCCAGCCTGGTCGCGGGATTAGTCCCCGCCGCCGCCCACGCCGGCCGAACCGGACCGCGGCGGCTCGCCGCGCCGCCGGAAGAGGAGGGCCACCGTCCCCTCCTGCACCGTGGCGCCGTCCTGCTTGCGTAGCACGACGTGCGCGCGTACGACACCAGCCCCGGGGCGCGAGCGGCTTGGGCGCAAGTCCATGGCCACCCACTCCGCCCCCAATGTGTCGCCGAGGAACACTGGCGCGACGAAGCGCCAGTCCTCGATCCCCAGCAAGGCCAGCGCTGTACCCTCATACAGGCCCGCCTGCGCCAGCAACCCGTTGCAGATGCCGAGACAGAGCAACCCGTGCGCCACGCGCTGGCCGAAGGGCGTACGCTCCGCGGCGTAGGTCGCACTGGTGTGCAGCTCATTATGGTCTGCGGTCAGGCCGGCGAAGAGGGATACATCCGATTCCGTCACCGTGCGCGTCGGAGTGCGCAGCGTCTCGCCGAGGCGGAAGTCCTCCCAGAACAGGCCCACCCGCTCTCCACCCCCCGGCTGCGCTAACGGGCCCGCGCGGGCGCCACGGGTGCCGCGCCGCGCGAGCGGGTTCCACGCGTCCCCCCGGTCGCGGAGCTCGGGCCGCGTCCGTCCCGTCGGGACTCCAATTCGATCAGGGCGTCACGCAACTCGGCCGCCCGCTCAAAGTCGAGTTCCTTCGCGGCTGCGCGCATCTCCTTGCGCAGGCGCTCGATCAGGGCCGGTAGCTCGCGGGTCGGCACGTCGCCACGGAGGGCAGCGGCCTGCCCGGCCTTCTCCTCGGAGACGGCCCGGGTGGCCTCGATCAGGTCACGCACCGGCTTCACCACCGAGCGCGGGGTGACGCCGTGCTCCACGTTATAGGCCGACTGGATGCCGCGTCGGCGCTCGGTTTCCGCCATCGCGCGCGCCATGGAGTCTGTCACGCGATCCGCGTAGAGGATGACCCTGCCCTCCAGGTGTCGGGCGGCCCGCCCCATGGTCTGGATCAGTGACCGCTCCGAGCGCAGGTAGCCTTCCTTGTCGGCGTCAAGGATGGCCACCAGACTGACCTCGGGAAGGTCGAGCCCCTCACGTAGGAGATTGATCCCGACCAGTACATCGAAGGCGCCCAGGCGCAGATCGCGAATGATCACCATACGCTCCAAGGTGTCGACCTCGGCGTGCAGGTAGCGCACGGCGATACCAAGCTCGCGCAGGTAGTCGGTCAGTTGCTCGGCCATGCGCTTGGTCAGGGTCGTTACCAGTACGCGTTGCTTGCGTGCCACCCGTGTGCGGATCTCGCCGACCAGATCGTCGATCTGACCCCGTGTGCCGCGAACCTCCACCTCGGGGTCGAGTAGGCCCGTGGGCCGTACGATCTGCTCGATCACCACACCACTGGAACGGCGCAGTTCGTATTCCGCCGGCGTAGCCGACACGAAGAGGGCCTGCGGCACGCGCTCTTCGAACTCAGAGAACTGCAGCGGGCGGTTGTCCAGGGCCGACGGCAGCCGGAAGCCGTACTTCACCAGTTCGCTCTTGCGTGAGCGGTCCCCCTGGTACATGGCGCCGATCTGGGGAATGCTCTGGTGCGACTCGTCGATGATGCAAAGGAAGTCGCGCGGGAAGAAGTCCAGGAGGGTGTAGGGCGGCTCGCCCGGCCGCCGGCCCGTCAAGTGACGGCTGTAGTTCTCGATGCCGCTGCAGAACCCGACCTCGCGCATCATCTCGAGGTCGTAGCGCGTGCGCTGCTCCAAGCGCTGGGCTTCGAGCAGCCCGTCGTGCGCGCGCAATTCTGCCAGGCGCTCCTGCAACTCAGCCTCGATGGTGCCGAGCGCGCGCTCCATCTTCTCGGCAGCGGTGACGTAGTGGGTGGCGGGGTAGATCGCCACGTGCTGGCGCTCTCCAAGGACCTCGCCAGTCAGGGTGTCGATCTCGGAGAGCCGCGTGACCTCGTCGCCAGAAAGCTCCACGCGGATGGCGCGCTCGCTGGCGCCAGCGGGCTGGATCTCCAGGACGTCGCCGCGCACGCGGAAGCAGCCGCGCGCCAGATCCACGTCGTTGCGCCGGTACTGGATATCCACCAGCTTGCGCAGGATCTGACGCCGGGGTCGCTCCTGCCCGAGCCGCAGGGAGAGGACCAGGTCCCGGTAGTCCTCCGGGGATCCGAGACCGTAGATACAGGAAACTGAGGCTACAACGATGACGTCGCGACGCTCAAACAACGCCATGGTCGCGCTATGGCGCAGCTTGTCGATCTCGTCGTTGCGCAGCGTATCCTTCTCGATATACGTATCGGTACTGGCGATGTATGCCTCGGGCTGGTAATAGTCATAGAAGCTGACAAAATACTCCACCGCGTTATCAGGGAAGAACTCGCGAAACTCCCCGGCCAGTTGCGCGGCGAGCGTCTTGTTGTGTGCGATGACCAGCGTGGGCCGCTGCAGGCGTTCGATCGTCCACGCCATCGTGGCCGTTTTCCCCGAACCAGTGACGCCGAGTAGAACCGACGCCGGCGTCCCGGCCTCCAGCGCGGCCGTGATCCGGGCAATGGCCGCGGGTTGGTCTCCGGCCGGGGGGAACGGCGCCCGCATCCGGAAGCGCTCCGCCGACGAAGCCAACACCTCCCTCGCCTGCCCGCAGGGCGGCCCACGGGCGGGGGCTGGCCCGGGCGACCGGGTGGAAACCCCTCGACGCCGGGCCCCACCAGCACCGCCATCATAAAGGACGCGCCCGGCGACGGCGAGGGTTCGTCCCGGCGGGAGTCGCGAGACGGTGTGCGGATCGCCGCGCGGCGGCGACCCGGCCTACCGTCCGCTGCCAGAAGATCCGGCGAACGCTCGGCGAGCCCGCCGCGCCTGGTCCCTCGTCAGTTGGGCGTTAAGGCCTGCAACGGACGGGTGCACTCACAACGCAACCCCTCCCAGGCGGCCACGTGACGTCATGCTGGGGGGCCTTGGGCCGGAACGCCCGGCAGAGCGGGGTGGCGCGGGACCCGCACCTGGTCCGGCAGAGATGCGCCCGCGCTTGCGGCACTCGGGATCGGAGCCGCAGCACCCGGTCCGCTTCCACCGCCATGACCGGCGTGGCCGCCGACGTCCGGCTCCATGTGGTACCAGACGCGTTCCGGCTAATGGCCGGTGCCCGGTCCGGGACCATAGGCCTCCCAGAGGGCGAGCCCGACGCGGGCGATGAGCCGACGGGCCTCGGAGCCGGACCCGCAGCCGCGCGTCAGCACCGCGACCGCGATCGTCTGTCCCGGCAGGTAGAGGAGGCCCCCGTCGTGCTGGTGGCCCCGGATGCCGCCGGTCTTGTGGGCCAACTCCCAAGCGGGCGCAGCCCCCAGCGGACGACCCTCCCCCGGGTCTGGAAGCAGCGCCGGCAGGGCGTCCCGGATCTGCTGCCGCTTCAGTGTGGCCACCATGCGCCGACAGGCGTCCCAGGAGACCACCTGCCCGCGGGCGATCAGGGCGAACAGGTCGGCGTACTCGCCCGCGGCGATCGTGTTCGTGCCGCGCGCGCCTGCGGGGATGACCTGCAGGGGCCGCAGCACACGGGTGAGGTGTAACCCCAGGCCTTCCATCAGCGCGTTGACCGGCGCGACACCGACGCGCTCCAAGACCATGTTGGTCGCAGCGTTGTCGCTCACGACGATCATGAGCTCCGCTAGGTCCCGCAGGGGCAGGCGGACCCCGGGCGAGAGCACCTGCAGGATCCCCGAACCGGTCACCTGGTCCTCCGGCCGCAGGCGGACGCGCTCTTGGAGGTGCAGCCGGCCCTCCGCCGCCGCCTCGTAGAGGGCAGCCAAAATCGGTACCTTGATGGTGCTGGCCGACGGGAGGGCCAGGGTCGGGGCAAGGTCCCAGCGGTCCCCCCGCTCCAGGTGCCGCACGGCGATCGCGATGTCGCCGCCGCGCGCCGCCGCGTCCACCGCCACCAGCCGCAGGGCCGCGTCCAGGCGGGGCGGCACCCCGCCTACCACGATCGGCTCTTCATCCCCCATGGGCAGCGCCTGGTTCATCGAGCGCGTACCGGCGGCTTCACCGGTCTTCGCGCCGTCCGCCCCACCAGGCATTTCTCCTTTCGGCCCTGGCTGCGCCCCTTTGCGGGGCGACGGGCCATGGACGGACTGCAACTGCGCGGCGGCCGCCGACGGTGGCCGCCGGGAGCCCGTCAGCGCGACAGACAGCGACGGACGGGGACTAGGGCGGTCGTCCCCAGGCTCCGCCCACGCGGGGCGCCCAGTCGCGCCCTCTGCCCCGGTGCCCCCCGTTGACAAGGCGTCCCCGGCACACGGCACCGTCGCAGGGCCCCTGGGCGCAATCAGCCCCCGATGGGGTTGCCCGCACCCCCGCCCCGGTTCCGCCGCCGCCCAACCACCGAACAAAGCACAGAGGTCGCCGACACGCTCCCGCCCGGAAGCCACGCCGGACCGCGGGGCGGCCCAACGACCGCGGGGAGGTTGCCCCGTCCCGTCCCCTGGGTCCTCGCTTCGGCGGGCCAATCCTGCCGTCGGCAGGTGGGCGTGGTCGGCCTCTGGAACGAGCCGGCATGCGCTTTCAGGAGTTGCGAGCGGGGCGGCGCTTCCTTACGGGCTCCGCTGTCGTGACCGATGGGGACATACGCGCCTTCGCCGAGGTGTTCGACCCCCAGCCCATTCACCTAGATTTTGGTGCGGCCGCCCATGGCCCGTTCGGACGCACCATCGCCTCCGGCTACCACACCCTGGCGCTCTCCTGGCGCCTATGGATCGATACCGGCGCGCTCGGCGCCGACGCCCTCGCGGGGCTTGGCCTAGACGAGCTGCGCTGGGTGAGGCCGGTCTTCGCCGGTGACCGCCTGTCGGTGGAGGTCGAGGTGCTGGAGTCGCGTCCGTCGGCCTCCCACCCCGGTGCCGGTATCGTGCGCCTGGCCCTCTCCGCCCACAACCAGCACGGGGAAGTCGTGCTCACTTACCGGACAGCGGCGCTGGTCCGCGGCAGCGGCGGCTGAAGCACCAGAGATCTCACGGCGGCCCTGCCACCTATGCCGCCCGCTTGGCGACGCGCGCGAGCAGGGCGAGGGCCGCGGCCAGTTGTGGGTCCCGGGCCGGCTGACCGTAGTCCCCGACACTGGGCGGCGACGGCACGACGAGATCGGGCTCCAGCCCACGGCCATTTAGATCCCGCCCCTTGGGGGTGTAGTACTGCGCCACGGTCAGCCGCAGGCCGGCGCCGCCCGACAGCGGGAACACCCGCTGCACGACGCCTTTGCCAAAGGTCCGCTGGCCGACCAGCGGGGCGGCGTGGTCGTCCTCTATCGCGCCCGCCAGCACCTCGGCGGCCGAGGCGGTGTAGCGGTTGACCAGCACGACGAACGGCACGGCGATGCGGCGCGTGCTGCGGAGAACGTAGGTTTGACGCCCCGTTCGTCCCTGCAGCGACGTCACGGTGCCGGGGGGCAGGAAGAACGCGCCAGTCTCGATGGCCGCATCCAGCACCCCTCCGGGGTTGTTGCGCAGATCCAGCACCAGTCCGGTCATGCCGGCCGCAGTGAGGCGGCTCAGCGCGACGGCGACCTCCGCCGGGGTTTGCGCGTTAAACCCACTGATGTCGAGGTAGCCGACGCGGCCGGGCAGCATCCGGGCCGCCACCGTCACAATGGTGACCGGCCGACGGACGAACGAGAAGGTCAGGTCCTCCACCCGGCCATCGCCCAGCGTGCGCGCCACCCGCAGGACCACCGGGGTGCCGGCAGGCCCGAGGATGCGGGCCGCCACCTGTGGCAGGCTCAGCCCACGCACCGCCATGCCGCCGACGGAGAGCAGGCGGTCCCCGGGCCGGAGGCCGGGCGCACCCGCCTGCGCCTCACCGACGTAACGGGTGGTTGCGGCGGGCGAACCGGGGAACACCTGGAGCACCACCGGTTCGCCCCCAGCCCCGGCCTCGACCTGGACGCCGATGCCGCTATACCGACCGCTGGCGTTGCTGGTCAACTCGGCGTAAGCGCGGGGGCTGAAATAGGTCGAATAGGGGTCGTTCAGCGCGCGGACCGCGCCGGAGATGGCGCCCGCGTACACCTTGGACATGTTGGGCTGCCCCACGTACTGGGAGCGGATGAGCGTCAGAGCCCGCACCAGGTTGGCGAAGCCCGGCTGACGGCCCAGGGCGCGCAGGGTGCCGAGGGAACCCGGGCTCCAGCCGTACGCTCCGGTGGCCAGGCCCCAAGTCACGATAGCGGTCATCACGACCAGGAAGGCGCCACCCAGCACGGCGGTAGCGCGCGTCACGCCGCCCGAGCCCCGCGTCGCACCCGGGCCGACCGGCACGCCGCCCACCGCCTTTCCGCGGCCCAACCGCATCCGCCGCTGGCCGCAGCCGGCGGATGCGGTTGGTTTTCCGTCAAGGGCACCGCGCCCCTCGGAGGGCCCGGGTCCACCGCCCGCCGTGCCTCACGCCGATCCAGCCCGTGGCGCAGCCAAACGCAGCGCGCCCAGCCGATGCGGGGCTCGCGGAGCGCAGTCATTATACAGCGAGGGAGGGTAGGCCCAGCACAGACACGGCCGCCAGCGCCACGGCGAGCCCTCCGAGGCGTGGCGGGTCCCCCACGCGGGACCCGCTATGCGACCGCACCCTGTCGGCACACGCGCCTTCGCACCGCCGAGGCCCGTGGAACACGGCCCACGCCGCGCCACACGCGCCCCGCCTCAGCATCTCGGTGAGCCGCTGATGGCCCCCGCTTGGTGCTCTGCCACACCCAGTGCCAGCCCCTCCGCCGGGGGGCGCGCCCGCCGGCTTCCCCCGCCGCCTGCGGCGCGGGCCACGCTGCGTACCCATGTCCCACCGCGAGCGCCCCTCTGCCTCTGGGCACCAGGGCGTACGCCCGCCCCGCGGCCTGCGGCAGCCGCTTCACCCCGTCGCCGCCGCGCCTCCGCACATCCGGCCCCACTCCCTCAGACGTTGAGATGGCGCCGGACGGACACCGCGCTGCCCAAAGCCCCCAGGACGATGCCCGCGGCCAGCAACCCCTCGGCGAGACGCGGCATGAGACCGCCCACGGGGAGCAGCGGGAGAAAGGGGACGGCCTGCCGCGCTAGACCCAGCAGCCGGCCGTAACCCCACCAGACCGCGCCCCCGGCCAGGATCGCACCACCGAGCCCGAGCAGGGCGCCCTCCATGAAAAACGGCCAGCGGATGAAGCCGTTGGTTGCCCCTACCAGCTTCATCACCGCGATCTGGTCGCGCCGCGCATAGACCGCCACGCGGACGGTGTTGCCCACGACCACCAACGTGGCCAGGGCCAGGGCGCCGACCAGGAATAGTCCGAGGACGCGGATCGCGCGCGTGAAGCCGATGATACGGTCCACGACCTGCTGCTGGTCGTTGACCGTCTGCACGCCGGACAGTCCGTGCAGGCGGGCTGCCAAAGCCGCCACCAGGGACGGATTGGCGACGTAGATGTCCAGCGCATCCGGTAGCGGGTTATGGTGCAGCACGTCCGTGACCAGCGCCGGCTGCAGGCCCATCTCCGCCTGTAGTTGCCGCAGGGCCTGGGTCTTTGTCACCAGCACGGTGCGGGTGACGCCCGGCAGCGCCCGGACCTCCTGGATGATCTCTGCCTCGGGCTGGGTGTGAGGGCCCGGGTCGAGATAGGCCACCACCTGCACCTTGGCGTCGATGACGGCCGCGAAGTGCCGGAGATTGAGCGCGAGCAGGCTGATGATGGCCAGCACCAGCAGGGAAACCGCCACGGTGCTCACGGCCGCGACGCTGAGCAACCCGTTATCCCGCACGCTGGCAAAGGCCTCGACTGTCAGGTGTCCCATGGTGCGCAGGCGCAACGGCGCAAAAGCCCCCCCCAGGCCACTCCCGAGCGCGGGACGCGCAGAGACGGGGCGCGCCCGGCACAACCCCTCGGCCGCCACCCCGTGGAGAGCTGCGGACGGCCGGCATGCGCCAGAGGGCCCCCAGCGGCACGGCCCCCGCCCCGTGAGGGGGGCCGTGCGTCAGTGCTTGCGCCGACCCGCACCGGTGCCCGCCCGTTCGGCGCGGGTCCCCCAGACGGGGACGCCCGTTGGCGCGATCACACCCGCGACCGCCGCCACCGGCTCCGGTTCCGCCGCCGTGTGGTAGGCCCCGCTCACCTCGTCTCGCACGACGCGGCCCCCGGCGATGACCACCACCCGGCGCCGCAGGGTGTTGACCAGTTGCTCAGAGTGCGTCGCCACGATGAGCGTGGTGCCGCGGCGGTTGATCTCCTCCAGCAGTTGGCTGATCCCGGCCGCGGTACCCGGGTCGAGGTTACCGGTCGGCTCGTCACAGATCAGCAGCACCGGGTTGCCCACTACGGCCCTGGCGATCGCGGTCCGCTGCTGCTCCCCGCCGGAGAGCTCCGCGGGTAACGCGCCAGCCCGATCGCGCAGACCGAACATCTCCAGCATCAGCGCGACGCGGCGGCGGACCTCCCGTGGCGAGTGCTCGCTTACGACGAGCGGGAAAGCGATGTTCTGCGCCACCGTCTTCCGCGGCAGGAGTTTGAAGTCCTGAAACACGACGCCAATCTGGCGGCGCAGGAAGGGGACCTCCCGCGCCCGCATGCGCACCAGGTCGTGGCCGTTGACCACGATCCGCCCCGAAGTGGCCTTCTCCTCGCGATAGAGGAGCCGAATGAGCGTGGATTTGCCGGCACCGCTGGCACCGATGAGGAACAGGAAGTCGCCGCGCTCAAGCTCCAGGCTCACGTCCGAGAGCGCCACGGAAGCGGGCGGATACACCTTCGTCACGCCCGAGAGGCTGACGATGGGAATATTCCCCTTCCCTACCCAGGAGAACACGCCGGGTGGCAACCAAAACCTACATCGCACGGGCGCCTTCGACAACCGCGGGCCGACTCCTGCCATCCGGCACCGCCCCGCAGGGTCGCGTCATGCCGGCTGGAGGCTTGGGCTCTGCACGGTGGCGCAGGTCGCCGCCACCCGCCGGGCGCGCGCCCCCCGGGGTGTATGCCGCCGGGGCGCGTCCGCGCGGTCGCGCCCTGGGTGGCGCGCCGCGTTCACGCGCAGCCGGCGGCCGGCCGGTCCCCGCTCAGACCCGCAACCTGCCATGCCTTGCGGCGGAGCGTTTGACGAGACCCACACGGCCCTGAACCGCGCCGCAGGGTCACGCCGTTCTCGCGGCGGTCGGTTGGCCCCCCCCCGGGCAGAGACGCACCCCCACAGCCAGGTGGTGGCCGGCCACCCGGGGCCTGCGGCGCGGAGCCGAGGGGCCGCCCCCCCGCCGGCGCGGGCCCGCGCCGGCCCCCGGCGGGAGCGCGCCCCATCTCCCGCGGCGCCAAGCCTTCCCCGCGTTCACCTCCGCGGGGGCCAGGCGAGCAGGTCGAGCAGGATCGCGTTGTTGCGCAGGGCGGCCTCACGTAGCCGGGACACGCGGGCCGCGAGCGCGTCCGGGTCCGCACTGGCGGCGTCCAGGGCCACGGAGACGACGGCGCCCTCCTCGGCGTCCAGCGGCAAGCCGAAGCGCGGGGTCCCGAGCCCCTCCAGGAACGCATCGATTTTGGGGTCGTAGCTCAACCCCACCGGCGCGGCCCGTGCCAGCGTAGCCAGGATCAGGGCATGCAGGCGCATCCCCACCACGAGGTCGAAGCCGGCAAAAACCTCCGCGTACCGAGCGGGCACCGGCCGCTGCCGCAGGACAGGGGCCGGACGGCGCATGGCCGCGGCGATCCGTTCGCAGGCGGCCACGTCCTCTGGCAGCTGCATGGGCACCAGCACGGCCCGCGCGCCGAGCCGGTCCTGCAACGCGTCGGCGACGGCGGCGAGCTTGGCGGCGAAGCGCCCGTCGCCGTACGGCCGCGGGGCCAATGCCACCGCGCGTTCGCCCCGCCGCACGCCAAGGGCGGCCAGTTCCGGGGGCGGATTCGCCTCCGCGGTGCGCCGAGGGGGCGGCAACGCCAGCGCGGCGTCCGCGGTCACCTCGATCCGCGCGGGCGGAACCCCCGCGGCGCGCAGCCACTCCGCAGACTCGGCATCACGTACGGTGATGGCGGCGGCGCCCCGCAGCAACCGGAGGGACCGACGAGCCCATCCGGCACCCAGCGGGCCGATCCCCTGCGCATACACCATGACGGGCTTGCCCAGCGCCCGCGCCAGCATGACGATACCCAGATAATAGGGGACGCTGGCCGGCCCCGTGGCGTCCTGCAGCAACCCCCCCCCGCCGGAGACCAGCAGGTCGCAGCGGGAAAGGGCGCGCAACACCCCCGGAGGGGATGCGCGGTGCTCGGCGCGGACGCCGTGCTCCGCCCGGGTGACCTCGGGGGCATGCGACAGCACGGTCACCTCATGGCCATTCAGGGCACGCAACAGCGCCGCGAGAATGACCTCATCACCCGCGTTGCCAAAGCCGTAGTAGCCGGACACCACGACGCGCGCCAGGCGCGTGCCCCCTCCCGCGCGGTGCGACGGCCAAACGCGCCCGGCGGCGCACACGCCGGGGCGGAGACACCCCGGAGCGGCCATCCGCGGCTGCGGATCCAACCCCCGGAAGCAGGCGCCGCGGCCGCCCGCTCGGCGCCTGCGGGCCCAGGCACGCCCCCGCGGGCCCGATCGGTTACGCGGCCGGCACCCGCCAGGGGCCCGCTGCTTCGGCCACGGCCTGGACCACCCGGGCGCTGCCCATGGGAAACAGGTGCAAACCGCGCACATGGGGCGCCAGCGCGCGTGCGGTCTCGCAGGCGATCGCCAGGCCCGTCTCAGGCCCCCCCGCCGCCAGCCGGGTCACCACCGACTCGGGGACCGCCATCCCCGGGATGCGGCTGAAGTAGCGCGCCCGCTCGGCATCGCGCAGGGGCAGCAACCCAAAGAGCACCGGGACACCAAGCGCTCGGACGGCCTCGGCGAAGCGCAGGGCGGCTTCGACGTCGAATACCGGCTGGGTCTGGCAGAAACGCGCTCCCGCCTCCACGCGCTGCGCCAACTTCTCCACCTCGCGGGGCAGGTCCGGCGCCCCCGGGTTGGCTGCGCAACCGATGAGCAGATCGGTGCGCCCTTCGAGCTCCCGCCCGCTGGCCGTGGAGCCGGCGTTGAGGGCCGCCAGCAAGCGGATCAACCCCGGGGTGTCGACGTCGCCGACCGCCTTCGCTTCCGGCTCGTCGCCGCGGTCGGGCGGATCGCCGCTCAGGACGAGCAGCGTCCGGACGCCAAACGCGGCGGCGCCGAGGGCATCCGCCTGCAGGGCGATGCGATTGCGGTCCCGGGCCGTCAGGTGGGCGATCACCTCCAGGCGGAGACGCTGGCGCATGGCGACCGCGGCAAAGAGCCCGGCCAAGCGCACGCGGGCCAACGAGCCATCGGTGACGTTGACGGCATCCACCAAGGGCGCCAGCCGACCAGCGCGCTCCACGACAGGCGCCACGTCCGCCGCGCGCGGCGGGTCCAGCTCAGCGGTGATGATCAGCCCGGGTGCGGCCAAGCGTTGACGGAGCGAGGGACGGTCGGCGGCGGGGACGGCCCCCTCGTCCATAGCAACCTGCCCCTTCCGGGCAACGATGCGGAGCCCACGGAGCCACAGCCGAGCGCCCGCCCCTGGGGGCGAAGGCATCGTAACGAAGCGGCGCATCGGGCGCAAGACACCCAGCTTCGACAGCGGGAGCCGCTACGCCCCCCTGCGGACCTCCACATCTCCCGAGGCCCGGCCGATGCACACCGTCGGGCGCGCTGCCGGGAACAGTCCGTGCTCGACCACGCCCACGAGCGCCTTGCAACGCGCGGCCAGGGCCGGCAGATCGGCCCCAGCGGGAAAGCGGCAGTCCAGGATCAGGTTGCCGCCATCGGTGAGGAACGGGTCCGCCGGGCCGCCGCGCAGGGCGGTCGAGGCACCGCAGGCGCGCAATGCCGCCTCCGCGCGCCGCCAACCGAACCGCACCACCTCGACCGGCAGGGCCGCGCGCTCACCGAGGCGGCCGACGAGCTTGCTCTCGTCCACGACGACGACCAGGCGGCGGGCGGCTGACGCGACGATCTTCTCCCGCAGGAGTGCGCCACCAAGCCCCTTGAGCAACCGGCCCTCGGGGTCGACCTCGTCCGCGCCGTCCACGTCGAGGTCCAGCGCCGGAACTTCGTCGCGATCCACCAGCGGGATGCCGAGACGGCGCGCAAGGTCGGCCGTCGCCTCAGACGTCGGCACCCCGATCACACGTAAACCCGCGCGCACCCGGTCGCCCAGGAGCCGCACGAAGACCTCCGCGGTGCTGCCGGACCCGAGCCCCAGGGCCATGCCGTCGCGGACTTCCTCCAGCGCCCGCCGCGCCGCGGCCTCCTTCTGCCCGACCTGGTCCAGCGCCATGCGACCACTCCCCCGTCCCGACCACGGCGGCCCCGAGAGAGAGAGGGGCGCGCCGCCCACCACCGCACCACCTTCGCCGCACACCCCTTCCCCCCCTCGCGCCGGCGCGCGCCGCCCAGGGGCGCGGTTTTGCACGGTGACGCGGGGCGATGCACCCTGCGCGGGGCCGTGCCGCCCGGTCTGCGCGTCCCCTTCGGAGCGCGGGCGCCTCCGCGCCCGGCCTGGAACCATGCGCCGCGGCCGGGCCTGCCGTCCACACCCCGACCTGCCCGCCACGCGCCAAGCCCCGCCTCCGACGGGCGCGCGGCAAGCGCGCGGCAGGGTGGGGCTTGGGAGAACGACTGCCTCCGCGGAACCATTGGCCGCGCGAGGCCCACCCTTGTGGCGTGATACAATCGTCTGGCTCGCGCGCCATTCACACGGCAGCGGGAGGCACGACCGGTCTCCGCGTGCGCGGGGGAAGAGGGATGGCAGGGTGGCAGAGGCTCTCAACGAACAGGAACCAGGCAGTGGCGCGGAACTGGCCGTCATCGTCGGGTCCGGGGTCGCCGGGCTCACGGCGGCGGTGTACGCCGCGCGTGGCAATCTGCGCCCGCTGGTGTTCGAGGGACCAGAGCCGGGCGGTCAGCTCTCCCTGACCAGCGTGGTGGAGAACTTTCCTGGATTTCCTGACGGCATCAACGGATTCGACCTGGTGGACAACATCCGGTTGCAGGCGGAGCGCTTCGGCGCGCGCTGCGTGGCCCACTCGGTAACAGGCATCGACTTCGGCCAGCGGCCCTTCGTCCTCCTAACCGACGGCGACCCGGCGCAGCGCCGCGCGCACAGTGTGATCATCGCTTCGGGCGCGCGCGCCCGTATGCTCGGGCTGCCGGCGGAGGGCGAAATGCTGGGGCGCGGGCTGTCGACATGCGCCACGTGCGACGGCGCCTTTTTCAAGGAGCGGCGGGTCATCGTGGTGGGCGGCGGCGACAGCGCCATGGAGGATGCAATCTACCTGACCAAGTTCGCGGCGGAGGTCCACGTGGTACACCGGCGCAACCTGCTGCGCGCCAGCCGGATCATGCAAGACCGGGCCTTTGCGAAGAAGGAGATCCACTTCCACTGGAATAGGGCGCCCGTGGAGTTCCTGCGCGATCCGGGCGGCAAGCTGACGGGACTGCGGGTGCGCGCGACCGACACGGGGGATGGGGCGCCACTGGAGGAGATTCCGGCTGACGGGGTGTTCTACGCGATCGGGCACATCCCGAACACCGACATGCTGGGCGGCGCCCTGCCCCGAGACGCCCAGGGCTACCTCACCGCACACGGCGTGCGGAGTGCGATTCCCGGGGTGTTCATCGCCGGCGACGTCGCCGACCACCGCTACCAGCAGGCCGCGACGGCCGCGGGCACCGGGTGCGCCGCCGCCATGGAAGCCGAGGACTGGCTGGAGGAGCAAGGGCTGCTCCACCGGGCCTGAGGACGGTCGCACGGAGCGGACGCTCCGCAGCGTGGGCTGCCGGCTGCTCTGGCACCCATGCGGACGGCCGGGCCGGGCGCACAGCCTGCCGATCGGGCCGGGCCCTGCGGGTTCCGGGATCGGTCCCTTCGCTCCCGCAGGCCGCCCTGCGGCCCCTTCGCCGCCATATACCGTGCCGCCGTACCGCGCCGGGCGTATGGCCAGCCCCCGCACGACCCACACCCCGTGACCTCGGCCCAGGGGCAGCCTCCGCACGGCGCGGCGGGGTTCGCGACCAGGCCGCACCCCAAGGTCGTGCGGGAGCGGCTCGGCCACTCGGACGTGACGCCGGTCCCGCGCATGGTTAGCCACGTGCTGCCCGGCACGGGGCGCGCCACGGCCGAGCGGTTCGACGCCCTCGTCGCCGCCAGGAAGGAGTGGCCCGCCGCCGCCGGGCGGGAGTGTGCGGAGCCTTGATGGCGCATGGGGTTTTCGTGGGGTCGCAGGGCCCTCGCAGCCACCTCACCACCCTTCGCCCCTTGGGGCACACCGCCTACGGGTCGCGCCGCTCCAGCAGCGAACTGCACTCGACGTGCGCCGTTTGCGGGAACATGTCCAGCGGCTGCACCTCTTGCAACGCATATCCCGCGGCGCCCAGGACCTCCACGTCACGCGCCAGGGTCGCTGGGTTGCACGAGACATAGACGATGCGCCGCGGCGCCGCACGCGCGATGGCCGCGAGCACCGTGGCAGCCGCGCCCTTGCGTGGGGGGTCGAGCACCACCACGTCTGGGCGGGGCCCGTGCGCGACGAGGGCGGGGAGTACGGACTCGGCCGTGCCCAGGTGGAAGCGCAGTCCGGGCATCCGGTTCGCCGCCGCATTGCGGCGGCCATCCCGCACGGCCTCGGGCACCTCCTCGACGGCGTGCACCGCGCCGGCGACCCGCGCCAGGCAGAGGGAGAGCGTGCCCACCCCCGCGTAGAGGTCGAAGGCGACCTGCGCACGGGTGAGCGCAGCCTGGCCCACGGCCACGGCGTAGAGGCGAGCCGCCTGGGCGGGGCTGACCTGGAAGAACGACGGCGCGGACACGAGGAAGCGCAGCCCGTCAAGTTCCTCCACCAGGTGGGTACGGCCGCGCAAGGGGCGCGTGGTGCGGCCGAGGATGGCGTTGCCGGGCGCACCATTGACGTTCTGCACGACGCCCACGCAGGTGGGGATGGCCGCCATCAGCGCATCGGCGAGGGCGGGGCCCTGCGGGAAGCGCTCGCGCGCCGTCACCAGGCAGAGCAGCAGTTCGTTCCCCCGCTGATTGACGCGCGCCACCAGGTGGCGCAGATCGCCCCGCCCCGTGCGTGCGTCGTGCGCGGCGACGCCCAGCGCGGCGCAGAGGCGCACCGTCTCGGCCAGCGCGCGGTCCAGCATGGGGTG
>JAJZZC010000101.1 GCA_021797775.1 Bacillota bacterium
GCCCCCAGGTCTGGCTGACAAGGGCGCCGGCCTCCACAGGCTGGTACTTGAAGAATTCGAAGCCGGGGTATGCCTCACCCGCCTGGGCCGGTTCCCGCCAGTACTTGAGAGACTTATGGGCCAGGATGGGCGCAACATTCCGCACCAGTGCTTCCCATTCCTCCAGCAGAGATAGTTGCGCCGGCGGCGACAGTGTCAGGCGCATATAAAACCGTGACCAGGCGGTGTCCACTGCGGAGAACCTGAAGAGTTCCCAGGCGAGCTCCTTGTCAGGGGCGAAGGCGTTGAGGGCGTACCAACTGCTCTGGCCAACGGTCGCCGGACGCACCGGCCACCGCGGATAGGGGATGAAGTCCCACTTCGTGGCGGTTCCCAGGTTCTGCACCGCCCAGAGCAGGGACGGGTCCGCACCCTGGCTGAAGACGACCTGCCCGGTCGCGAGCGCCGGAACCGGGGTGCCATCCCCCTGCACACAGACCTTGCGCCACAACAGATCGAACGCGAACTCCCCGGCGGCGATGCTCCCCGGCCGGTCCAGCAGGCAGTGGGTATACGTGCTGTCCTGGTAAGCGCCGCCGAATCCCGCCAATAGCGCGATACCCGGAAACGGCCCACCGGCGCTCCACGGGATGGTCCCGCCGGATCTCTGCTTGCCCCCCTTGTTGGAGGTACAGGCGTTCCAGAGCCTCTGGGCGTCCAGGTACGTCCAATCCGGGGCGGGGTAGGACAGGCCGAGTTCGTCCAGGATGTCCTGCCGGTAGATGTAGGCCTGGGCGGCCGCGTCCACCGGCACCCCATACAGCCTTCCACCAACCTTCAGTTGGGCCACCAGGTTCGGGGGCCAGATCGTCGTGTCCACGTTATCCTGCTGCAGGTACGCATTGAGCGGCTCCAGGAAGGGAAGGACGACCGGCCAGTCCCCGCAGCAACTCGAGAGGGACACCGGGGCCGGCGATCCGGCCAGAATGGCCGCAGTCACGCCAGGCATCCCACCATCGATCTGCCATGTGGCCTGTACGCCTTTGTGCCTGCTGTTGAACTCCTGGTCTACAAAGTCCTGGATGAGCTTGGTTGTTGTAGCATTGATCGGAATCCCCACCACGTAGAGCTGGAACGTCACCTTGGCGACGTTAGCCCGCGCCGTCGGGCGCGCTTGGGCGCCCTGCCCCGCGGCGCAGGCACCCAGGGCTGTCCCGGCGGTCACCAGCGCCACCGTGGAGCCCAGGGTGCGCAGCATCGCCCGGCGCGTGCGCACAACCAAACCGGCCACCCCCCTGTATTACGCATGCGCGACCGCGGCTCCGCGTGCTCCCCGCCGGCAGCGGCGAGCGCACGTCACCCGGACGTCGCCGCTTCCCGCAGCCGCACCGGCCCGAACAGTCCCCCGGCCGCCTGCCCCTTGCCGACCAGGCTCGTCGGTCGCCCGATCTCATAGTGCGCGCCGAGGGTGTTGGTGACGCGCACGCGCAACCGGTGCCGCCCCGGTCCCCACGCCTCTCGCAGATCGAAGCGGAACGGGTGCCAGAGGCGCACGCCAACGTCGTGCCCGTCGACCCAGACCTGCGCGGTGCCGCGCACGTATCCGAGGTCG
Organism: Bacillota bacterium; assembly: GCA_021797775.1. Taxonomy (GTDB): domain Bacteria; phylum Bacillota; class Sulfobacillia; order RBS10-35; family JAJYVN01; genus JAJZZC01. The sequence goes on from JAJZZC010000101.1 coordinate 1,592, forward strand.
AGCCACGCCCGCGTGCCCGTCCCCTCGGCCTCCGTCACGTACTCCACCACGCCGCTGTGGTGGGGAAGGTGCAGCGCGGTGCGCCAGTCACCAAGACTCCCCCTGCCCGGAGAGATCCGGAAGCGTATGGGCGCGGTGAGGACGGCCGCTTCCGGCGCGGGAACCACCGGCACCACGCGCACGGCGCACACCGTTCCGGCCGCCTGCGGCTCGAACTCGGCGGCCCCCCCTCGCAACTCCACCTCCCGGTCGCCCACCCATGCCCGGGCCGGCCCCAGGGCCTCCAGGCGCAATGCCGCGGCGCCCATGGGCAACTCGAAGCGCAACCACACCGGCCGGCGGGCCTCAGACGGTTCCAGGAGCAGGGGCAGGGGGGCTGGCACGGGCACGCTGTCGGGCATCAACCAGCCGACATCGCCCAGGGGATGCGGACGGGGACGGATCCAGAGGGCCTCCGTGCTGCCCGCGTGGGGGATGCGGGCGGCGGGCCGCCCGGCGCCGTCGGTCCAGTCCGGCCCTGAGGCAAACCTGGCGCACGTGCCGTCAGGGAAGACCACTTCGCCGTCGACCAGCGCCCGTTCGTAGCCGCCGCGTTCCGGAAAGCGTATCCGAATCTCATTTTCGCCGGCGCGCCACAGCGCCGCGACGTCCAGTTCCTGCTGGCCCGAGCGGGCGTAAGGATTGAAATCCCCCTCGACCGCCGCGCGGGTGCCGTTCACCCAGAGTTCCACATGCCCGTGGGCGGCAAAACAGATCCTGACCCGGCGCGCACGCGCCTGGGCAGCCACCACGCGCCGCAACGCCCAATCTCCACCCGCGGCCGGTTGACGCACACCGACCCATTCCGGTTGCACGTCCGGCTCCTGTGCGCTCACCTGCACCCCCAGGCGCACATCGCCATCCCGCACGGCGGCACACCGCACCAGCAGGTCGTTGGCTCCCGGACGCAGCGCCGCCGGGGCCGCGACCGCGTGCGCCCCGGCGGCATCCCCCCCGAGGACCTCCCGACCATCCAGAAAAACCGCCCTGTCGCCGACGCCCTCCACCTGGATCCAGTACCGGCCTGCGGCGGGCGCCACCACACGGGTGAACGCCCACAGGATATCCCCCCGCCGCGCTCGCCCCAGATCCAGGAAGGTGCGCGGCACGCGTCCCATGCGCCCGGCCCAGTCCCGGAACGCCATGTCTCCGAACAGCGTGCTGTAGACGACGGGCCGCGCGCGCCCCGGGTCGAACCGCTCGCCCCTGTTGACCAGCCAGCGCGCCGCCTCGCTCCAGAGGCGCGGGGACCAGGACCGGTCATCAAAGGCGGCCCGGTGCCAACCCCCAGCCTCTCCGTCGTCCTGCCCGAGTTCGGTCTTCACCCGAAAGCTCCGACGCTCGATGGGGAGAAACTGGCCGCCACCGTGGAGGTCGAAGTCGCCGAAACGGTTGTCCAGCGTGGGCTGCACGCGTACCAACCAAGGCGCGACCGGCAGTTGCCGCACTCCGGCCGCACAAGGCTCGGGCGCTGCCGTGCCGGCGGGGATGAGCCGGTCACCCGCCAACCGGGGTGTCCGCGCATCCAAACCGGGCTCCGGTGCGCCCGGCGGCCGGCAGACGACCAGCGCGGCGGGCCAATCCCTGAATGGTACGTTCACGACGATGCGCTCCCCGTCGCGCCGAAACGGGATGGCACACTGCGTGCCGCTCACCGGATCCCACAGCTCCGGGCTCCCCGCCGTCCACAGCGTGTACGTCGCCTCCTCCGGAACGGCCGGGGGTGCGGTGCTGGCGCTGTGCATGGGCAACAGCGCTTCCGATGGTGGCAGGAGCAGGAACACGTCCACGCCGTCCACGCTCCGGGCAAGGGCCAGACCGGGCCCGTCCGCGCGCCGCGGGATGGCGTGCTCCAGCACCGCGGGCACATCCTCCGGCGCCGCCACGCTGACCGTGCCCGCGGGGAGAGGCGGTTCGTGCGGCACGCCGACCGCCACAAGCAGGCCACCGCGCGCGACGAAGGCCTCCAGCCGCTCCCGCGCCGCCGCTTCCGCCACGCCCACCCCCGGCAGGATCACCACCCGGTAGGTCTCCTCAGCCACACCGAGGGCGCCGTCCTCCAGGCGTGCCGAGGCCAGAGCGGTGTCCTCCAGCAGATCGAAGTCCCGCCGATCCGCGCGCAGAACGCCTGGCGCCGCCTCGTGTCGGGCCTGGCGCCCCACCAGGGCCCAGTAGACTTGCCGGATGTGCCCGACCGCAGCGTCGGGATCCCGCCGCGCGGCCGCCTGCGGATGTTCGCCCGGCCGGAGATCCGCCTGGGACATATGCTCCCAGACGGCCTGCCCGGGATAATACACGGCGACGTCGCAGACGTGCCGTCCCTGGGCAAGCAGCCAGCAGGCCCGGGCCACGGTGTCGGCGAATACAGGGTAGTGTTCGGCGTAGGGCTGGCGCCAACCGGTGTCCGGCGGCGCCCACTCCCACCAGCCGCCGCGGGTGCTGTAATAGATGGCGTGCGGATCAAAGAGTGTCACCCCGGCCTGCAACCATGGCACCAGCCAGTGCAGCGTCTCCTCCACCGTCCCGCCCCAGCCGCTGGAGTGAAAGCCCTCCAACCACACCCTCCTGCCCCCGTGCGCATGCACCAACGAGGAGTGCGGCTTGGCCTCCCCGTCCATATCGCTCCCCGGTGCGGAGAAGTGGCGATGCGTGCGGAAGTAGTCGAGGTAGAGACGCTGAGCGCCGTGCGGGTCCACCTTGCGTCCGGGCCCGGCCTGGTCGCAGCCCAGCAGCATCCCGTGCCGGACATGCCACTCGCCCAGCGGGCGGAAGAAGGCGGTCTCGGCCAGTTCGGCCAGCAGGCCGTAAAAGCGGCGGCGCACCTCCCCCGCGCCGGGACCGTCCGCGAACAGAAGCGGCAGCGACGGCAGCAGATCCTCGCCGAAGCGCTCCCGGTAGGCCGACGGTACGGCCGCGGTCCAGGTCGGCATCGGCTGCAGCTCGTCCTGAAAGCTGCCGGCGATCACACGCCCCAAGCGATCGCCGCAACGCCGCTCCATCTCGCCATGGATCCGGTCGAGCAGGGCCCCGCAGGCCTGCACGTGCAGCCAGTCGAAGCCCTGTCGCACCGTCGCGTAGCGGTCGCCGTCGACAGTGGCGACGACGTCGGCCTCCGGGGGTGGGGCTTCACCGGCCGGGAAACGGCGCAGTTGGTAGCCGGCGAAGTCAGGCCTCTCGGCCACCAGACGGGCGGGGAAGTTGGCCCCCGAGAAGCCGATCTGATCGTAGAACCAAAGGAACATACCGAGCCGCTCCGCTTCGTCCAGGGCGCAGTCGAAGAGCTCCCACCATGACTGGCCGTAAAAGGGCGGATCGTCCGCCGCGCAACCGTGCGCCGCTCCGGCGGGCGCCAGGTTGATCACACACAGGTTGCGGAGCCCCGCGGCACGCAGCTTCTGCATCTGCCAGCGCAGGCGCTCCTCGGTGACCGGCTCACCGCTCCACCACCAAAGAGGCACCGGACCGTACCGGGGGTCCGCCGTCGCAAAGCCCTGACGCAACCCGCGCACAGTCGCCACGCTCCCCTCGCCCCAGGCGGCACCATCCCTGCGCAGTGCATCCGGGGTCATCCGTTCGAGTGGGGTGCATTGGCGAGAACATCCCGATGTTCCTCTGCCGAGCAACAATACGCATACATTCGGCCGATAGACGACTCCACTTTCCTTGTATAATTTCTTCTTACGGGTTACTCTTCGTGCCCGGCGGGCAGGCGCGGTCACATTGGGGCGTCCCCGCGTCGGCAGCGCGGATGATGCACGAAGCGGTCGGGGCGCGGCAGCGCCAGACCCGCGCACAGATCCTTTGGAGCCGGGGCGGGCCGAGCCGATGACGGACTACCGGCCGGATGTTGGCGCCGGAATTCGTGCAGGCGTTCACCGACCTGTTGGCCAGGATTGGTTGGCTGGCGCGCGGGCAGCGGCGTCGCGCAGCGACTGACCTCCAGGAGCGCTGGCAATCCGCTTCAACCAAACACGCGCGCCGACCGGGGAGTTGGCCGGCGCCCCGCGGTGTTCCGCCCCCGTGCCGCCGCCGCGCATTCACACAATCGTCACAGCCTGGTAAAACTTTCGCCAACCGTGCGGCGCGGCCCACGGCGTACGATCCTTACGCAGATGGTCGCAGCAAGAGTCGGCTTCCACGTCGGCCGAGAACAGAGAATCATTGGGGGACAAGGGATATAGCAGAAGCGACCGCGCAAGGGCGGACTTTTGCAGCGGTCGCCTGGGCATGGTGTTCTGCAGTCCACGTCATACACCGCCCGCCCTCCCCCCCGCCGCGTCCGTGCGGCGGCCCAGGCCGGAGGGCGGCGCCGCGCGATGACAGCGGCGGCACGCGGCCGAGCGTTGGGGACGACGCCCCGTGGATACATCCGAGGGAAAGGAACCGCCATCATGCCCATCCAACCCTCAGCTCGGTGGAGGCGCCTGTTCACCGCCGTTGTTTGCGTCGGTACGTTCGTGTGCGCCGCTGCCTGTGGCCAGGCGGCGGGGCCTCCACGCGGGAGTTCCGTCCCCCCGGTCAGCAGCAACGCCACCAGCGGCCAAAAGGCCTCGCCCGGCCACACCCGCCAAACCGTCGCGTACGCCGGCACCATCGCCGCGGTGACCGGGCAGCAGCTCTCGCTGCGGACGGCCGCGCACCGGACGGTCTCGCTGGCGCTGGCACCTTCCACAAAGGTGCTGAGCCAAACGGGCGGACATGCGCCCACCACGGCGCAGGCAGGCTCCCTGGCCGCGGGCCAGCGCGTCCAGGTCCGGGCCGTGGCCGGCAAGGCCGGGCTCACCGCGGTACAGATCACGATCCTCGTCCCGCAGGCCAGTGGCAAGGCCGCCGGCGGCGGGCGGCTCGGGCCCAGCCACGCCGCCAAGACCGTGGTGCTCAGAAGCGCCGCCAGCGGCGGGCAGGCCGGGCCCAGCAGCGCCGCCAAGACCGTGGTGACCAGCAACGCCGCCAGCGGCCAGAAGACCTCGCCCGGCCACACCCGCCAGACCGTCGCGTACGCCGGCACCATCGCCGCGGTGACCGGGCAGCAGCTGTCGCTGCGGACGGCCGCGCACCGGACGATCTCGCTGGCGCTGGCACCCTCCACGAAAGTGCTGAGCCAAACGAGCGGACATGCGCCCACCACGGCGCAGGCGGGCTCCCTGGCCGCGGGCCAGCGCATCCGGGTCCGGGCCGTGGCCGGCAAGGCCGGGCTCACTGCGGTACAGATCACGGTACTCGGCGCACCCCACGGCGGCGGTACGCTGCGCGGGACCGTCACCGCCGTCGGGCCCTCCTCGCTGACGCTGCGCACAGTGTCCGGACAGCCGGTTTCGGTGGGCCTGCCGGCGGGCGTACGTGTCGAGGTCGCGCCCAAAGGCGGAGTGGTGACGGCGTCAACGGTCGCCGCGGTAAAGATCGGATCACACGTGACCATGCGGGTGACCCGCGCCACCCGAGGACCGGTAGCCCAACTGATTCGCGTTCACATCGGCTAAACGACGGATCCAGGTCCGCGGGGACCCCATCAAGTCCCGGAGGTGACGGATGTGCCTGTACTCGGCTGGATCCGCCGACGTCCCGTCGCGGTGGCGATGGCCGTCCTGCTTGTCGTGGGCAGCGGCGTCACGGTGCTGGCCCGCCACGGCGGCGGCGCGGGACACCGGGGCAAGGGCGGCCCGGTCGTCGCGGTCCAGGGCACGCGGGCCCGACGGGGGACGCTGACGGGGACGCTGTCGTTTGTGGGCAGCGTCGCCAGCACCTACACGGTTGCGGTCACGCCCGGCGTCGCCGGCACCGTCACCGAGGCCGGGGTCCGCGTCGGCCAGGCGGTCACGGCGGGCGAGCACCTCTTCACCCTCAGCAACCCCGCGGTCACACTCCACGCGCAGGTTGCCGCGGCGGACGCACAGGCCGCGGAGGCCAGGCTGAAACAGGCGGAACAGGGCGGAACGGCCAGTGCCGTCGCGCAGGCCCAGGCGGCGCTGGCGATGGCCCAGGCCCGGCAGAAATCGCTGTTCGAACCGAATCCGGCGCTGGTGCAGCGCCAGCAGTCCGCGGTCTCCCAGGCCCAGACCGAACTGAGCATCGCCCAGCAGAACCTGCAGGCCCTGCAATCGGGCCAGGCGCCCGCCGCCGTCGCGCTGCAGAACGCACAGCAGGCGCAATCCGCCACCGCCTCCGCCGGGCAGAGCCAGGCCAATGCGAACCTGGCGGCCGCCGAACAGGCCCTGCAGCAGCTGCAGGCCTCCAACAGCCCGCAGAACGTCGCCATCGCCAACGCCCAGCAGGCCTACACCAACGCGGTGGCCGAGGAGCAGACCGTGAGCGGGTCCACCTACGCCAAGGCCGCGGTGGCCGCCGCCGCCGCCGCGCTCTCCACGGCGGAAGCGGCGTACACCGCAGCGGTGGAGAAGGCCCAGCAGGCGGTGACGGTGGCCCAAGCGCAGGCTCAGGCCGCCGCCACCTCGGCCGGCGGCCAGCTCGCTGCCGCCCAGGCCGCTTACCAGTTGGCCCTGTCCAACGCGCAGCACGCAGTGGAGACGGCGCAGGCCAACCTGGCGGCCCAGGAAGCGGTCCTGGCGGGGCTGACCAGCGATGCGATCACCCCGGCCGCAGCCCAGATGGCGGCGGCGGCGGTCGCCGAAGCCCAGGCACACCTCCAGGCGGTGGAGCAGCCGTACACGCAGGCGGCCCTGGACGGGCTGCAGGCGGCCGCGGCCTCCACCGCGGGCAACGCCACCCTGGCCGCGCTGCAGGCCGATAAACTGCAGGTGGTCGCACCCACTTCGGGGATCATCGTCTCGGTCAACCCGGGCCTGGCGCGAGCCGGCGCCGCCGTCGGCGCCGGCTCGGTCCTGGCGACCATCCAGAGCGACGTCCTCCAGGTGGAGGGCCCTGTTCCTCAATACGACATCGCCGAGGTCCACCCCGGCCAACCGGCCGCCATCTTCAGCTCCGCGGCGCCGGGCAAGGCGGTCGCCGGCCAGGTGGTCGGGATCTCGCCCACCGGCAACCTCGCCAACCTCACCTTCCTGGTGACCGTGGTGCCCGCCGGGTCCGGCGCCGGGCTGGCCGCGGGGGAGTCCGCCTCCGTCCAACTCCTCGCGCGGCAGGTCCGCGGCGCGGTCATGGTGCCAAGCGCGGCGCTGCAGACGGGGAGCAAAGGGAAGTTCCTGTACGTCCTGGTGCCGGCGGCGGGTGCGCCGTCCCATCCCGCCGCGACGCCGGCCTCGTCCGCGACCGGCGCCGGCAAGACGGCCGGTGCTGGCGGCGGTTCCGCAAAAGCAGCGACGCGCCACGGCCAGCGGGGCGGGAAGGCTGCAGCGACACGCGCGCGAGGCTCGTCCGCCAAGACTGGGGCCCCGACGTCGCCCGCGCCGGGGGGCACGCGGGCGCAGACGCTCGGAGGCACCGTGCGCGTGGTGGCGGTGCGCACCGGTCTGACCAGCGGTTCCTGGACTCAGGTCCTCTCCGGCTTGAAAGCGGGGGAGGTCGTCCTGCTGCCGGGCGTGGGGAGCTATCTGGCCACCGGCGACCGGGTGGCGGTCACACTCACCCGAGTACCCCCGCCCAAGCCCTTCCCGGTCAAGGTGACCGGTGGGACGCCGCAAGGCACCATCGTCGCCTCCGTGGTCGGCAAGGCGACCGGGGCCCTCTCCGGCAAGGGTCGCGGCAGGGTGGGCCGAGCCCGGAAGGCGGGCAAGAAGGCTGGGGCCATGGCCAGTGGCGGTGGCACGGCCAAGGCCGGCGGCGGCGCCAAGGCGGCCGGCACCGCCACGGCCAAGACGGCCGGCGGGGGCGGCAAGGCGGCCGGCACGGCCAAGGCCGCGGCTGGCGGCGGCGCTAAGGCGGCTGGCGGCACGGCCGGCGGGGGTGGAGCCGCGTGAACCTGACACGCATCGCCATCCAGCGGCCGGTCACCATCCTGATGCTCATCGGCGCCCTGGTGGTGGCAGGCGTGATCTCCTTCTCGCGCCTGCCCGTGCGCCGCCTGCCCAACGTCGACTTCCCGTTCGTGCGGGCGACCATCGCCTATCCGGGCGCCAGCCCCACCGACATCGAACGCCTCGTTGTCGCGCCCATGGAGCAGGCGCTGTCGAACGTGACCGGCGTGGCCGACATGACAGCGGTGGCCGCGCCCGGACGCGGTACCGTCTCGCTGCAGTTTCTGACCGGCACGGATACCAGCATCGCCTCGGTGGACGTCTCACAGGCCCTGGCCCGCGCGGCGCGGGCGTTCCCGGTGGGGGCGCTGGCCCCGGTGGTCACCGCGGCCAATCCTTCCGCCCTTCCCCTGATGAACATCGCCTTGTCCGGCGCCCTGACGCAGGCCCAACTGTATAGCCTCGCCGTCAATGATGTGGCTCCCGCCCTCGACCAGGTCTCCGGTGTCGCCTCGGTGAACGTGGTCGGCGGGCGGCAGTCCCAGGTCAACGTCCAGGTGCAGCCCACCGCCATGCAGGAATACCGCGTCTCGCTGGCTCAGATCACCGCCGCGCTGGCGGCCGGCAACCGCAGCGTCCCGGCCGGTTCGCTGGTCCAGAACGGCACCAGCTATCTCGCGCGCACCAGCGGGATGTTCCACTCCGCGGCCCAGGTCGGGGACGTTGTGGTGGCCAGGCGGCCGGGCGGGAACGTCTACCTGCGCGACGTGGCGCAGGTCAGCCTGGGCTTCGCGCAGAAGGGCAGCACGGCCCAGTTGAACGGCCAGCCGGCGGTCGGCCTGGTCCTCACCGCCCAGAGCACGGCCAACTCGCTGGCCGTGAACAACGCCGTCAAGGCCGCGCTGGCGCGCGTGCAGCCGTCCCTGCCCCCCGGCATCCATTTCGCCGTGGTGGGCAACATCACCCGGTTCACCCGGGCATCGCTGCACGACGTCATCTTCGACCTCGTCCTCGCCGTGCTGATCACCGGCGCGGTGCTGATGCTCTTCCTCCACCGCCTCCAGAACACCGTGATCGTGCTGCTGGCCATCCCCACGTCCCTGATCATCACCTTCACCGTGATGTACACGCTGCATTTCAGCCTCGACCTGATCTCGCTGATGGCCCTCTCCCTGCTGATCGGCATTCTGGTGGACGATGCGATCGTCGTGCTGGAGAACATCAACCGGCACATCGCCCTCGGCGAGGCCGTCCGCGAAGCCGCCTACCGCGGGCGGATGGAGATCGGCGCCGCCGCGGTGGCCATCACGCTCACGGACGTGGTCGTATACGGACCGACAGCCTTTGTCACCGGCAACGTCGGGCAGCTGTTCCGCGAATTCGGTCTGACCATCACGGCCGCCACGCTGATCTCTCTATTCATCTCCTTCACCCTGACACCGATGCTGGCCTCGCGCTGGCTGCGGCCAAAAACGGTGGAGGCGGAGACGTCGGACCGTCGCAGCCCGCGCCCAAGCAGTGGCTCCGCCCTCTGGCAACGCTTCGTCAACGCCTGGGAGCGCGGTTACCAGACCCTGGTGGGCCTGTATACCCACTTCCTGAGCGGCGCACTCCGGCGGCGCCCCTGGGTGCTGCTCGTCGGCGCGGGGGCGCTGGCCTTCAGCCTGGCGGCCGTCCCCACCGGGTTGGTGGGTACCACCTTCACACCCAAGGAGGACATCGGGACCTTCACCGTCCAGGTGCGGTTCCCGGCCTCGGTGACGCTGGCGACAAGCCAGGCCGACATCCAGGCCCTGGCCGCGGAGATCGGCCGGTTGCCCGGGGTCACCGAGGTCTACGACTCAGCGGGTTTCGGAGGCGGGCTCGGCAGCGGCACCTCTGTCGGGCAGATCACGGTCGACCTTGAGCCCAAGGGCCAGCGGCCCAATCTCTTCACCTACTACGAACCGCGCGTGCTGGCCCTGGCCAGGGGCTTTGCCGGCATGCAGGCGCATGTGGCGGTACAGAACCCCCTGGTGGTCGCCGGCGGCCGGTCCCTGCAGATCCAGTTGACGGGACCCAGCCTATCCACGCTCGAGACCGTCGCCGGCGAGGTGGAACAGGGAATGGCGAAGCTGCCCGGTGTCTTCAACGCCAGCAGCAATGCCCTCAAACCGAGCCCCCAGCTCAGCCTGACCATCTCCCGCTCGGAGGCCTCCTACCTGGGGGTCTCGCCCGGTGCGGTGGGGGCCGCGGTGGCCGCGGCAGTCGGTGGCAAGGTGGTCACCTATCTCCAGCCGTCGAGCAACGTGCCGCAGATCCCGATCTGGGTACAGATCCAGAACGGTTCGGCACTCAGCGACCAGCAGTTGAGCAATCTGCCCATTCCGACGCCGAAGGGCATCGTGCCCTTCGGCCAGTTGATGCACATCCGTCACACCGTGTCGCCCGCCCAACTGCAGTTTGTCAATCGGCAACTGACCGTCAGCGTGGTCGCCAGCGTCGCCACCAACGACCTCGGCAAGGTCGCGATCGAGGCCGCGGTCATGATGCGCGGCATCCACCTGCCGGCGGGCTACGCCTATACCTTCGGCGGGCAGGTCTCGCAGCAGAGCTCGGCCTTCGGACCACTGCTGCAGGCCTTCGGACTCTCCATCCTCCTGATGTACATGCTGATGGCGGCGCTGTACGAATCGCTGCTGTACCCGCTCATCCTCCTTTTGACGCTGCCGCTGGCGACGTTCGGCGCCATGCTCGGCCTGGCGCTCACCGGCCAGACGCTCAACATCTTCTCGTTCATCGGGTTGATCATGATGGTCGGACTGGTGGCCAAGAACGCGATCCTGCTCATCGACTACACCAACACCCTGCGCCGGCAGGGGTTGGAGTTGTACGCCGCTCTCCTGGAGGCGGGCAGGGTGCGCCTGCGCCCGATCCTCATGACCACCGCCACCATGGTCTGTTCGATGCTGCCACTGGCCATCAGCAACGGAGCCGGCTCCGAGGACCGCCAGCCGATGGCCATCGTGGTCATCGGCGGCGTCGTCACCTCGACGCTGCTGACCCTGGTGGTCGTTCCCGTCATGTACAGTCTGTTCACTGAGTTCACCGACTGGCTGGGACGGACCGGCTTGCTCCGGGACGCCGTCTCGCCGCCCGAGTCCCTGGAGGCGGCCGGCGCCGACTGAAGGGCGCGCCCGTCCCCAAACGTAACCCCGGCGTAAAGGAGGGCAACGGCGCTGACCGGCGCCTTCCACGGCGCCACCGTTCTGGCCGCCTCTGTGGCGGCGATGTTCGTACTGATCATCGTCGGCGCCGTTCCGGCGCACCGCACCGGGCTGCTGTTGCCCGGCGCCCTCGGCATCCTGGCCTACCCGATCATCCACATCTTCACCGGCACCGTGAGCAACCCTCCGGCTCCTGTACCCGGACCGCGGTTGCTCACGTAAGCGGGGCAGAGCCGCCCGGGATGCGCCGGAACTGCCGGACGCCTCGGACGTCACTCCGGCGCAGGCCGCGGCGCATCGGTTGCAGTATAGCGACGTCACGGCGACGCGGCGGAATCAGGCTCCCGCCGCGTCGCCCACCGCCCAGCGCGCGCCGCGACCCAACAACTCCCGGAACGTCTGGTCGTCGTACGTGGACCGGTTATGCCCAAGGGACAGATAGAAGACGCGCCCCGCACCCTCCTGCCGAATCCATGCGATCGGCACGGGCCGGTCCTCGTGACTGCGCGTCTCCGCCAGCAGATGCGCGCGTTCCGGATGCCACTCCAGCAGGTACAGTTCGTCGTGGACGGTGAACGCTGGCAACCCGGCCACGATGGGATGGGCGGGGTCGGTGTATTCCACGGCGATGTCCAGTTGCGGCGGGTGACGGAGGAACCGGCCGCCCAGCGCCTCGATGTACGCCGCCGAGTTCTTGAAGGTGTCGGCGGCGTTGTGGATGCCGACCAGACCTCGGCCCGAGCGAAGGAACGTCAGCAACCCGTGTTCCTGCGCCGCGTCCAACACGCGCCCCGTCGTCAGGTTGACCACAAGGTCATAGTGCGCCAACCCGGGGGACGCGAGGACCTCGATGTCCTCGCTGAGAAACGTCTGGAAACCGTTCTGGTTCAGAATCTCGCGCGCCGCCGGTCCGTTGATCAGGAACTGGTGGAACTTCTCGGTCATGCCGCCCAGCAACAGCGCGGTCCTCGCCATGCTGCCCACCCCCTGCTTCACGCTCCTCGGATCGCACGCCCAGCATGCCCCGGCGCCGGTCCGCGCCAAGCCCCCCGGGCTGTTGCCCGACCGGCGCCGCGTCCGGATCAGACCTCGGATTCGAACTCGTCGTCCGGGTCGAAGGGGGGCACGACCATGTTCAGTACTTCCAGGCGGCCCACCGCACGGTGGCGCACACCCGGCGGGATGTGCACCACCGTGCCGGGCCGGAGCGGATGGCCGATGCCGTCCAACTCCATCACGCCCTCGCCCTCGAGCACGTAGTAGGTCTCGGTCAAGCGCCGATGGTAGTGCGTGCGGCTATCCTCCCGGATGCTCACCCGATGCACGCTGAGCACCGCGCCGTCCGCCGCGGTGAGAATCCTGCGCGCCACCCCGCAGGGGCAGTCCACCCCGGGGGTGTCCTCCAGTCTCCGGATCAACGCCGGCATACCGCTCCCCCTCCCGGGTCCCGCCCGGCCCGCAACCGGCCACTACTCGGCGGCACGGAGCACCCTCTCCACCAGTTCCATGGACCGCACCGCGTCGCCGAAGTGGTTGTCGGGAAGGGTACGGCCCTTCACGCAATCGATGAAATGGCGCGCTTCGTGCCAGAAGCCGAGCCACAGCTCCGGACGGTTGTCGGGCGCATCCGCCGGCCCGAAGGAGCGGGAAGGGCGGACCTCCGCCGTGCCATTGTCGGCGACAAAGAGGCAGTCTCCGTCCGGATCAAAGTGGGCGGTGGCCCCTTTGCCATGAAGTTCCGCCTGGAAGATGCGCCTGCCCGTGCCGTAGTCCGACCGCCAGACCCCGACGGCCCCGCTGGAGAAGGACACCAGAGCGGTGACCGAATCGGGGAAGGGCCCGGGGTGGCAGTGGTTGCGCACCGCGGCGGTCACGCCGCGCACCTCGCCGCCTAGGAACCGGAGCAGGTCCGCGGCGTGGATCCCGTCGACGGTGAACATGTCGATGACGCCGCCGTACTCTGCGGCCGGACGCTCGAACGGCAGGCACTTGAGGAAGCTGACCGTGATGTGGTGGACCGGCCCCCGCTGGTCCAGCCGCCGACGCAGTTCGGTGAGCGCCGGTGCGAAGCGGCGTTGGAAGCCAACCGCGGTGAGGCAGGTGCGCGCCTCCGCCCGATGGGCCAGCGCGCGTGCCTGCCACGTGGTCAGACCGAGCGGCTTTTCCACAAAGAGGTTCCGCCCCTGGTCCAGAACGACGCCAGCCGGCTCGAACAGGTACTGGGGAGGCATCACCAGGTACACGACTTCGGGATCCGCCTCAGCCAACATCTTTCGGAAGTCTGTGTACGTCTGCGGAATCCCAAACCGCTGGGCCGCCGCCTGCGCCCGCTCCGGTACAAGGTCGGCCACGGCCACAAGGTCCACATCCGGCATGCTGTGCAGTGAGGGGTAGTGGAAGCGCGTGGAGAGGCGGCCGGCCCCGATCATCGCGACGCGCACCTTCCGCTCGTCCGTCATCGCTGCCGCCCGGTTGCCGGGACGTGTGCCCGCCGATCACCGGCCTGCCCCACCGTCTCCGCCCACCCGGGCCCTTCCCCCCTCTCCTCGATCAGGGCTCGCGCCGCCGCGCTCCCCAGCCGCCTTGCTCAACGCGGCAGGGGCAGGGTCACCCGCCGACCATCGCGCGCTGATTGATAGCCGCCGAGCACCATCTCCACCGCCGCCCGGCCCCACTCCGCCGGCACCGGCGACGGGGTGTCGTGGACGATGCAGTCGATAAACGGGCCGGCGACCACATCGGAGCGGGCTCGGACCAGTTCGATCGCCGGTTGGGTCCAGGCACCCTGCTCCACCGTCCACACCTGCAGCGGCGGCGTCCCGGCGGGCATCACCCGAGTGGAGGCGATGTCGGTTCCCGTGGCGACCAGGCTCCCGCGGTCCCCGTAGATCTCCACCGTGCTCAGCGCCGCGACCTCTGTCCAGCTGGTCTGGTGCACGCCCAACTGCCCTTCGGCCCAACGGTAGAGCAGAACCGCGTTGTCCTCCACCGGCAGGTCCGGAATCCGGGTGATCACCTCGGCGCTCACGCTGACCGGTGCCCCGAACATCCAGACGAACCAGAGGGCGGCATGCGCCCCCTCGTCCATCAGGGCACCGCCCCCCGAACGCTCGGGATCGGCCATCCACCACAGAACCCGCTGGCGTTCGGCCGGGTCGATGGCGAAGTGGTGGCTGTGCCGGCGCCGGACGATACTGATGCGCCCCAGCCGCCCTGAATCGACGATCTCCTTGATGGCCTCGTGCAGCGGATCGAAGCGCAGATTGAAACTCTGCATGTATTTGACCTTGGCCGCCGCAACCGCCGCGACGATGGCGTCGCAGTCCGCGGCCGTGGTCGCCATCGGCTTCTGCATCATGATGTGCTTGCCGGCCCGCGCCGCCGCAACGGCGAGGTCGGCATGCTTGGCATTCTCCGCACAAATGGTGACCGCGTCCACGTCCGAACGGGCCAGCACCGCGTCCAGGCGAGGCACGAACTCGACGCCCAGCCTCGCGGCCGCGGCAGAGCCGCGCTGGGCGTCGTCGTCCCAGACCGCGACGACCCCGGCGTCAGGCCGCTGCTGAATCGTCCGGGCCCAGGCGCCCTGATGACCGTGGGCGAAACTGAGGAGCGCCACGCCAACCCTGGAACCCATCGCGATCGCCATCCTTCCCCGATCCCCGCGGCGTCGACGCGTTTCCGCCTGCCGGGATACCACCGCTCATCCGGCAGGCCCGCCGCACCAAGCGCGGGCCGCGGCGGCGTGTGCGCCACCTCGCAACGAGCCCGCCGCGGCCCGGCGGCCACAACGTTCCTGCCCGCCCCTTCTCCCGACGGCCGCCGTCCGCGTCAGCGTTTGGCCGGACGATGGGCACCCGTCGAGCGCGGCAGCCGTTCGGCGCCGGGGTGCAACCCCGAATCGACGAGGGAAGGCGCCGGATCACCCACCAGATGGTGGCTTCGTCTGGCTCCAGCACAAACACGCCACCTGCCCAGGTCGGTTGACATCTCCCGTCGAGCGCGCTCCACCTTGGCCCACCGGACCCGACCCCTCGGCCGACCGGGTGGAGTCGTTCAATGAAGCGGCGGTAGCGGGTGGGGCCGGACCAGGGCCCCGCT
>JAJZZC010000102.1 GCA_021797775.1 Bacillota bacterium
GCCCGCGTCGCGGCGGTGCCGCCTGTCCCCCAGTTGGTGGCGGATGCGGAGGCGTTCGGGCGCACCCTCGCCGCGACGGAGTCCCTGCCCGTGGTCGGCCTGGACACCGAGACGACGGGTCTGGACCCCCACGTGGATCGCGTGCGTACGGTGCAGATCGCCACCGCCGACCGGGCCTGGGTCGTGGACGCCTGGGCTGTCGGCTCGCTGGCCCTGCTGCGCCCCTGGCTCGCGGCGCGCGCGGCCGGCCGGCGGCGCACGGTCGTCTACAACGGCAAGTTCGACCTCAAGATGCTACGCGCCGCGCTTGGCGGGCAAGCGCTCCACGAACTCGCCATCTCCGACCTCATGCTCTGGTCCATCCTGCTGGCCTGCGGGTTACCTACGCCCGGCGGGCACGGGTTGGCGGCCGCCGCCGCGCGCTGGCTGGGGATCGACCTCCCCAAGCAGGAGCGCCGGGGTGACTGGACCGGCCGGCTGCGTCCCGAACAGGTGGCCTACGCAGGGGCCGACGCCTGGGTCCTACTGCCCTTGGCGGAAGCGATGTGGGCAGGCACGGGGGCCCATCCCGGCCTGCAGGCCGCAGGGCTGACCCGGGTCGCCGCGGTGGAGGACGCCTGCGTCCCCGCGGTGGCCGACATGGAGTTCGCGGGTGTGGGGTTCGATCTGGCATACTGGCGCCGCTACACGGACGCGCTGGGCGCCGAGGCGGCGCGCGCCGGCGCCGAGGCGCGGCGGCTGCTCGGCGCGGCGGGTCCGGCGGAGGTCACGCTCTTCGGCGAGCGGGTGCCGTCTTTCAACCTGAACTCAGTGCCCCAACTCCTGCTGGCCCTGCGTGCAGCAGGCGTAACGGTGACCAGCACGCGGGAGCACGCGCTGCGGCCGTTCGCCGCCGATCACCCCGCCGTCGCGGCCCTGCTGGCCTACAAGAAACTCGCCAAACTGGAGAGCGCCTTCGGCGCGGCGCTGCCGCGCTTCGTGCACCCGCGCACCGGCCGCATCCACGCCCACTACCAGCAGCTCGGCCACGGCGGCATCGGCCGCCTGGCCTGCGCGGACCCCAACGTGCAGCAGATCCCGCGTGATCCAGCCGTACGCCGCGCCTTCGTCGCCCCGCCCGGCCGGCGGCTCGTCATCGCCGACCTCAGCCAGATCGAGTTGCGCGTCATGTGCCGCCTGTCCGGCGACCGCCGGATGCTGGAAGCCTACCGGCAGGGACACGACCTGCACCGGCTGACGGCCTCGCTGCTCGCCGGCGTGCCCCTGGAGGAGGTGACCCGGGACCAGCGGCAGCTCGCCAAGGCCGCGAACTTCGGCCTGATCTACGCCATGTCCGCCAAAGGCCTCCGGGCCTATGCCGCAACCGCCTACGGGGTGCGCATGACGGAGGCGGAAGCGGAGACCTTCCACCGCAGGTTCTTCGCCGCCTACGCCGGGGTCGCCGCCTACCACCGGCGCCAGGGGGCAGAGGCGCGCCAGGCCCGCGAAGTGCGCACCCTGCTCGGCCGCTGCCACCGGTGGACGGATGCGCAGGTCGGCCTGCCCATGCTCGTCAACCTACCGGCGCAGGGGACGGGCGCGGACATCCTCAAGCGCGCCATGGGGCTGCTGCGCGTGCCGCTCGGCAAGGCCGGCGCCGCCCTGGTCGCCTCGGTGCACGACGAACTGCTGGTCGAGTGCCCGGAGGACCGGGCCGCAGAGGTGCGTCAGGCCGTGCACGCCGCCCTCGTCCAGGCCGGGACGGAACTACTGGACCCCGTGCCGGTGGAGGCGGAGGCGGTCGTGGGCGGGAGCTGGGCCGAGAAGGCCTGAGGGCGTCGGCCACCATTTCGATCAGCGGGCGACGCACCTGCTGCACGCTTCACCATGGCCGGCGGGCACGGCTCAGCCGCCACCGCGTGGCGCTGGCTGAGGCTCGCCCCCCAAGGAGGGGCTCTCGCGGGCGGTGTCGGGGTCCCTGACTCGCTCCTACCATCTCTTGCCATAATGCGAGGCGCGGGATTACACTGCGTACGCCACGAGAGATGTCGGCCGCCAAAGGGGGATCTCCGTTGGCTGGGGTCGCCGATCGCGTCGCCGCGACACGGGAGCCGCCACGGCGCAGGATGAGCCTGGCGGCCTTCATGGCCGACGCGCAGGACGAGGGGCCGCTCACGGAGTGGGTGGACGGGGAGGTCGTCGTCCACGTGCCGCCGACCGTGCGCCATCAGGACGTCGCCCGCCTACTCGTGATGCTGCTGGACGCGTTCGTCGAGTTTTTCCGGCTCGGTCGCGCCTTCATCGCTCCGATCGGGCTGCTCGTGGCGCCGGAAGGGCCGTTGCGGCAGCCAGACGTCGTCGTCGTCACCCGCGGGAATCTGGCCGCGGTGCGCCCCGCCTACCTGCAATGCCCTGTCGATCTTGTCGTCGAGGTCCTCTCTGCCGACAGCATCCGCCGGGACCGCGTCGAGAAGATGGCGGAATACGCGCGCGGCGGCGTGCGGGAGTACTGGGTGCTGGACGCGCGCGCGGGTCAGGCGGGCGAGGAGTTCTACGTGCGGGACGAAAGCGGTCGGTATCGGGCTGCGGCAGCGGATGCGCAAGGGGTGTATCGCTCCAGCGCATTGCCCGGTTTTTGGCTGCGCACGGCATGGCTGCGGGCGGACCCGCTCCCCGACCCGTGGATGACGGTCGCGGAGATCGCGGGGCTTCCCACCTCCGCGGTCCAGGCCATGCGCCGGGCGCGGGAACGCGGACCGTTGGGCACAGGCCAGGGACCCGACGGGGAGGAGTAGGGGATCGGCATGGCCACGGGGCGCACGGCCACAGTACGCAACCGCAAGCGGTGTGCCCCGGAGGACGGTTCATCCGGGCCGGGGAAGCCGAAGGGCGGAGATTCCATGCCGCCCCGTGGTGCTACGGAGCCACCCTACATCGAATGCCCGCCCCTCGCCACCGGCGCCTACGGCAAGTGGTTCACGGACCTCGGAGTGTGGGCGCCGACGGTGGAATGGGTGGCGCGCCGGCACGGGCTGGGCGCGCCCGGGACGGTGTCCGTCGGCGTGCCGGGCTCGCATCCGGTGTTCTTGACGGCTGCGGGCTACGTGGTCAAGTTCTACGCCCCGCATTGGCCGGAGGCCCATGCGGCGGAGGTAGCCGTCTATGATGTCCTGGCCGGTGCGGGCGGAGGGCTCGCGGGCCCGGCAGTGCCGCGCGTGCTGGCGCGGGGCGCGGTATTCCCCGGAAGCGAACGTTGGCCCTGGCCCTACCTGGTGTGCACCCGCGTGCCCGGGCGGAGCGCCGGGGAGTTGGGCGCAGCGCTCACCCCTCAGGATCGGCTTGCCATGGCGAGCGCGCTCGGGCCCGCGGTGCGCGCGCTGCACGCGCTGGCGCCTGGCGCCACGCACGCCATGGCCGAACACGCGCGCGCCCGCCTGGAGGCACTCGGACACACCGCCGTGGAGCGCCTGCGGGGCGAGGGTACCTGGCCGGAGGGGCTGCTCGCCGGGGTCCCGGCGTACCTCAACGCGGCCAGCACCGCATCGGCTGCCATCGACCCGCGCCTGGTGCACGCCGATCTGAGCCGGGACCACATCCTGTTGGCGCGGCGCGGCCCGGGGTGGGCGTTTTCCGGGCTGATCGACTTCGCCGACGCGCAAGTCGTGGACCCCGCCTACGAGTTGGTGGCGCTGCACGTCGACCTCTTCGGTTGCGACCGGCGACTGCTCGTCGCCTTCTTGCGAGGGTACGGCGGCGAGGGGGCCCTCGGCCCGGACTGGCGCCGGCGCGCGACGGCCTTCGTGCTGCTCTTCCCGAACAGCCTCGGCTCCGCCCTCTCGACCGGGCTGGTGAACTGGCCCTTGCTGCGCACCCCGCGCGACCTGGAGGAGGTGCTCTGGCCAGGGCGGCTGTGAGGGGCGCGCGCGGCCGAACGACCAACCCGCGAAGGGGCCGATCCCCCGGTCCCGCCCCGCGAGGGGGGAGAGCGGGCGGACCGCTTCCGCCGCGCCCCGCATTCCGAGCACCCTGGCCCACCAGTCGGCCGAAAGCCGCATTGCGATTGCAGATGCGCCCGCGGGCCTGAGCAACGATGACGCCCTGGAACTGGCGCTGGTCCCCGCGATGGACCACGGTGGCCGGCCCATGTGGGACGTGCCGGAGGACCTGGCGGCCCTATGGCCCCGCGACGTCGGCTGTCGCGGGCGGTACGCCGGCAGTGGGTTCCATGCCTTCCAGCCCCGAACCCCGGCACGCGCCGGCGAGTGCCCCCTTGGCACCGGGACGGCGACGCGTTACGATCCCCCGTGGAGCGCGGCCTTCCGTCGCGCCATCATCCGCCGGTGACTGGCGCCTGCGACGTGGAGCCACCACGGGGGAGCCGGCAGGATCACACAAGCCGCGCGCCTGGGCACGCACCGCTCCCCCGCCAGGGGTCGATGCGGCTCAGGGAGGCGCCCAGATGGAACTCCCGTTGCGCTATGGCCTCAACCCGCACCAGCACCCCGCCCGCGCCTACGTCGACGGCGCTGACCTTCCCGTCCGGGTCCTCAACGGGCAACCGGGCTACATCAACCTGCTGGACGCCCTGATGGGCTGGCAGCTGGTGCAGGCGTTGCGCAGGGCCTTCGACCTCCCCGCGGCGGCCTCGTTCAAGCACGTCACGCCCGCGGGGGCGGCGCTCGGCCGCCCCCTGCCGCCGGACCTGGCGGCCTCCTGCCGCGTGCCCGCTGAGGGCCTGTCCCCCCTGGCGTGCGCGTACGCCCGCGCGCGCGGCGCGGACCGCATGGCCTCGTTTGGCGACTTCGCCGCCCTGAGCGACCCCGTGGACGCCTCCACCGCGCAGATACTGGCCCGTGAGGTGTCCGACGGCGTCGTCGCGCCCGGCTACGCCCCGGAGGCGCTGGAACGCCTGCGCGCCAAGAAGGGCGGCGGCTACCTCGTGCTGCAGGTCGACCCCGCGTGGGTCCCCCCGCCGACCGAACGGCGGGAGGTGTGGGGGGTCACGCTGGAGCAGCCCCGCAACACCGGTGCCATCGCCCTGGGCAAACCCGTGACGGCCCGGCAAGACCTGCCGCCTTCCGCCAGCCGCGACCTGCTGGTCGCGGCGATCACGCTCGCCCACACCCCCTCCAACAGCATCTGCCTGGCCTATGACGGGCAGGCCATCGGCGTCGGCGCCGGGCAGCAGTCGCGCATCCACTGCACGCGCCTGGCGTGCGGCAAGGCCGAGACGTGGTGGCTGCGCCGGCACCCCCGCGCCCTGGCACTGCGCTTCCCGGCCGGCACGCCGCGGCCGGCGCGGGACAACGCCGTAGACGCCTGGCTGGAGGGTGTGGTCCCCGACATCCTGACCGAGCACCCCTCCCCGCTCTCGGCCGAGGAACGCGCGGAGTGGCTGGCACGGTGCACAGGGGGCGCGCTGGCGAGTGACGGCTTCATCCCGTTCCGCGACAACATCGATCGCGCGGCACGCTCGGGCGTGCGCTACGTCTGGCAGCCCGGCGGGTCGGAGCGCGACGCGGAGGTGATCGCTGCGGCGGACGCCCACGGGATGGTCATGTGCTTCTCGGGTCAGCGGCTGTTCCTGCACTGAGGCGAACGGCGGCATCTCCCGGCGGGGGGAACGGTTCCCATGGGGCTGGACGCCGCATCCATGTCGCTCCCTGACCTCCGCCACGGATTCGCCGCCGCGATGATCGCCCTGCTCGCCGACTTCAAGGCCTACCTTCGGCGGGAGGGGCCGATCCCACCGCCGACCGCATGGGTTACCCGGAGGGCATCCTCCGGCTCAGCCACGACGAGGTCGAGGAATTGATCGCCGACCTGCGTGCAGTGCTGGTGGCGCGAGCAGCAAATACGTCGGCCGCTGGCCGGAGGCCTTACTGGGTCAACGCGATCTTCTTTCCCACGGAGGAGCCCTCCAGGCAAAGCACCGGCCAGTCGACCGACCCACACCGCTGCAGGGGGACAGGGGGGTAAGCATACGGTGAAGTGCGTGCCAAGCCACTAGATATGGTACACGCTCGCCGCGGAAGTGCCGCCGACCCACCAGATGTAGCGGTCCCAACGCAGTTCACCGAATAGGTACCCGCTGCAGGGGGGCAGGGGGTATCTCCATTGACGAGCTTCAGCAGAGATCCGTTACGCACGAACGCTAACGCTCGTCGCCCACGCGTGATCGCCCACCGCGGCGGCACGGGCCTGGGCCCGGAGAACACCTTGTTCGCGTACGAACGAGCGATCGCCACCGGCTGCGATTATGTCGAAATCGACGTGCGCGCGACCGCGGACGGGCAGTTGATCCTGATGCACGATTCGACCGTCGACCGCACGACCGACGGCCACGGCCAGGTCGGCGCCCTCTCCTATGAGGCGATCCGCAGGCTCGACGCCGGCTCGCATGACGCCGCTGATTGCGCCGCTCTGCGCGTCCCCTCTCTGGGGGAAGCGCTTTCGCTATGTCGCGATCGCATCGGCATTTACCTCGACCACAAGTCCGGCGCGGTCGACGACATTCTCGCGGAGATCGACCACCATCAGATGCGGAAGCACATCATTGTCTACCTGAACAACCTCGATGATGCACTCGAGTGGCGGCAACGCGCTCCGGAGATTCCGCTCATGATCAGCCTACCCGACGCATATACCCGATTGGGCGGCATCGCCGACCTGCTCGACCGCTTGCGCCCCGCCATTCTCGACGGCGGCGCCCTGGACTGGTCTCGTGAGCTGGTTGAAGAGGCACACGCCCATGACCTTGCCGTATACGTCGACAACCTCGGTGTCGCCGATTCGCCCAACGGATGGCAGCATTCGCTGGATATCGGCGTCGGTGGGATCCAAACGGACTCCCCCAATCAGCTCCTCGCCTGGCTCCAAGCACAGCAGGGTCGATGATCGCCCCGCATCACCGCAGGGAGGTGCGCTGAGAGGGGAACCGCAAATCGATAGGACTGGTCGTGCGATAGGGACGTGTGCGGATGGCGGACCACCGTCAGACTGCACGATGAACAGCTCGTCGCTGCGTGGGACAGGGTTTTTGAACGGGAGTGTGGCGGCGTAGGCGAGTTGGAGGGCGCCGGGCGCCCAGGCGCAAGAGCTGACCCGTCCCCACAACGCGCCACGGGCCGTCAGCTGCGGGCATGACCCACAGGCCCTCGCGCCCCCCGGGTAGCACGGCGACGGCTAGTACTACCCTGAGCACTTCCTGATCCTAGGATGAGCCGCTGCCTTCGAGGCCCCGTGCATAGCGGTTCATAACGACAAAACGCCTCTTGCCGGAAGCGTGACCATGCATTCATACCCGCTTCTGTCCCCAGTCGCTACCAGTGCTAAGGACAGTACTAGGGCGGCGGCGGGGGACCAGGCGAAGGCACGCGGTCCGTGGACCGTGCCCAGTTCCGGCGGCGAGCGCCACCCCCTCCCGTCGGCACGCCCGAGGCACAGCCTGCGCAGATCCGGCCGCTACCACCCCGCCGTATTGCGAGACGTCCCCGGAAGATATGCCCTGACGGTCCGGCACCACCGACCGACGTGGACAGGTCCCTCGCCCTGATCTTGGAGTGCCATGAGGGCGTCGATGCGGCCGTGACGGCCTGACCGGCCCTCAGTCGGCAGCGTCGATGTCGGACATGCGAGTTGCGAGCCCCCCGGCGACGGCGGGGGCGAGCGGGCGGCCAGCCTCTCGGGACGCAAGGACGACGGCGCCGA
Source organism: Bacillota bacterium (assembly GCA_021797775.1). GTDB lineage: Bacteria > Bacillota > Sulfobacillia > RBS10-35 > JAJYVN01 > JAJZZC01. The sequence continues at coordinate 7,690 of JAJZZC010000102.1, forward strand.
CCAGCGTGGGATTCGGTCCGGACGAGCAAACGCTGGACGTCTACGTCAGTCACGACGGCGAACTGGACTTTGCACCCACGACGCCGCCATTCGCGCATCGCGAGGTAATCGTCAGGGCTGCGCTCGCCGGGGCCCGTCACTGGTTCGCCACAGACTTCTCCAAGATCTACACCGCCACCGATGGGAGGTTGCACTAGACCGTCCGGCCGCTCCCGTTAGGCCTTGACGGCGCCGCGTTGGCGAACTTGCAGTTCGTCAACGACCACGACGGCTGGCTTGGGTCCTCGCGGAGGCGCCATCCCGACCCGCCCGCTCCAGCCGGTGCGGCTGCCTACTCTGGGCGGTCCACCCGCAACCAGGTGCCATCCGGCCGCCGCCGCACCACATGGACCCGGATTCCCTCGCCCCCGCGCCGGCATGTGACCAGGCGGCGGGCGGAAGTGGTGCTCGCCACGAAGTTACGCTGGCGCTCCGGCAATGGCCCGAACGCCGAAGGCGCTTCGCGCAAGCATATCTTCGAGGCCTGTGAGGCCAGCCTGCGCCGCCTGCAGACAGACTACGTCGACCTCTACCAGATCCACCGCTGGGACGACGGCACCCCCATCGAGGAGACGATGCGGGCCCTCGACGACCTGGTGCGCTCCGGTAAGGTGCGGTATATCGGCTGCTCCAACTTCTCGGCCCTCCAGATCTGCCGGGCGCTTTGGGCCGCCGACCGCGCGGGCGGCGCGGGCTTCGTCTCCGTGCAGCCCTATTACAATCTGCTTGATCGCGGCGCCGAAAGCGAACTGCTACCGTTTTGCCGCGAGATGGGCATCGGCTGCATCAACTACTCGCCGCTCGCTGGCGGGCTGCTGACCGGCAAGTACCGGCGCGGGACGGAGCCGCCGACGGGGAGCCGCGCCGCCCGCGAGCAGCCGTTGCGCCGGCGGCTGGAAGAGGCCACCTACGACCGGTTGGACCGACTCGAGGCGTACGCCGCGCAACACGGGCGCACGCTCACGCAACTCGCGCTGGCCTACCTGCTCGCACAGCCGTTCGTGTCCTCGCCCATCATCGGGGCGACCAGCGTGGGCCAGTTGCAGGAGAGCCTGCGGGCACTCGAATGGACCCTGAGCGCTGACGAGGCGGCGAAGGTACGAGAGATCGCGGGTTGACCCGAGGGGAGGCCATCCCGCCCCTGCCGCGGGATTGGCGGGCACCGGCCTTCGCCCGCTGTCCCGTTCGGCCCTCGGCAGCGGGACCGGCATGTTGCACGGTGCGGTGAACGCGGCGCGGCCGGGCACGCGCGGCATCGCCGCAGCCACGCCCCACCCCGGTGCGGCGGCGTGTGCGGCATGTCCGTGCGCGCACCGGCCGGGGATCGGCGGCGTGAGGGCGGGCGCACGGACCACGGACGGGGCGGGCAGACAGCGCCGCCCCGTCCGTGGTCCGCGCATCGGCAGCCGGACGCGGACCGTGTGAGCGGCGCCCCCTGCCCCGGGCCTTCGCACTTGTGAGCGGGCGTGACCCGTTGCGGCGCCGGACGCGCGGTCCGGGCTTCGTGCCCCGGGGTGCCCCGGGCGCGAAGACGATGGGAGGAACCGGAGGTGCAAGAGCCTCGGCCCATTCCGCCACCTGCCCTCCACGGCATGGAGGGGTGGGAGGCGCACGTGGCGTGGTCGTTCGTGCCCGAGGCCACGACGTGGCGCCTGGAGGCGCCCGGCGGCGAGGTCCGGTACGTGAAGGTCGCCCGACTCGGACGGGAGCCCGGCTTGCGGAGCGAGGGGGAACGCATGGTGTGGGCTGCCGCCCACCTGCCGGTCGCCCGCGTGCACGCGTGGGGATCCGAGGGCGCAGAGGAATGGCTCGTGACGCAGGGGATGCCCGGGGTGGATGCCACTCGGCACCCGTTGCGGGCGGAGCCGGCGAGGCTGGTGTCCCTGCTGGCCGCGGGTCTGCGGCGTTTCCATGCAGTCCCTGCCCGGGATTGCCCCTACCGCTCTCCCGTCGCAGCCGCCGTGGACACTGCGCGCCTCCGGGTGCGGGACGGGTTGGTCGACCCCAGTCGCGACCTCCACCCCGACCACGGCGCGCGGACGGCTGCAGAGGCGCTGGACCTCCTGGAGGCGCTGCGGCCCGAAGAAGAAGAGGACCTCGCCGTCTGCCACGGTGACTACTGCCTACCGAACGTGCTGCTCGACACGACCGGGGTGCGCGGGTATGTCGACCTGGGCCGTTTGGCGGTCGCCGACCGCTGGTGGGATCTCGCCATCGCCACCTGGAGCTGCACCTGGAACCTCGGGCCCGGTTGGGAGGATGCCTTTCTGGAGGCCTACGGGGTCCGGCGGGACGCCCGCAAGATCGCCTTCTACCGGTTGCTCTACGACCTTCTGGGATGAGCGTGGCCCGTCCGTCGGGGAGAAAGCACGGGACGGGAACGACCGGATCACCGGCCCCCTGGCCATGGCCGCGGCCAAGTACGCGATTTGGGCACCTGACAGAAGACATGTCGGCCCCGTGGGCGGCCGCCGGGTGCGGGCCTGCTGACGACGTCGGGCGGGCCGGACGCCATCCGACCATGGGGGGGTGGCCGGGACCACCGGCATGGGAGGAGGTGGTGGGCGGTCGGCGCGCCCGCGACCTCCTCCTGCGGCCCGTGCCGGTTACACTCCGGCTGTCCCAGCCTGGCCCCGCAGCCCGTGCACCAGATTCTCCTGCGTCACACCGGCCCGCTCCAGCAGGGGACCCGTGTCGGGGTTCTGGCAGAGGGCGAGCAGCAGGTGCTCGGGTCCGATGTGTTCGTGCCCCAACACACGCGCATGCGCCAGCGCGTCACGGCGGACCACCTCGCCGGCAACAGAGCTAAACGGCGGGTTCGCGCGGTGGGTGCCTTGGCGGGAGGGCTCGCCCGCCAGCGTCTGCGCGAGAGCATCGGTGTCCACCCCGATCTCATGCAGGACCCGCCGCGCGGGTGAGCCCTCATCCTGCCGCAGCAGCGCCACCAGCAGGTGGCGTGCGCCGGTCGCAGCGGCGCCCTCCCGCCCGGCGGCCTCCTGGGCCGCGACGAGGACGCGCCTGGCGCGCTCCGTGAACCGCCCATCCCCCATCGCCAACCCGCGGAAGCTGCGCGGGCCGAGGTCCGCCCCGCAGCGCAGGCAGGCGTTGACCGCGTCCAAGGGATACAGGCCAAAGTTCCACGTGCCACAGGCGTGGCATTGCGCAAAGGCCATCGTGCCGTGCCGCTCGTCGGGAGGCGGCCCGAACTCCCAACAGGACACGGCCCCGTCCGCCCCACGCACGGCGAGGCGGCAGTCGGGCCTAGTGCCCGACGTGTCGGCGGGAATACCCTCCTCGGTCAGGATGCTCATGCACAGAACGCAGCACTCATCGCAGATGTACACGCCGGGTCCGGCGATGATCTTGCCGCATTCGTCCTGGTGCTTGCCGCAGAAGGAGTAACGCAGGCCGGCGCTCCGCCGGTCATACGCGCGGCGGCTGTCTGGATCCCGTTTCTCGCCCGCCATCGTGTCCGCACCCCTTTTGTCCGTTGCCAGGACGAGAACCCGCAGCCGGTTGCGCCCGCAACGCCCGCCGTGCGCGCTGCAGCCGCCAGCGGACCGTGGTCGCGAGCCGCCCCTGCAAGCGACCGATCTCGTCGGAGGTCCACCCGTGGACGTAGCGCAGCACCACGGCCTCACGGTCTAGGGGCTGCAGCAAGCGTAACGCGACGGCCAAATCCGCGCGCTCCTCCGCCTCGGCCACTCCGCCGCCGCCATCGTCCGGATGCCAGAGCCGCGGGACCGCGCCCGCCTCGCTGTACCGCCGACGGTGCCACTGCATGGCCCGGTTGTGCGCCACGGCACGCAGCCACGGGCCGAACAATTCCGGCCGGCGCAGTCCCGGAAGGCAGATGTAGGCGTGCAGCAGGACCTCCTGCAGGACATCCTCCGCGTCCTGCACGGGAAGCAGCCGCCGCAGCCGGCGCCGCAAGGACGGCAGGTACGGAGCGACGCGATGCGCAAAGGCGTCCTCCGCCGCGGGGCCGTGGACGGCCCCGCGGGCCTGCGCAGAGTCGGGCACCGCATCACCGTCCATCCCCTGGCCCCCTGCCCGGCTGCTCACTCGTTAAGTCGCCCTAGGCGGGCGTCCTGTTGGCCGGTGGAGGATGCGTCCGATCTGAACGGAACCGCTCTGCCCGGGGACGGCGCCCCCGGGCGAGCAAGAGCACATGCCGGGCCGCGTGTGCGTCCCCAGGACGGCGTAGGTCAACGGCAACGCGCGGGCGACCCCGCCCAGCCACTGCGGCGGTAGGCCAGCGCGGCGATGCCGCCGCCGCGGCGCCGAGGCAGGCCAACGCGCTGCGGTCCGAGGCGGCGCATCCCCCCGTCTTCGCGATCCTCAGGGGCTGTCGGCGGACCGGAGGGTCAGCCAGGTTGCGGGCATGCGTGCGTGAAGGACCGCGATGTCACCCCAGGATCGCGTCCACGGCCACCACCGTGTCGGACAGCCCTGGTATGGCCAGCGTCTCCCCCCGCGCGTGCCGCAGTGTGCGCGCGAACCCGCTGGCGGAGGGCGCCTGATGGACCTCGACCGCGTCGGGGTCGGCGAGGTGGACGATCCACACCTCCCGGATCCCGAACCGCGCGTAGAGCGGCAGCTTGATCTCGCGATCGTGCTCCACCGGGGAGTCGGACACCTCGATCAGGAGTAGCACGTCCTCCGGACCCGGGTGCCGTGCCCTGTAGAAGTCAGCGCGGGGCGCCAACAGGGTCACGTCGGGCTCCGGTTCGGAGTCGGGCGAGAGGGAGACAGGATCCTGGACGGCGACGATCGCCCGATCGGCCACGAGGCGGCCCAGGACACGGTTCAGACGCCGGACCTGCGCCGCGTGCCGGCTGCCGATCGGGCTCATCTGCACGATCTCCCCCGCGATCAGTTCCACGCTGTCGTCCTCGCGGAGAATACCGCACGTCACGTAGCCCAAAGAAGGCAGTGGACGCAAGTGCCAGGGTGCCAACGGCGACTGCCAAGTCCAACCACTCTTGCAGGGTCACGGGATCGCCTCCCCCACCCGGCTTGATGGCGAGAGGTGACGTGCTGTCGGATCACCCCCTCCGGCGCCGCTCGTCGGTCTTCGGCCGGACACCCAGAGGGGCAAGCGATCGGGCCACAGCGACGACTCGCGCTGAAGGCCGGCCTCCGGCCGCGGTACCCGGCCCGACACCCGGCGCGGCAGAGCCGTCCCCCGGTGGCTGGCGGACCTGGGGCCGGCCCCTCGCCACGACCTCACCCGCTCGCATCGCGGGGCCCTTCTGCGTCAGCGGCGCCGTCCGGGTAGACCAGGGCGACCGGCCCGCAGCCAGAGGCTTGTCCGGGCCGGAGGACCGCGATCTAGGTATCCGCCCCGGATCCAGGATGCGTGCCGGAGATTTCACACCGCGGGTCTCCATGGGGAAGCGGTTCCCCGCGGCTTCAGGCGCGAACAAGCGCGTAGGTCTGAGGCGCGGGCGGAGGCCGCCGCGGTCGCGGCCCATCCGCCCACCTCCCCACTCTCGCTAGGTTCTCCACGGACTCCCCAGCTGGTACACGCCCGCCAGCGCAAAGCCGGACACATGGTCAAAGGTTGCGACGATCATCAGCCCGGACTTGCCGAAGTTGGCATCCTTCGCGGTGGCGAAGAGCCCCACCCGGACCCCGGCCGCTGTCACACCCGCTGGGACCCCGCCGGACTGCCAGTGCACGCCGTCGGTGGAGGTGAAGGCCGACCAGGTGGTGTCATTCCGCTGCAGGCGTAGCCAGATGGGATGGAGCAGGAAGTCGCCCGCCCGCGGCGAGGTCGCGTTGGAGGAGACCGCAGAGGCGTTGGGCGGTGGGGCGCCGCGTGGTGTGGGCGAAATCGCGTCGCGCGCGGACGGACCCCGCCGGGTAGGCCGCCGCCAGGGCCGGCGCAAACGGGACCACGGTCCTCCAGTCTTGGGTGGCCAACCACTCCTGGGCCGCCCGCAGGGTGTCCAGTACGCCGCCCGTGTTGCCGCCCCGGCCAGCGGCCGTCTCCGCGGTCGCCAGCAAGACGGCGCGCGTGGCGCCTGGGTCGTCGGCCACTGGGATCTCCAGCACGCGAGTCGCCAGTTCGTAGTCGATCGCGCGGGTGGGCGTGGTGCACAGCGCCGCCGGCCCCCGAAGGACCGTGGTTTCCGTCGCGCCGCGCGGCCCTGTGGCGGAGCGAAACACCAATTGGCCGCCCCACACCAGTTCGCGCAGGGTCGTCACGTCGCCGCCGCGCAGGGCCGGCGCCTCGGCCGTACACACGATGCGGTGGACGAACGCGTCCTCGCGCTCGTGCTGGATAGCCTTGCGGGACATGCCCGTGAGCCAGTAGTAGGCGGAGTCGGGGAACAGGGACAGGACGGACGTGAGCAGGTGGGACTTGCCCCCGGCGCTGGGCCCGGACAGCAGCACCGAGACGGGGCGCGGGAGGAGTCGCGCGGTCGCCGCCAGATACAGCAGGTGGGCGGCGGTGTCGTCGCCGGCAAAGCCCGAGGCGGTCAGGACCTCGGCAACCAGGCGCAGCGGGTCCGAAGAGGAAAACACTGTCACTGCGCTGTCGTGGAGACGCTCCAGCCGCGCGGCCCGATCCTCGGCTGACTCTACGGGCGGCGGCGGGGGCGGGGTTGACAGGCGCTGGTGCAGTCGCACAAGGGCCTCCGCCACGGCTCCCTGGTCGGGTACGGGTAGGTGCTCCGCCTCGGCCCATCCCTTGAGTCGTGCAGCGAATTTCTGGCGGCTTGTCACGAAAACCAACGGCACCCGGTCGGACCAGAGACCGGTGCCCTGGTAGGTGGGGTAGAGGGTGGCGGTCGGACCCCAGCTGGACCGGATGACATCCCCCCAGGTGAGCGTCCACCCGTCGCCCAGGTCTATCGTGTCCACGTCGCCTGAGAGAGAGTCGTCTTTCGTAGTGCCGCCACAAAACACATACCCACAGTCCGGGCATCGCAGTCCTGTCGTCGAGCCGTGCCAGTTTTCGTCGCGCCAGTGACACTGTGGGCAATGCGCCGACACGTTATCGCTCCCCCTTGCGCGTACGTTGCAAGGAGAAGCATAGGGCGCGCCGCGAACCCACGGACTGGGGGGGCAGGGTGGGGATGTACGGCATGCTGACGATGCGAGGCGGCTCCCTGTACCTGGAACCAGGCGAGGAGGTGGCCCTGGCCGCCGCGCTGGGTGGCGCGGGTCGCCGGCCGACGGAGCACCCAGAGGACGTGCTGTTGGCGGCGGTCGCGGATGCCCTGCGGGCGATGGCGGGGGGCGCGGGGGTCACGCGTGCGCCCGCACGGGAGAGGGCGATGCGTGAAGCGGCGGAGGGGTTCGTGTCGCCGGGGGGCGCGGCAGTCTACTGAGTGCCGGTGCGGTGGGAGCCGGGCGGCGGGGCTACCGCTGCTCCACGGCCCTGATGCGTTCTTCATGGGCGTTGAGGCGCTTCTGATGGCCGGTGGCACTCGCCTCCAGGGGAAGCACGTGCCCATTGAGCATGGCTTCTTCACGGGCAGCGTCGAGGCTGTCGGCCTCCTGTCGTTGGGCGGTGGACAGTCCGTTGGGCAGGGCCTTGATCTCATGGATGATGGCATCGCGGGCTGCACCCGCCTGCCGGCTAACCTCGTCGATCTTGGCTTCCAGGGCGAGACGAGTCGTCCCGGCCTCCTCGCGGGCTTGGACGGCCACCTGGAGCGCGGCCTCGGCGACGGCGCGGGTGGCCTTGATCTCGGTGGCGAGTGAGCCGACAGTGCTGGCGAGCGAGCCGACAGTGGTGGCGAGCGAGCCGACGCTTGTGGTCAAGGCGTCCACGCGTTGCCGGGTCTCGGCGTCGCGGGCGGCGGCCTCGGCAAAGCCGACATCCATCTTGGCATTGAGCGCTCCAAAGGCGGCGCGGAGTTCGGGGTCCAGGGCCACGGCGGTTCCCCCCTCGCGCGGTGTCTACGGCGGTGGGGTTCGGGCACAGGGCGCGGGGTCCTGCCGGTACCCTGAAGGATGTGGCGGAACCGCCGGCCGCGTTGGCGGAGTGAGCGGCAGAGCAACGGGTGGTCGCACTGGCGAAGGCCGCCGCGGCGTCGGTCTGGCCCGCCCGGCCGGAGACGGACATGGAAGGGGGCCTTCGGCTGCACGGGGTGGGGGCGCTGTGGCGGCTGCGGGCGGTGCCGCTGCCAGGGCAGGGACGGCAGCGGGCCCTCGTGGTTTCTGACGGAACGGCTGCGGGCCCACCGCGTCCCGGACGCCCTGCTGGCGAACGCGACACGGCGCTGCTACGGGCGCGCCTCCTGCGGCATGGCGTCTTCGCGCTTCTCATCGACCAGCAGGGCGTCCACAGTGACCCCCAGGGTCCGCGCCAACGCGTGGACAATGAGGACATCGGCGTGCCGGACGCGCCCGGGCGCGCCGCCGCCCGCCCCTCCGCTGCCGCCCGCAGCACCACCTGCGCCACCCGGTCCCGCAGGTCCGCCAGCGCCCGCTTGCCCGCCGCCACTCCCTCGACGGACCCGGCGCGCTGCTCCGCCAGTCCCGCCGCCGCCCGCTCGACCTCGCTCGCCCCTGCCGCCAACGGCGCCCGCCGCAGCATCCACTCGGCCAGGGCCTTGACCTCCTGCCGCACCGGCGCCGGCATGTAGCCCAGGACCATCTTCCCGTGGACCGGCAGGCGCGCCGCCAGCGCAGCCAGCCGGCGCGCCAGTTCCGCCGCGTCCACCGCCGCCAGACCCGGCTCCCCACGCGCCAGGGTCGCCGCGCCGCGCAGCACCAGGTCCCGCTGCGCCGTCTTGCGCACCGCCAGGTCCACGCGCTCCGCGCCGAAGACCTCCCGCGCCACACCTTCTTCACGGCGCGCAGGCGGTCGGGCGCATACCGCGGCGGCATCGCCGCCGCCCGCGCCGTCGCCGGCCAGACCATCACGTGCACGTGGGGCTGCGGCACTCCGTCCCGGCTTGGCTGGTTGCCTAGAGGGAAGAGATCCCGGAACAGCAAGAGGCCCAGGGCATAGCAAGCCCTGGGCCCAAAGGGGTCGTGTGACTAGGCCTGCTGCTGGGGGACGGCGGGCTGCATGGCCCAGATGCGGGGCGGGGG
>JAJZZC010000391.1 GCA_021797775.1 Bacillota bacterium
GCAAGCGGCACGCCCCCGGCCGCCCAGGGGGCGCCGCCGTTGTCCGGGGCGGTAAGCGGCCGGTTCTACAGAGCGGCCGGCCGGCAACGCCAGGCCGCCCGGGTCCGAGGTGGCCTTCCGCCCCACGCGGGAGGCCGTGATCCCGTCGACCGCCAACTGCTGCTGAGGAGAGAACGCCGTGTCCACACCCCCGCCGGCTCCCCTGCCCCTGCGCCCCCTCGGCCGCACCGGGCTGATGGTCCACCCTCTCTGCATCGGCTGCGCGGCCTTGGGGGACATGCCCGATACCTTCGCGTACTCCGTGGCCGAGGAGCAGGCGCTCGCCACCTTCGGAGCGGTGCTCGATGGGCCGGTGCACTTCATCGATACCGCCGCGTCGTACGGCGACGGCGAGAGCGAGCGGCGTCTCGGCCAGGTGCTGCGCGCGCGCGGCGGACTGCCCGACGGCTTCGTCCTCGCCTCCAAGGCTGACCGCGACGTGCACACGGGCGACTTCAGCGGTGCGCAGGTCCGGCGTTCGGTGGAGCGTAGCCTGCGGCTGCTCGGCATCGATCAGCTCCAGCTGTGCTACCTGCACGACCCGGAGCGCACGACCTTCGAGGCGGCGATGGCGCCGGGTGGTCCGGTCGAGGCGCTGCGGCGTTGTAAGGAGGAGGGTCTGGTCGCGCACATCGGTGTGGCGGGCGGGCCCATCCCCATGATGATCCGTTACGTGGAGACCGGTCTGTTCGAGGCCGCGATCTCCCACAATCGTTATACGCTGCTGAACGTCGCCGCGGATCCCTTCTTCGACGCCTGCCAGCGCCTGGGGGTGGCCGCCGTCAACGGCGCGCCTTACGGCAGCGGGATCCTGGTCAAGGGTCCGGGCGCGTACGCCCGCTACGCCTATCAGGATGCCCCACCGGCCGTGGTGGAGCGCGCGCGCCGCCTGGAGGCCGTCTGCGCCCGGCACGGCGTTCCGCTGGCCGCCGTGGCCCTGCAGTTCTCCCTGCGTGACCCGCGCATCGTATCGACCATCGTCGGCGTCAGCCGGCCCGAGCGGTTGGCCCAGACCATGGAGCTGGCGCGCCGCCCCATCCCCGAGGGCCTGTGGGCCGAGTTGGCGGCCGTGCCCCCGGCGACGGACGACCCGGAGGCCGACCGCTGGCGGTAGCCGCTGGGCGCTCGGCGCGACTGAGCATACAACGGCCGAGAGACAACAGACCCCGTCCTGGCCTTGTGTGTTGGCGGCTGAGTCGGGAAGAAGCGTCGGGCACGTCAGAACGCAGACGCTCACATAGGTCGGGGGTTGGGCTCGTCGCCGGGAGTTCCTCGAACACGCAAAACGCCTGTGGAGCGAAGGACTCCCTGCCGGGAGAACGGCCCGGTGAAACCGGCCGCGACGAGGCAGGCAGCGTGGCGGAGCCCCGCGTGGCGCGCCCGCGGGGTGGGGCGTGGGGGCAGAGCCGGCGGCAGAGGCGCCATGGGGGAGCCGGCCGCCCCCACCCGCGGTTCTTGAGCGAGCGGGGCGCAAAGGTGTATCCCCGCGGTGGGGCCGTTCGGCGCCTCGGGCCTTGGATGGAAAGCGCAGGAAAGGGCCCGGCGGTGACCGCGGCCGTGGCGCCCCCAGGGTGCCTGCGACCGCGCCGTCTGCTGGGCGGAGCGGGCGAACAGGTCGGGCTCCCGCCTCGCCCTGCCAGGGCCGGAAGATTCCCCCCTGTTACGCCGGGACGGCGCGGGCCAGCCTAGCCGCCGGTGGGGGGCGATCTCGTTGCCGGTATCGACCGCGTCACGCCGCAGCATGCTCGGTACAGCGCTGGCCGCAGCGGGCGGGGTGATCTGGCTGGCTGGCTGCGGCGTCAGTCGCCCGCAACCGAGCGCTAAGCCAGGGACCACGGGCGGAGCTGCGGGGACCAAGGGGGGGGCCGGCGGGACGGCGGGCGGCGCGGTAGGCGCAACGGGGGAAACCTCGGGGACAACGAGCGGTGCTGCCGGGACCAGCACCACACGCGCCGTGTCGGGTACGGGTGGCGCCGCTCCCGCCGGCCGCGCCGTCGGCGTGCTCTACATGGCCATTCTCTCTGGGGGGATGGCAGGCAAGAAGGGATGGCCGCTGTTCGTCCCGGCGGACTTCACGGTCCCCGCTGGCAGCACCATGCCCGTGGAGATTCGCTGCTTCGACAACGGCGCGGCACCGGTGTCGGCGGCCTACACACGCGTGACGGGAACGGTCGGCGGGACGATTACCGTGTTGTCGCAGATCAGCGGCAACCTGGCCGCGGCCTCCCCCCAGTCAGTGAGCAGCCTGGCCGCCAACAAGATCGCCCACACCTTCACCGTCACCGCGCTGGGCCTCAACGTGCCCATCCCACCCCTCAGCACCGTGCGCTTCCACTTCCACACGGGCGGGGCGGGCAGCCGCGTCTGGCAGTGCATGGCGGCGTGCAGTACCGGCGCCAACGGCACGAGCGGCGCGATGGCCGCCGACGGCTGGATGCGCGGCACCATGCTTGTCAAGACGTGAGCGCCGACGGCGCGGCGGTGGGCGCCTCAGGGCCGAGGCCGGCGTCCCGGCGTGGTCGTGTGTCCATGCGCGCCGGACCGGCGTCTCGGGGCGGGTCCTCCTAATGTTTGGCGCGCCGAAGGGCGGCCGTTCGCTGGGTGCGCGCCGCCGCGGCATCCCTGCGGAGCGAGTGACGCAGGCTGGCGGTCGGCCGCGGCACATAGAACCTGACTTTCGCAAAGGGGCGGCCGGTGTCCTTTGATCCTGATTTTCGCAAAGGGTCCGCCCGTCGCCTTGGCGCCCAGGGGCCAGACCCTCGCGGCGACCGCACCCGCTCGATACGCGGGGTCCTTCTCGGACAGCCGCGCCCGCCTGACACTGCGAGATTCA
>JAJZZC010000103.1 GCA_021797775.1 Bacillota bacterium
ACGGGTGAGCGCAGCCTGGCCCACGGCCACGGCGTAGAGGCGAGCCGCCTGGGCGGGGCTGACCTGGAAGAACGACGGCGCGGACACGAGGAAGCGCAGCCCGTCAAGTTCCTCCACCAGGTGGGTGCGGCCGCGCAAGGGGCGCGTGGTGCGGCCGAGGATAGCGTTGCCGGGCGCACCATTGACGTTCTGCAGGACGCCCACGCAGGCGGGGATGGCCGCCATCAGCGCATCGGCGAGGGCGGGGCCCTGCGGGAAGCTCTCGCGCGCCGTCACCAGGCAGAGCAGCAGTTCCTTCCCCAGCTGATTGACGCGCGCCACCAGGTGGCGCAGATCGCCCCGCCCCGTGCGCGCGTTGTACGCGGCGACGCCTAGCGCGGCAGAGAGGCGCACCGTCTCGGCCAGCGCGCGGTCCAGCAGGGGGTGCTGGATGGCGCACGACGCCAAGGGTACGATGCGGTGGCTGCGCGCCGCGTAGAAGCCGGCCAGCGGGGGATCGCCCGGAACGGGCGGCGGGGCGAAGGGCACGGCCATCTTGTGCCGGTAGCGCCAGGGGGGGTCCGCCGGCCACACCGGCCGCACGAGCGCCTCTGGATCCGCCACGTGTCCCAGGCGGCGCAGCGCCTCGACCACGATGGTGCGCTTGGCGCGGAGTTGGGCCGGGTAGGCCAGGTGCTGCCAGGCGCAGCCGCCGCACGCGGCGTAGACCGGGCAGGGCGGCGCCACGCGCTGGGGCCCGGCGGCGACCACCCGTACGATGCGCGCGCGGGCGAAGCGCGCGGATGTCTCGGTCACCTCGACCTCGAGTTCGTCCCCAAGCGCCGCCTGCGGCACGAAGACGGCCATCCCGCCGGCCCGGCCGACCCCGTCCCCCTCGGCCGCCAGGGAGGTCACCTGCAGGTGCAGCCGGCTACCTGGGGCGAGGGAGCCCCCCTCGGGGCGGAGGCGCGCGAGGGCCTCCAGCCCTTCCGCGGGGCGGCCTTGTCGACGCCGAGCCCAGGATCCGGCATGCGCGGTCATGCCGGGTATTGTACCGTGGGCCCCGGGGCGGCACCGGCCCCGGAGGGGCGGGGCGCACTCCCCGACGACGGCACCGGGCCTGGGAATGGCGAGGTGATGGCGGCGGTACCGGCCTCTGAGGGGGAAGCCGTCCTCGCCGCGGACAGCCGCCCGGCAAACGGGTGCTGCCGGCCCCGTGCCGCAGCACCTCCAGGCGATTACAACGGGAACGGGGTCGAGAGCATGGCACAGGGTGATGCGCGGGCGAACCGGGTGTCCGGCCTCCGTGGGCGGCGAGACGTGCTGCGGGCGGCGGCAGCGGGGTGCGCGGGCTTGGTGCTGGCGTCGCGCCGTTCTCCGGCCGCAGCCGCGGCACCAGCTCCGGTGTCCGGCCCGCTCCGCTTGGTCGCCGCCATCAGCTATACGGGCGGTGTGTACGGGGGCGCGGCCCAACGGGCCGTGGAGGCCTACATCGCGACACACTTCGCCCCAACCCATGCTAGGGTCGTCGTCTCCACAATCCCCGCTCCAGACCCCGACCGCACCAGCCTCGCCTACCAGGGCGCCGTCGCCGCCGCCTTGACGGGGACGGGCCCCGACGTGCTGACGGGGACGGGCTACCAGTTGCCCGCCTTTGCCGACACGGGGGCACTGGCGCCGCTGACGGGGTGGGTGCGGGAGGCCCGCGTGGACCTGGCGGCATTCTCCCCCGGGCACCTGAGCGCGCTGACGCGGCCACCGCACGGACTCGTCGCGCTCCCGGCCTTCGACAGCCCGGACGTCATGCTGGTGAACGACGGCCTGCTGGCCGAGACCGGCGCGCCGCCACCAAGCCCGGATTGGACCTACGAGGAGGCCACCACCGCATGGACTAAAGCGACGGTGGACCGGGCAGGCGTGCACATTTACGGGGTCAGCATGGACATTGAGGAGTACGTGACGGAGCTGTTCGGCGGGCACCTGATGAACGCCGCGGCCACGCGCTGCCTGCTGAACGACCCGCGGGTGCTGGCAGCGGCCGATTGGCTGGTGCCCTTGGTGCGGCACGGGATCGTCTACCCGGAGGCCGACCCGGCCCTGGCCGACCGTGCGGTCCGGCGGGGCCGCGCCGCCTTCGGCATGAGCCCGGCCCGGAACGTGCAGGCGGCGGCGCGAGACATGGACGGCATGGGAGTGCCCTGGGACTGGCTGCCAATGCCGTATTTCCCGCCCTTTCCGCCGGGGCACCGCATGACCTACTCCGGCGGCGACTGGTACGGCCTCAATGCGCACAGCGGCAGCCCGGCGGAGGTCGTGTGGGAACTGCTGTCTTTTCTTGTACTTGATGCGGGCTACCAGGAACTCATGTACCGCATGACCTGGGTCCCGCCCAACCGCATCGATCGCTGGTCCGATTGGATGGCCGTCGTGCGCGGCCAGGCCCCGGCGCTGCGCGGCAAGCACCTGGAATATTACCGCGACGCCATGGCCTACGCGGTACCAGACCTCTGGTTCCGCTACAGCCCCTATGAGGCCGACTCAATCATTAAACTCGCCCTTGTCGCCATCGCGGAGGGTCGCATCAGCCCCGCCTCCGGCCTGGCGGCCCTGACCCAGTCCATCAACGTCCTGCAGCGGCAGGGGTCTGCTACCACTCCAGCGAAATAGTGGGTGCGTGGGGTTGGCGCGGACCGGGACCGACCATCCAGATGATCGGCCAGCCCCGAGCCTGGCCTCTGGTGGCGGGGGTCCCGCCTGCGGGCCGCCGGTGCCCGGTGACGTGCGCGGGCGCGCCCGCGGTGCCGCAGAGGGCGCTCTGGGAATGGCAGGATGGCCCCCGAGGGCGGACAAGCCACTTTCCTCACAATATAGACGGTGCAAGGAAGGGATGCCGATGCGACGCGGTCGCGCGCTCTCCATGGCCCTTGCCCTGGCCAGCGTGGTCGCCGTAGCCCTGGGCCCCGCGGCCTCGGCCGCCTCCGTGGTCCCGCCGAACGGTCTCTACGCCCTCACATCGGCCCCGTTCGCCGTGGCCGGTTACGAAACCGGCCTCTCGTCCCAAGGCGCGCTGTTCGCCGGGGAAACGGGCTCGGGCTCGCACACCGCCGCCTGGTCGGCTCTCCTGGCGATGGCGCCGGTGAACCAGAGCGGCGCCCTGCCGGCGTCACTGCACGTGTCCGGCGGCACGCTGACCCTGTCCGCGCTCGGGCAGACCTTCAACATTTCTGTGCCAGCGACAACCCTGACCCTGAGCCCGAACGCCACGACCTCATCCAGCACGTACGGCCTGATCGCCCCGGTGAGCCCGTCTGCAGCCTGCCCGGAAGGGTCTGGCACGGGGTCGACCGCGACGGGGACGAGCCAGACATCCACGTCGTCCAGTACCACCGGTACGTCCAGTTCCTCCGGCGCACCATCCTCCGGCGGTAGCGGTGGGACAAGCACCTCCTCGACCTCGGGCGCCGCTTCCTCACTGCCGTCGTGCATGCCGCCCACCGGCGTTTCGGCTGGCTCCACCGCGGTCATCCCCGAGTCCCTCTCGGCCGCCGAGGAGATGCTGCAGGTCTATTCCGGGGCCTGGCACGCCGCGCAAGGCAACCCACAGGCGCAGCAGCAGCTCTCGGCCATCGGCCAGCGGATCGAGGCGGCGGTTCCCGCGCTCGCCGCGTTGGGCAAGTTCCCGCTGCCCGAGGCCGACGTCGTCTCGCCACCGCGCGTGATCACGCCCGACTGGGGCAACGGTTGCGGCGATGGCGCCTACACGCTGTCCACGAAACTCTCGCTGGGCTCCATCGCCAGCGGCTCGTTCCAGGGCCAGGTGATCATGTATCGCGTGCCCACGGCTTCCGGGTGCATGCCCTACGCGAGCGCCATCTCCGGTATGGTACGCGTGACGTCTCTACTCGGGCAGACGCCGTAGCGGCGACGGGGCCTTTCCAGAGGAAAAGGGGGGCGGGCCGTGAGGCCGACCCCCTTTTCCTGTCTCGGAACACGCCGGCCCGCCGCGGACCCGGAGGAACCGGCCGGGACCAGCGCTGGCCGCAGCGCCCGGAGGCGGCTATCATGGCGGGCGAGCAGCCACCGGGGATGACGGGAACCGCAGCGGTGTTGCCCGTGGCGGGTCCGGCGCGGGGACGGGGGGAGCCGCATGGGGGGCTCGGGCTGCGCGACGGAGAGAGACACGTCGTGCTGCAAGGGGTGGCGCACGGGTACCGGGTCGCGGGTGCCCGACACGCCGGACCACCCGTCGTCGTCATGCACGGCAGACCGGGGGCACGGTGTACGACTACCACGGGCGAGCGCGTGTGGAGGCGGCCAGAGAGAACGGCGTCGGCCGCACCGGCCGACCGTGGACCGCACGTGAGCGCTCTCCGGCGTTGGCGGTTGCCGGCGCACTACGACGCTGGCGCCCCCGGCTCCCGTCGAAGCGGCGGGTCACGCCCATCGCCCCTGGCACGGCCTCCCCGACTTCCACACACGGGGCGGCAGGGATGCAGGACGGCCCACCAAATGCCCACGCGAACGGATAGCAACGGGGGGCCTGGCACATGCTGACGCAACCACCGCAGGACGCGGTCATCCTCTTCGACGGCGGGGACCTGAGCAACTGGCGCCATCGGCGGACCGGCGAGCCGGCGCGCTGGACCGCGGCGGACGGGGCCATGACGGTGGTGCGCGGGACGGGCGATGTCGTCAGTGTGGCCACCTTCCGCGACGCGCTGATCCACCTGGAGTTTCGCGAGCCGGACCTGCCCCAGGCCACCGGGCAGGCCAAGGGCAACAGCGGGGTGTACGTGCAGGGCCGCTATGAGATCCAGGTGCTGGATTCCTACGGCTGGAAGGTCCCCGGCACGGGGGACTGCGGCGCGGTCTACGACCAGTTCGCTCCCCTCTCCAACGCCTGCCGCCCGGCGCTGCAGTGGCAGACCTACGACGTCATCTTCCGCGCCGCCCGGGTCGACCCGTCCGGCGCCCTGCGGGAGCGCGCGCGCATCACCCTGCTGCACAACGGCGTCGTGATCCAGAACAACGTGATTCTGCACGGACCGACCGGCGGCGCCCTAGACCACGACGTGGGCGCGCCGGGCCCGCTCCTGCTGCAGGACCACGGCGACCCCGTCTCCTACCGCAACGTGTGGTTCGTGCCCCTCCCGCTGGAGGGGTCGGACCAGTACGGGCCGCGCTAGCTAAGCCCCAGCGGAGCGCGAAGGGGTGGACCTACCGGCGTGGGGCCTCTGTGGGGTGTCGTGGCCGCCAGGCCACCATCGCCCGTGGCTGCGACCGGACTGGCTCCCCTTCACGGCGTGGGAAGGCTGGTCTATGCGCCTACATGCTTATAAGGCCAACAACCGTCGATCAGGCTAGCCCGGTGAACCCCGTCTGGCGCAGCGCTTCGTAGACCGCCACGGCGACCGCGTTGCTCAGGTTGAGCGAGCGGTAGCCGCGGCGCATCGGGATGCGCACCGCACGGTCCGGCATGGCCTCCAGCAGCGCGGGCGCCAGGCCCGTGCTTTCGCGGCCGAAAACCAAGGCGTCGCCGGGCGCGTATGCCGTGGCGTGATACGCCCGGCCGCCCTGCGTGGCGAAGAGCCAGAGCGGCCTCCCCCCCAGCGCGGCCAGGCAGCCGGCCCAGTCAGCGTGCACGGTAAGATCGAGGTCCGCCCAATAGTCGAGGCCCGCGCGCCGCACGTAGCGGTCCTCCAGCGAAAAGCCTAGGGGGCGCACCAGGTGCAGCCGGCAGCCGGTGGCCACGCAGGTACGGCCCACGTTCCCCGTATTCGCCGGGATCTCGGGCTCCACCAGCACCACGTGCAGTCGCGCCGCCTCCCTCAAACGCCGCACTCCTCCTCCATACCCCTCGGGCACCAGGCTGTCCGGCGCCTCGGATGGCACGTGGTCCCTCCCTGTTCGTCGCCCCGCCGGAGGCGCGTCTGTTGGTACCGCCGCACCGCTCGCGGCATCGCCATCACCGCCGACCCAGGCACCGCGCTCCGACCCGTTCCACCACCTACCCTATAGCACTGCCCGCCAGGATGGCGTCGTTCTCGTAGGGGGGCGGTCGCCCCGGGTGCGCGGACGCGCCCAGCAACAGCGGGACCGCCGGGGTACCACGCGCTGTGACCGCAGCGCCAGCCGTGCGCCTCTGCCACCGGAACGCCCCAGCGGTCGCTGTACGGCAGCGGAATCGCTTCCGGCACGGGATCGCCTGTCGCAGAGGCTCCCGTCGCCCCGCCCGCAGCAAGGTCGGCGCCAACCCAAGCGATCCGCTGGCGGTGTGCATGGCCACCGCCGACCAGGGGACCGCTGACCCGCGGCTCGGCCTCGGCCCCATGCGCACGCGCCCCGCCGAGCCGCGCAGGCACGCCCGAGCGGCGGCGGGCTGCGGTCAAGCGGCACGGGCCACGGCCCGGGTTGACCCGCCCCCCCCCGGACGCCGAGGCCGAAGCGCCCGCGGCTGAGGCTTGCCCGTCGACGCCCACACCCGCCCGTGCCGGCGCCACTCTGGCGCAGGGGAGCCGGGTGCCGCTATAGTCGGACATCCGGTGTGCGCATGCGGGGGTGTCGGGGACGTCGTCGTTCTGGCAAGGGGTGCGCAGGGCCGCCGCAACGGGCGCCGCCAAGGCCACGGTGGCGGCAGAGAACGCCGTGCGGCGGCTGGAGTTGCAGCGACGGATGTCCCAAGCCGAGGCGGATCAGTCGCGGCGGTACGCCGCCATCGGGCAGGCCCTGGTAGCGGCGGTACGCGCCGGGGCCACCCCGCCGCGCGGGGTCACGGTGGACCTCGGCGCCCTGGACGCGGGCGACACACAAGTAGCGCGCCTGCGGGCGGAGATCGCCTCCCTCGATGGCAACGGGGCGGCGGGGGCCTGAGGCGCCTCCCACCCGCCGCCCGCCGCCCGCGCGCGGCCCGGCTTCACCATGAAGGCGGGGCACACCCGCCCCGTGTATGCGAAAAGAACGCCGCCTTCGGTTCGCGGTTCTTGCGGGTGCCGGTCCGCCCCTCCACCGAGGCAGCTTTAGCCGCCCTCCCCCAGCAGGGCACGCTCTTGACCGGTCAGGGGACCGGTCAGGTCGTGGCGCCGTGCTTCGTCCAGCATGCGCTCGATCTGCCGCGCAGGCGGTGGGACAGGCCCGCGGTTCAGGGGGTCGGCCGAGTCCTCCATCCACTCGGCGACGAGCGTCCGCAGGGCGGCTACGTCGGCCTGGTAAGCAGGCTCCGCCACGGCGTTCTGGCGCTCCAGCGGATCGCGCTGCAGGTCAAAGAACTGCTCGGACGCCCGGCGGGTGGCGTAGCAAGGCTCGCGTAACGCATCGCCGGACGGCGACCGGTAGATGTCGGACGGCATGTAGACGGCCGGGCCCTCGGGATCGAAGTTCCGCACGTACTTGAAACGGTCCGTACGCACGCCCCGCATGGGGTTGTAGCGGTCGTGCCAGGTCATTTCAAAAAAGATGTGCCTGCGAGGCGCGTACGACTCACCGCGCAGAAGCGCCAGGAAGCTGCGGCCGTCAAGGTCGGCGTCGGGCCCGGGCGGCACCCCGGCGGCGTCCAGCAGGGTCGGAAGGAGGTCGACGTTCGACAGGAGGGAACCGCTGCGCGACCCCGGGGCGATATGCCCCGGCCAGCGCACGAGGAGCGCGGTGCCCAGGCCCGCATCGTAGCAGGTGCCCTTGGCCCCAGGCATGGCGATGCCGTGGTCCGTCGTGTACAGGACCAGGGTCTCCCCGCGAGGGCCGCCTTCGCCATCGAGGGCCGCCAGGATGGTGCCCATGGCCCGGTCGACGCGCAGGGCCAACTCGTTGAGCCCGGCGATCTCGGCGCGCACGGGCGGGAGGTCGGGGAGAAAGTCCGGCACGCCAGCGGCCGGGGCACTCGGCGCGGTCGGGAAAGGCCGGTGCGTCTCGCGCAGGCCGACCATGGCGAAAAAGGGCCGCTCGCCCCTGGCTGTCCGCTGATCCCGCAGGAAGGCGGCCACGGCGGCCGCGACGCCAGCGGCGTCCCGCGCGGGATCAGACACGTGCGTGTAACCCAGGCGCGTGGCGTCCCTACTCTCGTGCTGAAAACCGAACAGATGGGTGTCGTAGCCGGCCTCGGCCAGGTAGTGCGGGAGGCAACGCTCCTCAGGGTGCAGTTCCCAGCCAAGGTGTGCCAGGCCCATCAGCCCGTTGCGGTGCGGATATCGCCCGGTGAGGATGGCGCCGCGGCTCGGCGAGCACTGCGCCGCGACGCAGAAGTAACGGTCCAGCCGCATGCCAGCCGCCGCCACGCGGTCGAGTGTCGGGGTCGGGACGGGGGCGCCGTAGCAGCCGAGGTGACGACCGGTGTCATGGGTGATCACCATGAGGACGTTCGGGCGTGTATCGGCCATCGTGTGTGGCTGACCATCCGGACGAGGGTGGGGGCGGGCGGGCCGCCAGCCCTGTGGAGCGGGCCCGCGGACACGCCACACCGTCCGCCCACGATCCCGACCGGCCAGCTTCCGAGCCTCCTTCGTGCCGAGATGGAAGACACGCGACGGTTCGGGGCTGATCGGCTCAGGTGGGGCCGCGATGGGTCGGAATGGCACCGCGCCGACGCAGGTCGCACCGCACTGGAGCGGGTCACCGCGCCGGATCGGCTCGCACCGCGCGAGCGCGTGGCCACACCGCCGGCTCGCAGCACACCGCGCCGGATCGGGGCCACCCCACCGGATGGGGCCTGACCGGATCCCTTCGGGCCGCTTCGAGGCCGGTGGCTCTGGAACGGCACCGGGCGTGGGGGGCAATCCCCGCATGCCCCCCACGCCCGGCTGTGGCCGGGCCGCCCCTCAGCCCTGCCCCTGCTGCAACTGCGTCTTGAGCGCGCGCGTGAGGGCCTGCATCGCCGACGGCGGAGACTGCTTGCCCAGCGCCATGTTACTGGTCATGTTCGTGAAGGTGGTGTTGATCTGGTCCCAGTTCGCGAGGGTGTGGCCCGGGGCCTCGAAGGCCTGCCCCTTGGCGAGGCCGCCGAGGATGACCGCGCGGAGCTGCTGCGCATCGAGCGCCATCCCCTTGGCGTGCGCATCCACCTGAATGGTCATCCCTTCCAACGCCTTGAGGGCGGGGAAAAAGCCGGTCATGTCCGCAAACTGCCGCGCCGCCGGCCCCGTGGTCAGGTAGAGCATGAACTTGAAGGCCAGCTCCGGGTGCGGGGATTTGGCCGACATCACCCAGGCGTCGGTCCACTGCTGGGTCAGGTCGCTGCCGGTAGGTCCGTAGGGGATCGGGGCCACGCCCCACTGGAAGGACGGCTTCGCCAGGAACAGGTTCTGGAAGGTGACGTAGAGGCCCTGTTCCATACCAATGCGCCCGGTGGTGAAGGGATTGCCCAGGGTGCTCAGCGTGGTCAGGTCGGCGGGTGAGGGCGACACGCCGTAGCGGGTATAGAGGTTCACGTCCCAGCGCATGGCCGACGTGAAGCAGGGCACGGTGAAGAAGAGTTGGCCCGCCACCAGGTTCCCGGTGCGGTAGGCGGAGGCATTCAGGGGCCCACCGTGGGCCGCCAGTGGGTCGCAGCCAAACATCCAAGCCACCGGCGTGCCGATCTGCCCGAGGCCGAAGTTCAGCCCCCACACCGCGCGCGCCGGTTGATTCGTGTCCTTGCTCAGCGCCCGCGCGTCCGCGAGCATCACGCCCACCGTCCAGCGGCGATCCTTCCAGGAGGAGGGCGGCAGTGGCAGGTGCGCCCGGTCGAAGAGGGTTTTGTTATAGAAGATCAGAGAGGTCATGTTGTCCATCGGCAGCCCGTAGAGGTTTCCACCACGGCTGAGCGCCGCGATGGACGACGCCTGAAAGACCCTGAGGTTCATATTGACCTGGCGCACGTACGGATTAAGGTTGGCGAGCGTACCCTTGGACAGGAAGGTACCGAAGCCGGCCGCGAAGGTGGCGTACACGTCGGGTGGCGTGCCCGCCGCCGTCAGAGCCAGCAGTTTCGCGTTATACCCCGCCCACGGCACGCCGATCTCCGTCGTGTTGAAGAAGTACCGTCCAAAGGGCATGAAGGTCAGCCCCCGGGGGAAGCTGGACCAGTTGATGGGATGCGGCAGCAGTTGCGGCGGGAACTGCACGATCTGGGAGAGGTGCTCCAGGGAGGCGGCGATCATCCAGTAAAATGGAAAGAGGATGACTAGGGCGCCCGGAATAAGGATCGCCGCAGCCAGTGCCTGCATCAGCTTCTCCCGCTTGTGGAGCACGGGGTCACCACCTCTTGCTGCGAGGACGACGTGAGTGTCGGGAGCGGGTGAACGGTCCGCGTGGGACCCGTGCTGGCCGCCCGGTGGCCATCCCCGCCCAGTGGGGGCGGTGGTCGGGCCACTGCAACCATCCAGGGCACCGCTAGCGGCCGTAGAACACCCAGCGTGAGGAGAGCTTGAATACCGCCAGGGTCATGGCCATGACCAGCACCAGCAGTACCCAGGCCTGCGCCGAGGCCAGGCCCATCTTGAAGTAGACGAAGGCGTTGTTATAGATCGAGAGATTGAGGAAGTAGGTCGCATAGTCCGGACCACCCTGGGTCATCACGAAGGCAGACGTGAAGATCTGCATGGCGCCGATCATGCCGATAATCAAGTTGAACAGCACGACCGGTGAGATCGCGGGCAGGGTGACATGGAGGAACTGCTGCCCGCGGGTCGCACCGTCGAGCTGCGCCGCCTCATACAGCTCGGGGGGTACGGACTGGAGCCCTGCCAGGAAGATCACCATGGCCCCGCCGACACCCCACAGGGACATCAGGATGAAGGCGGGAAGCGCCCAGCGCGGGTCCGACAGCCAATTCGGCCCGGTAATGTGGAAGGCCGCGGCAAGGGCCCAGTCAATGATGCCATACGTCGGGGCGAAGAGAAACATCCAGAGCATCGACGCGGCCACCTGCGGCACGACCGTGGGCAGGTAGTACACGGTTCGTAGGAGGCGCATGCCCGGGACACGCAGGTTCAGCAACATCGCTAGCGCCAGCGACAAGGCGAGGTTGAGCGGCACGGCGACCACGGTGTAGGTCAGGGTAACCCCCAGCGAGTGCCAGAACAAGGGGTCATGACGGAACAGATAGGTGTAATTGGCCAAGCCGACCCACTTCGGGGCCGTCAGGACGTCGTAATTGGTGAGGCTGAAATACGCTGAGGCGATGACGGGGTAGGCCATGGTCCCGGCAAACCCGATCAGCCAAGGCAGGATCATGATATGGAACCAACGGGCCTCTCGTCGGGCCGCGCGCGAGCGGGTGGCCCGATGGATTCCCACGTCCTGCTGCCTGGAGAGACTCGCGCTTGCCGCCATGCGTGCGCCCTCCCTCGGTGCGATCGGTCACGTGTCGCCGACGCCCCGCGGCCTGGGTAGCGGGAACCAGACACGGGCGGTTTCAGTGATGGGCGTCCCCCCGTCGGAGGTCCGTTCCGGCCGGAAACCGCGGCGGCGCCCGGAGGTTCAGGGTGCGGGGGGGGGCTTCTGCGACCAGTGCGCATGGCTCGCCGAGAAGGCGCGGGGCCGCCGGCCGGCCACCTGCCCTCGGCGAAGGGCACCGAATGCCGGCGATCCGGCCATCCCTGCCCGCAAGACCCGGCGCCGCTGTCTAGGCGGGCGCACCGGGCCCCGGCGGGCGTGCGCGGGTTCGTGCCGTTGCCGCGTCTGGGCCGTGCGCCAGGCCACCTGGGCGCAGTGTACAACCAAACGACGTGCATGGCAAGCTGCGCCACGCCATACGGTTGTGTTCTCATCCGCCACTGGACCATGCCCGCTTGGCCCGCAGCGGTCAGACACCAGCCGGCACAGCCGCCACGCCCAGGGCGGCCGACCGCGCCCCGGCCGGACGCGACGGCGCGGTGCCTCCATGCGCGGGTCGACATCCGTCCACGTAAGCGCCCTCTGCGACAGGCGGCGGCTCCGGACGCGCCCCGGGGCGGAGGGCGCGAGGTTCCACGGTGCTTGTCGGTCACAAAGCCCCCGGGATGGACGGCGTCCATCCCGGGGGGAGGGCAGCCTCCCTCCGTCGCCGATACCGCCCGGCCACGCGGTTTTTCCGCGCCGCGGCACAACGAATCGCTTAGTGCGGCCGGTGTGGCGGCGCCCGTATCGTGAGCACGTGAGGCTGAAAGCGTTGCGGGAGTCGAAGGGCTGGTCGCAGGCCCAACTGGCCGGGCTGGCCGGGGTGTCCCAACAGAGCGAATCCGACCACGAGCGGGGCCGCGCGGAGCCTGACCTGGCCACGCTGGTCGCCTATGCCCGCGCCCTGGGATGCAGTGTGGACGAGCTGCTCGCGGTCGACGGCGCGCCAACCGCGGGAACGGTCACCGCGCACGAGCCGCAGTACGGAACCCAGGGGCCGGCGGATGCGGGGACGGCGGGCCTGCAGGGACGCGTCACTCGGCTGGAAGGCGAGGTCGCCGAACTGCGCGAGCGCTTGGCCGTGCTGGAGGTCATGGTCGGCGGGACGCGGAGTCCGGCGGGCGGGCGCTCCCGGCGTAGGGACAGCCAAGCATAGTCCGCGATGCTGAGGTGGGATGGACCCGGGACGCACAGCCACCGCCGGGCCGGAGCCAGCCGGCATGCCCCCGCAGCCGGTGCCGCTGGCGCGCGCCCACGGTCGGTCCGCTCGCGGGCAAGGCCGGCCGTGATGGGAAGGGGCGGCGGGTGCCGAGTGACACGGGCACCCGCTGGCGCCCTGAGAATTCCCCGTACGCGCATGGCCGGCGCTACGCGGCATGAACCTGAATCTCGCAGTGTCAGGCGGACGCCGCTGGCGCAGAAGGACCCCGCGACGGCAGCGGGTGAGGTCGTGGCGAGGGGCCGGCCCCTGGGCACCAAGGCGACCGGCCGCCCCTTTGCGAAAGTCAGCATCCACCATCGGCGGTGGGCTTTGCGGCCTCTTTCAGGCGCTGGGGTGAGCCCCGATCCCGCCGGTGGTAGCCTCGATCACCGCCGGGGGCACCGGATATTCGGGGCCGACGGATGGGCTGCTTGACCCCTTTTTGCAGCGCCGTCGTAGGGCACGCCCAGAGGGACCCGGACCGCGGCCCCGCGCGCCGCCCCCGCGCGAGACGGCGCCCGCTACCCCCCCATTTCCCCCAACTCCAGCCAATACGCGGCCAGGGCGCGCTGCCCGCGGTCATACTGCCCGAGGTCCAGCGACTCGTCCGGCGAGTGGATGCGGTCGTCCGGCAAGCCGAAGCCCATCAGCACCACCGGCGCGCCGAGGGCGCGCCCAAAGGCGGGAACCACCCCGATCGAGCCGCCCATCCGCGTCAGGACCGGCTCGGCGCTAAACGCCTGGCGCAGGGCGCGAGAGGCGGCGTGCAGATAAGGCGAGTCCAGGGGGACAACGGTGGCGGGATGGCCGCCGGACCGGTCGATCCGCAGCCGCACGCCGGGCAAGCAGCGCCGCCTCAGATCGGCCTCCACTCGGTCCAGCACCCGCTCGGGGTCCTGATCGGGGACGAGCCGGCAGGTCAGCTTGGCGTGGGCCTCGGCCGGCACGATAGTCTTGCCCCCCTCGCCGGTGAAGCCGCCCCACATGCCGTTGACCTCCACCGTCGGCCGCACGGTCGACCGTTCCAGCGCGGTATAGCCGGGTTCGCCGAAGCCCTCGGCCAGACCGACCTCGCGCAGGTGGGCCGCCTCGTCCCCACGCAGGCGGGCCAGGACCTGGCGCTCCTGGGCCGTCAGGGTCCGGACATCTTCGTAGAAGCCCGGCACGGCGACGCGGCCGTCCGCGGTATGCAGGCCCGCCACCAGCGCCGCCAGGGCGTGCAGCGGGTTCTGCACCGCGCCGCCGTAGTCGCCCGAGTGCAGGTCGCGCGCGGGACCCTGGACGTGCACCTCCAGCGCGGCGAGCCCGCGCAGGCCGCAGGCGACGGAGGGGACGCCGGGCGCGTAGAAGGCGCTGTCCGAAATGACGACGACGTCCGCCGCCAGGCGCCGGCGCTCCGCCTCGACCAGGGGCGGCAGGTGCAGGCTCCCGACCTCCTCCTCCCCCTCGATCAGGAACTTCAGGTTGACCGGCAATCCGCCACCCGCACGCAACACCGCCTCGGCCACCAGGAGGTGCATCCAAACCTGGCCCTTGTCGTCCGACGCGCCCCGCGCGTAGAGCCGGCCGCCACGCTCGACGGCGGAGAAGGGAGGCGAGGTCCAGAGGGCCTCTGGATCGGCGGGCTGCACATCGTAGTGGCCGTAAACCAGGGCCGTGGGGCGTCCGGGGGCGTGCAGCCACTCACCGTAGACCGCGGGCGGCCCCGCCGTGTCCAGCAACGCGACGCCGTCCAGCCCGGCCGCCCGCAGGCGGTCCGCGAGGTAGTCGGCAGTGCGGCGCACATCACCTGCGTGCGCCGACAGGGCGCTGACGCTGGGGAGGGCGAGGAACGCGCGCAAGCCGATGAGCCCTTCCTCCCGGTGGGCGGCCAGCCATGCGTCGACCTGGACCAAGACGTCCCGAGGCAGAGACATAGAACCCACCTCCTCGGATACCCTGCCCCATTGCCCCACGAGCGGTGGAAGGGAGAGGACGCGCCACCACTCGCCGGCGTCGCGCCGGGACCTGATCCAGAGGATTTGACCAGGGGGCAGGGAGGTTCCTCCGGCACGCCGGGCCGTCCGGGGTAAAGCCCTGGGGCCGGCACCGGCGGCCCGCTGTGCTAGGATAGCGCGGGCTGGCGGTAACCCGACGGCGCACGCCGGCAACCGACCAACCAGCGGCTGGCGCGCGCGCCGCAGCCCGCGGGAGGAACCCCTCACCATGTCCGCAGCCACTGCCCAGCCCGCCGACGCCGAGGTTCGCTTGGTGCGCGGCGCCTGCCGGCTCCCGGCCCGCGCCGCCACGGTCTGGGCGCACCTCGCCGACGCCCACCGGCTGGCCGCCCTCAATCCCGACAGCCTCGGCGTGGAGGCCGTCGATCCGCCGGGCGGATTCCAGCCGGGCCAGCGCTGGACCGAGCGCGCGCGCAGCCCGATGGGTGTGCAGCACCTGTACACGCACGTCGAGGAGGTGGACGCCGCAGCCGGCCGGTTGCGGCTGCGCGCGGAGGGCCCCCTGGGTGCGCGGATCGAAACCCTGCTCCACGTGCGCGACGACGCCGGCGGCTCCACGGTGACCTTGGAGCACCGCCTGCTGCTCCCCCGCGGACCGCTCTGCGTCCTGACCGCCGCCCTAGTCAGCGCCCGCATCGAGGAGGGCACCGAGGCCGCCATGCGGCATCTGCGGCAGGCGGCGGAGGGATGGGTGGCCGCGGAGGCACCGGCGCACCCCCCCGCCTGAACCGCTACGGCGGACCTCGCCGCCACCGTCTCCGTAGGCGCACGACAGCAGATGGCCGATGCGCGGTTGTCAGCGGGGCAGGGCAGGGGGGGCGGGCGGATGGCCGAGGCGTGGGAGATCTCTGGTGGCGAGGGCGACGTGCACCTGCGCAGCGGCCAGGCGGAGTTGCACTACCACGCGCAGCACCGCCTGCCCTACTTTCACCCCGTGCGTACGCCCGCCGGGCGCCTCGTCAGCCTAGCGGTGCCGCAGGACCACCCGTGGCACGTGGGCCTCTACTTCGCCTGGAGGTTTGTCAACGGGGTGAACTGCTGGGAGCCGGGCGTCGGCGGCGCGGCGGCTGGGCCGGTACGCGTCGAGTCCGACCCGGGGGGAACGGTCGTGCTGCGCCAGGGGCTGCTCTGGGGCGCCCCCGGCGCCGAGCCCCTGCGGGAGGAGCGGCAGGTCGTGGTGCACCCCCCCGCGCCCGCAGGCGACGGCTACCTGCTCGATTGGACGGGGGTATTCCTGGCGGATGGCCCGGTGACCCTGGCGTGCACGCCACCGCCATCGGAGGTCTCCTGGGGCGGCTACGCGGGGCTCTCGCTGCGCCTGCCGCGGTCTTTCTACAATGCACGGGTCCGCGACGCGGCGGGACGGGAGAGCGCCGAGCGGGTGCATGGCCAGCCCGGCGCGTGGTGCGACTGCACGGGGAAGGCGGACGGAGAACCGGATGGCGTCTGTGGCGCCGCCCTGATCGAGCACCCCTCCAACCCGCGCCATCCCTCCCCATCGTTTGCGCTCACCGCGGGCACCCTCCAGTTTATCCAGCGCGCGTTCCTCTGGTCTGGACCGCTCCTTCTTGGCGCCGGGGATTCGTTCTGCCTCCGCTACCGGGTGTGGCTCCACGACGGCGAGCCGGATCCGGCGGAAATCGCAGCCGAGGCCGCCCGTTTCGCGGCCGTCCCTTGACGCCCGGCCGTGCGGGACGGAGAGAGCGTGTCCCGCGCGGAGCGACCGTCGTCAGGGAGGAGCGGATGGCGCTTGGCGCGCGGCGGGGTGCGCCGGGCCGGGGAGGGTGCCGCCCCCGCATCCGGCCGCGGGCGGCACGGCATCTACGCCCTGTACTACGCCCTGTTCTGGATCGCCCCCGGGGCGACGTTCCCATTCTTCTACCCCTTGCTGGTGGCCCGCGGCCTCCAGGCCGGCGAACTCGGCGTCATCGCCGCGGTGTTCTCCTTGACAGCGCTGGTCGCCCAGCCGGTGACCGGGTGGCTCTGCGACCGCACCGGGCGTGCGCGGTGGATCCTCTTCGCCCTCAGCCTGGGGTCGGCCGCGCTGCTGCCGCTCTTCGCCCGCGCCCACGGCATGGTGCAAGAGACAGCGCTCGCGGCGGTGTACTCGCTCGCCAACGCGCCACTGGCACCGCTGGCCGATGCCCTGGCCGTGGCCTACCTGCGCGAGGCGGGCGGGGAGTACGGCCGGCTGCGCTC
>JAJZZC010000392.1 GCA_021797775.1 Bacillota bacterium
GTCCGAGGCTCGCGAGACCGCGCCCCGCTACCTCACGCCGGCCGAGGTGGCGCACGACCTGCGCGTCTCCAACAACACCGTGTATGCCATGCTCAGCGGGCGGGAGTTGCCGGCCGTCCGGGTCCGCGGCCAGTGGCGCATCCCCGCCGACCAGTACGCCCGATGGGAAGAGGAGGCCGCGGCTCAGGAGGCGACGGCGGCCACCGCGGCACCCCTACGGCGCCGGAAGGCTGAGCCCCGTGGGTAGCCTGCGCAAGGTCGGCAACCTCTGGTATGTGCGGCTGTCCGTTGGGCGGGACCCGGTCACGGGGCGCTACCTATACAAGGAGTTGGCCACCGGCCAGAGCAGCCGGCGTGAGGCCGAGAAGGTGGCCGCCGAATTGGAGGCCTCCCTGGTCAAGGGGATCGTGCCCTCGACCGAGCGGACCACCGTGGCCGAGTTCATGACCAAGTGGCTCGCCGACTACGTGCGCCCCAACCTGGACCAGTCCACGGCGATCAGTTACGAGGGCGAGATCCGGCTGCACATTGTGCCCATGTTGGGCGCGATCCCGCTGCGGGATCTCCGTCCGGAACAGTTGGCCAGCTTCTACGCGGCCAAGGCCGGCTCGCTCGCCCAGAGCCACGTCCTCTATCTGCACCGCATCATGCACAAGGCGCTCAACACGGCGCTGCATTGGAGCCTGGTGCCCCGCAACGTGGCGGACGCCGTCGACGCCCCCCGCGTCCGGCGCACCGAGCGCCCTGTCCTCTCGGAGGAGCAGGTGGGCCAACTGCTGGACGCCCTCCGCGACGACCGGCTATACAGCCTGTACTTCCTGGCACTGGACACCGGCCTGCGGGAGGGCGAGCTGGTCGCGCGGCGCTGGACCGACCTCGACGAGGGAAGCCGGACGCTGCTCGTGCAGACCAAGTTTGAGCGCGAGACCGGAGTCGGGATCGTCGAAGGGCCGACGAAGGCCAGGCGACCGCGGTCTTCGGTGCCGATCTCCGAGCATGCCCTGCGGGTGCTCCGCGTCCATGCCGGCCACCAGGCCGAGGAGAAGCGGCACGCCGGATCCGCCTACCACGACGACGGGCTGATCTGGTGCTGGGAAGATGGCGGCCGTTACGATCCCAACTGGATCAGCGGGCACTTTCGCCGGCTGCGCAAGCGCCTCGGCGGGCCGGAGGCGATCCACTTCCATGACCTGCGGCACACCAGCGCCACGCTGGCCATCGCCAAGGGCGAGCCGCTCAAGGTCACCCAGGAGCGGCTGGGCCAGGCCAGTCCAGCCACCACCCTGGCCATGTACGGGCACGCCACGCCGGAGATGCACGGCGAGGCGGCCGACCGGCGCGGAGGGCTGCTGGGCACCCGGGACTTCACGCCCAAGGCGGAACGGCGGCACCGGCGGAGCGGATGAGCATTATGGGGAGTTTATGGGGAGAGAAGCCCGAACGGCCCCAGGATTTCCCTGGAGCCGTTACCGCAATCCCTTGCCGCTGTTGGCTTTCAACTGGTGCGCCCTGGAGGATTTGAACCCCCGACCTACTGATCCGTAGCCATGAGGCGAGTGTCCTAGCCATGGCACCTCGTGTCCCCCGAAAAAGGCCGCCGAGCCCATTGCCCGTAGTGGATGCGCCTGCAACGACCTACTAGAAGGCGGTTCGGGAGCCGGTCCCGCCTTTTTCATGCCGCGTGGCGCCGACCGCGTCGGTATGGGGGAATCAAGCATGAAGGCTAGGTCCCTCGCCGGCTCCCGCCACCCGGTCAGACCCGTTCCCCGGTGGCGGCGGCCTTCCGCACAGCCAGTCCGACGTCCCCCGCCGCGCAGTCGAACAGATCGGCCGCGGCTTGCTCCCCCGCTCCCCCGCTCCCCCGCTCCCACGCTCCCCCGCGGCGCGGACGCTGGGGTGGGCCTCGGCCAGGTCGTGCCCTTCGGCCGTCGGCCCGGCACCGACCCAAGTCCGCTGCGCGGACGCGGCGGCCTGAGGGTGCCCGCGCCGGAACGCCGCAACGGCGCCCAGGGCGTAGGCAGCCTCTGCCCGCTGGCGTGCTGCAGCGCCACGCGCGCCCAGGTCACGAGCGCGGCGGCGATCGCGACGTCTTCGTCGAGCGGGCGGAGCGCACCGACGTAAACGAGCAGCAGCGCATCCCCCGCGGCGCCGAGCGGCGCACGGCTGGTCGCCAGGACCTGCAGCCGTGGACAGGCGCGCAGGAGGGCCTGCGCCACGTCCGCGCACGCGGCAACGAGGTGCTCGCAGTTGTCGAGCACCAGCAACACTTCCTTGTAACGTGCATCTCGCAGTGCCAGGCGGACTCCGCTGGCGCAGAAGGACCCTGCGATGCCAGTGGGTGAGGTCGTGGCGAGGGCCGGCCCCTGGGCGCCAAGGCGACGGGCCGCCCCTTTGCGAAAATCAGGTTGAATCGAAGCCGCGCGAGCAGTTCGGGCCGGGCGGCTTCCTGCCGGGCGGCTTCCTGCCGGGCGGGAACGCTCGGCCTGCCTGCGGCGGTCGGGGTCGCGCCCCTCGGCCCCCGCCCTCCCGGCCTCCGCTGGCCGGGCCGGGCCGATCGCCGTACCGTCGCCGGGGACAGGCGGCTGCGCCCCGGGGTACGCGCGGCAGCGGGGCCGCGGGCAGGATGCGCGGCGGCACCAGTGAACCGGTTCCCTCGTGGCGGAACAGAGGCCCCGCCAGCACGCGCTCTTTGCCGCGGAGGCGGCGCCGCCCGCGGCTCTGGCTGCGGCCCGCGTCGCGACGGTGCCGCCTGTCCCCCAGTTGGTGGCGGATGCGGAGGCGTTCGGGCGCACCCTCGCCGCGACGGAGTCCCTGCCCGTGGTCGGCCTGGACACCGAGACGACGGGTCTGGACCCCCACGTGGATC
>JAJZZC010000393.1 GCA_021797775.1 Bacillota bacterium
GTCCGTTGCCGGGATCGGCCCGGTCCCGCGCGCCGCCCCTTCCCGGGTCCCCGGTAGCCTGTTAGGCTCCCCTACGGGTTTTCTGCTGCCCCCGCTAACCCGAAGTTCCCCGGGGTAGATTCCCCCGATCGCTTGGGGGAGAGGGCTTGCGGGGAACTCAGCCCGTGGGCTTCTGTCTACGGTCGGCGGTGACCTCCAATCCGACGCGGCTCAGGAGTTCTGCCTGAAGGCGGTCAGGGACCGTGGTGAGGTGGAACGTGCCGAGTTCGGGGTGGGCGGGGACGCGGAGTTCGTTGCGCGCGATGGTGGACAGGGACGCGAGCAGGGCCGGAAAACTGCGGACGGGATCGCCGGCGGGCGTGCGCTTCGTGCGAGCCTTCTCGAGCGCCTGGGGTGAGCGCAGGGCGGGCCGGACGACGGAATCGTGCGCATGGCGGCCAGGGTGCTCATCTTCGAACAGGTAGGGCGCCCAGGCCTCGCGGAGATGCCACTCCACGTAGTAGGCCAGCATGCAGAGGAAGATGTGGGCACGCACGCGGGGCTCCAAGCGGTGATGGATGGGCCGGACGCGGAGGTCGATGGACTTGAGCGTGCGGAAGGCCTGCTCGGCATGGGCGAGGGACTTGTAACTGAGGACGACGCGCTCGGCGGAGAGTTGGCCCTCGGGGACGCTGGTGCGAACCACGTAGATGCCGTCAAGGGCCGCTTCGGCAGTGATGCTGTCCTCGTCGCGGCGGAAGGAGAAGTGACCGGGACGGACTTCACAGATGAAGTGCTTGGCGACCTTGTGACGGGCGACGGCCCGCTGCAGGGCCGCGCCGATCTTGGCCTCGTCCTTGAGGCGCCCGGCCAGGACGCGGTGCCGCAGACGGTCCAGCCGCACTTCTGTGGCGGCGAGCAGGGCGCGGCGGGTCCGATCGCGCTCCTCGGCGAGCAAGGGATTGCGGCAGAGGACGAGGCGCTCGCCCGGAAAGTCGGGGGAGGCGATCTCGACGAGGTCCTGCTCATCGAACAGGGAGCGAGAGACCGCGCCGGCTGCGGCCAAAGCCTGGATGTCCTTGGCGCGGAGGGCGCTGATCCAATCGAACCCGCCGTCGGAACGGATCTCGCGGATGCGGGCGCTGGTGAGCATGCCCCGATCCCCGACCAGGACGACGTGCTGGAGATGGAAGTCGTCCTTGAGCTTGCGCACCTGATCGGGGACGGTCTTGGGGTCTGCGGTGTTGCCGGCGAAGACCTGGACTGCGACCGGGCGGCCGTCGGCGTCGAGCATCAAGCCGTAGTTGACCTGAGCCTTGCCGCGCTTGCCGTCGCGGTTGTAGCCGCGGAGGGCCAGGGGGCAGTGGGAGCCCTCGACGTAGCTGGACGTGAGGTCGTAGAGGACGAGGCCGCTCTCATGCAGGTGGCGGCGGGCGAGCCTGCGCTCGATGCGGGACTGACGGGCGACGAGCCAGTCCATGGCCTCGTAAAGGTCGTCCTCGTCGGCGGCAGCGACGGTGGGGTCGGCGACGAGGGTGGTGTTCTGCCACCAGGCGGTGGTCGAGAGCTTGGGGAAGGGTTCGACGACGCGCGCCACGATCATGGCCATGACCAGGTCGCGCTCGGCGAAGGGGGCGGGATCGATCAGGGCCTCCAGGCCGAGGCGCCGGCACATGGCACCGACGGCGGCGACGTGGCCGTGGAGGCGGGTGGAGATGATCTCGGAGGACTCGTTGGCGGGGACGAACTGCTGGCCATGCAGGGCGCCGCGGAGGAGGGCGATGGCCTCAGGGGGCAGGGCGCTGAGGTTGCCGAGGGTTTGCTGCTTGACCTTGCCGTCCTCGCGGTAGGCGTGGCGGAGCAGGTAGCTGGTGTAGACCTTGTCTTTGTAGCGCGACTTGATCTCGGCGACATAGACGCTGCCCACGCGCTTTGCCATGAGCGGAGCGTATCACGGGCGCCGAGCCGTGTCCAGGGGTTCCCCGAGCATTTACTGTCTACATTTTCTGCCAGTGAAGGCCGGATCTCCGCGCTGCCGTAGGATCCGCGGCTTCTGACGCCGGGGAACTTCGGTCTAACAGCTGTGGGGGGACGTCGCGGTGGTGGGGCACTGCCAGGTGCACCGCCGCCGCAACATCCTGGACCGCGTGCCCAAGGCCAAGCGCAGGTTCATCGCGGCCAAGCTGGTCGCGGCCTGGCGGGAGCCGGACCTGCTCCTGGCCACGCAGGCGCTGAAGGCCATCGCTGCGGAGTTGGACGAGATCAGCCCCGCGGCCGCCGACGTGCTCAGCGAGCATCTGGCAGAGACGATCGCCTGCCAGAGTCTGGGGCTGCCCCCGGAGCTGATCCGCGCTCTCGGCTCGACGAACCTCATTGAAAATGCGTTCTCGACCACGGAGTCGATCTGCCACCGGGTCTGCCGCTGGCGGGGCGGGACGCAGGCCAGGCGCTGGGCCACGATGGCGTTGCTGCGGGCGGAAGAGGGGTTCCGTCCCATCGCCAGTCCAGAGGCGATGGCCCACCTGGCGGCGGCGCTGGCGAGCGTGCTCGAGCGGCGCGCGGCGGACTGAGTCCAGGAACCCGCCCAGGGCGCGCACCTCTCGATAGCGGTCGGCGGGGAGGCTGTGGTTGGCCTGCCCTCGGGTGAGCATAGGGTAGAGCTGCGGCACCGCCGCTCCACCCCGCAACGGCGCGGCCAGAGATGAACAGACGATCTCTACAGTCAGGATGCGCTAGGCGGGCCGGCTGGAACAAAACTCAGGTTGGGCGGGGGGTTGACACAACCGCACTGGTGTGCTATAGTATCGACAAGAGGTTCTCCTCGCTCCCAAAACCCCACAACTTTCGGGACACCCCCGGTTTATCATCCGCCGGCGGGA
>JAJZZC010000394.1 GCA_021797775.1 Bacillota bacterium
GTGGCACTCCGGCCCCGCGCGGGCGGCCGGTGATGCGCTCAGTCGGCGGCGAGCGGACCGGCGCGCCGTTGCAGGTCGGCGGCGATGGCCTGGGCCAGGGTCCTCAGAACGGTTGGCGCGGTGCGGTCCGGTGGTGCACCGCGCGGGGGACGCCGTCGGCGGGGCGGCCAGCGCGGCGGCTGTCGCGGGCGGGCCGATGGCCCGGCCGTAGGGGAGCACTCACTCCACCACGGGGTCGACCATGGAAGCGTTGGCGTCACACGCCGCTCCCCACCTCGGCGGGCCGGCCACGCTGCATGCCGAACAGACCGCACGGGTATGCCACCTGGTGGCACTCCGGCTCCTCAGAACGGTTGGCGCGGTGCGGTCCGGTGGTGCACCGCGCGGGGGACGCCGTCGGCGGGGCGGCCAGCGCGGCGGCTGCCGCGGGCGGGCCGATGGCCTGGCCGTAGGGGAGCACTCACTCCACCACGGGGTCGGCCATGGAGGGGTTGGCGTCACACGCCACTCCCCGCTGCACGTCGGACGCTCGGGGAGGCCACCTGGTGGCACTCCGGCCCCGCGCGGGCGGCCGGTGGTGCGCTCAGTCGGCGGCGAGCGGACCGGCGCGCCGTTGCAGGTCGGCGGCGATGGCCTGGGCCAGGGTCGTCATCGCCTCCGGGCTCGCGACCGGTTGGAAGCCCTGCTCCGCACGCAGCAGGGCCATCGTGGCCCACCGCCGGGCCTGGGCGCCGTTCCGCCAGCGGCAGACGCGGTGGCAGACCGCCTCCGTGCTCGAGAAGGCGCTCTCGATCAGGTTGGTCGTTCCCAGGGCGCGGATCAGTTCGGGAGGCAGGCCCAGGCGCTGGCAGGTCAGGGTCTCCGCCAGCCCCTCCCGCAGGCTCGCCGCGGCCGCGGGATACGCCTCCTCCAGTTCTGCGATCAGCGCCTGCAGGTCCCCGTTGGCCACCTCGGCGTCGGGCTCGTGCCAGGCCTGCTGCAAGACGCGCCGCACGCGCCGCTGCTCGGCCTTGGGCAGGTGGCGGAGGATGTTGCGCTGCTTATGGATGCGACACCGGGCCACGACCGCGACGTCGCCCCAGAGCGCCCGCACCGCTGCGGCCAGGCCCTTGCCTCCGTCCAGGACCACCAGCACGCCGCGGCGGACGTCGAGGCCCCGCCGCGCGAGGTCCTCCAGCGCCGCTTGGCAGACCTCGCCGTTCTCGCTGTCCCCCTCCCAGACCCCAAGGACGTGCTTGTGCCCTCGCTCGTCGATACCCACGGCCGCCAGCAGCAGGTGCTCGCCAAAGCCCTTGCCGTCGATGAGGATCGCCAGGTAGCGGCGGTCGTCCAGGCGGCGCTCGCCCTGCGCGGCGAGCGTGGCCTCCGTCGCCGCGATCCAGCGCCGGCTGACGCTGCTCTTGCTCGCTCCGTACGCGTGCTGCCCCTCCGGCAGGGGCTGGTCCGCTTCCAGGTCGGCGTCCACCCGGCGCTGCGCCACCCCCGCGATCACCTTGCGCAGGGCGGTCTGGTTGAGCGCCTGCGGGTCCTGCAACTCCGCGTAGGTCTGCAACGGCAGGTCCCGGCCCGCCGCGTCCACCAGGCGCGGTCGGCGGAGCGCCACCTTCCGCCCGCCCACGACCACATAGCCCGGCGCCGCGCCGTTGCGGTAGCCCTGGCGCCCGTCCCATCGGTCATAGCGCTCCCCGGCCCGCTCCTCGACTTCCTGGTCCATCAGCTCGAGCGCACGGGGCACCGCCCCGGCCAGCGCCCACTCCAGGAGCGTGGTACCCACCTGTTCCGAGGCGGCAGCCCGCACCGCGCTCTCGGCCCTGCGTCGGCGGATCTCGGCCAGGGCAGCAGGAACCGGCCGGGGCGCGGCGTAGCCCGCCATCTGCGTTTGGCTCCTTCGTGGTGCGCCCGCGGGGTGTCTGCCCGCGGGCGCACGTCCGTCTCTGCTCTCCTTCACCCCGCGGGCCGGACCGCCTGCCACTCGCCGAGGGCTCGCAGCAGGTCACCCAGGGCGGCGCGCTCGGGCACCCGCCGGAAGCCCGCCTGGCGCCGCAGCGCCTGCAGAGCCACCGCGGCGACCCAGTCCTGGCCCGACCGGCCGCGCGCTCCGGGAACACAGCACGACAGCAGGTAGCGGGCGGGCGCGACCGCGCGCAGCCGGCGGGCCAGGGCGCCCCTCAGGCCCAGCGCGGCTGTGGCGGCGG
This sequence comes from Bacillota bacterium, assembly GCA_021797775.1. Classification (GTDB taxonomy): domain Bacteria; phylum Bacillota; class Sulfobacillia; order RBS10-35; family JAJYVN01; genus JAJZZC01. The sequence goes on from JAJZZC010000394.1 coordinate 2,196, forward strand.
TGGCCTCGCACTCCCCGAGCAGGCGCGCCGCGGCTCCCGGGTGGTCGTGCTGCCACGACGCCGCGAGGGCCTCCAACTCCCGGCGCACGTCCGGTCCATCCCACGCCCTGCGCAGCGCCCCTGCGGCCCCGGCACGCAACCGCTCCGGCAGGTGGCCCGTGACCGCCGCCGCCACCCGGTCCTGGCAGTGCGCCATCACCACGCGAGGGCCCCACTGCTGCCGCAGCGCCAGGTCCAGCGCACGCTGCCCCTCCGTCACCGCCAGCCACGTCGCCCCGCGGCTCAGGCCCCGGCCGAAGAGCTCGCTCGCCACCTGCTGGCTGCAGCGGTGCTCGCCCCCACCCCCGGCCCAGACCCCCAGCAGCTGCTTGCCACCGTCAGGCCCGAGCCCCAGGGCCACGGTGGCCTGGTTGCCCCCCGTCCCCCCAGAGGCAAACCACACCGCCGGCATCTGCGACCCCGCCAGGTCCACCCGCTGCAACTCCCGCCAAGCCTCGGCCGCCGCCCCACCCGCCTCCGTGCTGCGGCCCGCTCCCACCACCTTCCTCGGCGCCCGCGCCGAGCCCCGCGGTGCCGCGTCGCCCACCGCCCGCGCCACGATCGCCTCCACCACGCCGACCGCGTCCTCTGCCCGCGCCCC
>JAJZZC010000104.1 GCA_021797775.1 Bacillota bacterium
GCGGATTCCCCTGCCGCGCGCGCGCGTGGCGACTCCTGATACGAGGTGATGCCTGCATGCCAGGAGACTCCGGGGCGCCCCCGCCCGCCGCGGCGGCCCCCTTCCCGCGCGCCCTGCTGACGGCCCTGCGCGCGGCCGCGCCCGAGGGCGCCGTCCTGCGCCTCGGGCTCTGGAGCGGCGAGGTCGTGTCCCTCGGGCGAGTGGTGCGTGAGGACGACGACGGCCTGCTCGGTGAGCTGGACCAGGAAGGCCGCGCCGGCCAGGGCGGGCGGGTCCTCGCCGCCGTGCCCTGGCATGCCGTGGCGCGCGTGGAGGCGGTGTCCCCCAAGCGGCGTGCGCAACCCGGGTTCGCGCCGCCGGCCGCGGCCGAATGAGCAGCGACCGGCCGCAGGCGACCCTGGTCGCGGCGGTCACGGGCGCCTTCGGCTACACGGGCCGACATGTGGCCGCGCTCCTGTTGGAGGGTGGCCATCAGGTGCGGACGCTCACCGGCCATCCCGGGCGCGACTGCTTCGAGGGCCGCGTGCCCGCGTGGCCGCTGGACTTTTCCGACGAGGCGGGCCTGGCCCGCTCCCTCTTCGGTGTGGACGTGCTCTTCAACACCTACTGGGTACGCTTCGCCCGCGACGCGGAGAGCCACGCGGCCGCAGTGCGGCACACCCGCGCGCTGTTCCGGGCCGCGGCCACGGCCGGGGTGCGGCGCGTGGTGCACGTGAGCATCACCGGCGCCTCGGCGCGTTCCCCGCTCCCCTACTTCCGCGGCAAGGGCGAGTTGGAGGAGGTCCTGCGCGCCAGCGGCCTGGGGTACGCCGTGGTGCGGCCCTCCCTCCTCTTCGGGGGGCGGGAAGTCCTCGTCAACAACATCGCCTGGATCCTGCGCCGCTTCCCGGTCTATCCCATATTCGGGTCCGGCGATTACCCGGTGCAGCCGGTGCACGTGCAAGACGTGGCGCGCCTCGCGGTCGAAGCGGGTGCCAAATCGGGCAACCTGACCGTGGACGCGGTGGGTCCAGAGACGCTGACCTTTTATGACCTCGTGCAGGCGGTCGCCGCGGCCGTCGGCAGTCACGCCCTGGTGGTGTCCGCGCCGCCCGGCGCCGTCCACGCGCTGGGCCGCCTCCTCGGCGCGGCCGTCGGTGACGTGGTGGTGACGCGCGACGAGATCCGCGGCCTCATGGCGGGCCTGCTGGTTGCGGAGGAGGCGCCCGCCGGGCGCATCGGCTTCCGTCCCTGGCTAGCCGCGCACGGGCAGGGGCTTGGCGTGCGCTACGCCTCGGAATTAGCGCGCCACTACCGGCCTTGATGTGGTTGTAAAAAGTGAGCAGGTGTAGTATGAATAGATGCTGATGGCCAGGCTCCCGTGGTCTTGGCGGGGCATCCGTTCCGCAGGGCGGCCGCGGGGGGCCAGGCCCAGCGATCCACCGAGGAGTGAGACGATGGGTTCGAAGGTCGCGGTCATCTACTACAGCGCCACGGGTACGGTCTACCGCCTGGCGAAGGCCGTGGGGGAGGGCGCGGAGGGCGCCGGGGCCGAGGTCCGGCTGCGCCAGGTTCACGAGCTGGCCCCGGAGGCGGCCATCCAGTCCAACCCCGTGTGGGCCGCGCACCGCGAGGCTACGCGCGGCGTGCCCCAGGCGACGCTGGACGACCTGGAGTGGGCCGACGCCCTCGTCTTCGGCTCCCCCACGCGGTACGGCGCCGTCACGGCCCAGCTCAAGGAGTTTCTCGACAGCACCGGACCCTTGTGGGCGCAGGGCAAGCTGGCCAACAAGGTGGGCGCCGCCTTCACCGCGGCCGCGAACCCCCACGGCGGCCAGGAGATGACCCTGTGGAACGTCTACACCGTCCTGTCCCACTGGGGCTGCATCCTCGTGCCGCCCGGGTACACGGACCCCATCGTCTTTGCCTCAGGGGGCAACCCGTACGGGGTCAGCCATTCCGCGATGAACGGCCAGCCGGAGCCCTCGGCCGAGGTGCTGGGCGCGGCGCGCTACATGGGCAGGCGTGTGGCCACCGTCAGCGACTGGGTGCGCAAGGGACAGGCTGGGGCCTAGGCGCTAGGCGACCGCCGCGAAAACTATTGCGCGAGACCACGGTTTCCTTGTCCCTTGTGGCCACCCATTCTGGCTCTGGACCAGACCGGCCACCGGCTGAGGCAGCGCCCCGCCACGGAGATGCTTTCGCAAGTCCGCGTTTTGTGCCGCAAGGCTTTCGGTCCAGCTGCTGGCGGCGACGCCGCTGGTGACGGCGCCGTCCCTGGGGGTCAGAGAGACCGGTCTGGGGTGCTCCCCATCGGTGGTCGCTGTGGCGGGGTGGCTGGCGGGACCGCGGCTCCGGGCAGTGGCGGCGCCGTCCGCCGATTAGGGGCCGCCGCCCAATGGCCTCGGGATGTCGGGAGGCGGCGCTACCCGCCGCGGGCTAGTGCCGCCTCCCCGCGCTTCCCCCAGTGTCCCCCGACCGTCGGGCGCGGACGTACGGCCGCGCCGCGAGGCGCCGCGCGGTTTGCACCGGTGGCGGCCGCGCTCGCGGCGGGTGGGGCATTCCCCGCCTGTCCCACCCGCCAGCTTCTCGGTTGTCCGTACACTAGTCTGGGCGCTGCCGCCGGGTGCGGAGGCGGTGGCCGCGTCGCACGCGTCGCCCAGTATGCGTTCCGGGGGGAGGTAGCACCCGCCTATGGCCCTACAGGTGGTGGCGCGAAGGAGATTGGCATACTACTGGCGGGAACTCTCTCTTAACGGATGAACCCAGACGAGCCGGTCGCGGGATCGATTCCCTCCCGTCTGACGACCGGTCGCCGGGGAAGCCCCTTGGGGCGCAAACCTTCGCGCGTTCTGAGCGCTTCCACCCCCGGGCTGAACGCTTACGTCGCCCAGGCCGCGGACTTGGCCAGGGCCGTACGACGGGTGCGGCGCTCCGGCTGCATCCGCCCGCATCTCTTCACAGAAGCGTGTGCCAAAGCGGGTGGACCCGGGGTCCGGGTAGGGGGCGCCGTGCACCCCTTACCTTGCCGCTGCCCCCCACGAGCGCGGCGTTGCGCCTTCGTTGTGCGCACCCGGTCCCACCAGGGGACGTCCACCGCGCTGGGTCGGGCACGCGCCTGTGCCACATGCTCCCGCCACAGCGTGCCGGTGCGTCGCCGGCGCCTCTGCCATCCCGCTTCGACCGCCGGCCGGCGGGGCGTCACTCCGGCCGGCGGTCATGCACGACCAGGCCGTCTCGCACCGTCAGGCAGACGTCCAGCGCACCGTCTGGACCGGGGTGGAAGGCCATGAGGTCAGCCGACGCCCCGGGCTGCAGCCCGCCCGACGGGCGCCCCAGGAGGCCCGCGGGGCGGAGCGCCGCCATGTCGACCGCCTCGGCCAGCGTCGCGGCGCCGCAGCGGGTGGCATGGGCCACGCAGGCCAAGAGGTGCGCGCCGGACCCGGCCAGGTAGGGGGTGCCGGCCAACTGGATGCGGCCCGTGGGCAACACATCGACGGCTGTGCCGCCGACGCCCGGATAGCGTCCCGGCGGTAAGCCGGCCTCGGCCACGGAGTCGCTGACCAGGATGCTGCCGCGCACCCCGCCCTTGGCGCGGATCATGGCGACCAGCGCCGGAGCGGGCAGATGCTCGCCGTCGGCGATGAAGGACGCGGCGAGCCGCTCGTCGGCCAGCTGCGGCCATAGGGGGTTATGGTGGCGGTCCATCGGCGTGGCCAGGCCGTTGCCGAGGTGCGTGGAGAGCTGTGCGCCCGCGTCCACCGCGGCCGCGATGGTGGCGGCGTCGGCCGCCGTGTGCCCCAGTGCGACCGCGATCCCGGCCGCGACGCAGCGCGCGATGAACGCGATGGCCCCCGGACGCTCGGGGGCCAGGGTCACGATGCCGATGTGGCCATCGGCCTGGTCCTGCAGCCGGCTGAAATGGTCCCAGTCGGGGTCACGCACATGGTCGAGCGGGTGGGCCCCGCGGGCGCCGTCCGCGCCAGAGATATAGGGCCCCTCCAGGTGGATGCATGGCACCGCCGCGGCCAGTGCCGCCGAGGCGGCCCGGGCCCGGGCGATGCAGGATAGCGCATGGCCGATGCGCTCGTCCGGGCCGGTGACGACGGTGGGGCAGAACCGCGCCACGCCGAAACCGGCCAGCGTGTCCGCGAGATGGCCGAGGTTCTCCTCCGCCGCGAAGTCGAGCCCGCCGTACCCGTTGACCTGGATGTCGAACAGGGCAGGGGCCAGCACGGGCCAGCCGTCGCACCCTGCCGCGTCGGCGCCGCGCAGCCCCGCGCACTCGATGATGCGGGCGCCGTCCCAGGAGAGGCGCAGCGGTACCCCGGTGGCGTAGTGCCGTCCGGTGATCGTGACCATGGCGGCGGTGTTCGGCGGGAGGGGGTGGCGGGACCTGCCGGCCGGGCGGGGAGGCGGTTCGAACGCGCAGAGAGCACCTGCGCGCCACCGCCCTCCGCCGGCGGCGGGAACGGCATGCTTCCGCGCATCGCCCGTCGTACTCTCCACGCAGCCGGCCGACGGCAGGGCCCGGACGAGCCTGACGGTCAGGGAGGTGCATGCCGCGTGCGTGTGGCGGTGACGGGGGCGAGCGGGGGTATCGGGCGGTGGGTGGTGCCGGAACTGCGCGGCGCAGAGCACGAGGTGCTGGCCCTAGACAACCGGCCCTCGGACGTGGTCGAAGGCGTGACAATGCTGGACGTGGCGGACCCCCGTGCGACGGTCGCCGCGCTCCGCGGCGTGGAGGCCGTGGTGCACCTGGCGGCGGTGCCCGGCACGCGCACGCCGGACTGGGATGCCTTCGACCCCAATGTGGTGACCACATACCACGTGTTGGAGGCGGTGCGGGCGCACGGCATCCCGCGCGCCGTCCTGGCCTCCAGCATCTGGGCCTACGGCTACAACCCGCCCGCGGAGGATCGCCTCCCGCCGCGCATCCCGTTGGTGGAGGACGACCTCGTGCCGACGGTCAACGGGTACGGCCTGTCCAAGCGGTTGCTGGAGCAGATGGGGCGGGAGTACGTGGGCGCGACGGGCTGCCAGGTCGTCTGCATGCGCTACCCCTGGGTGGTGCACCCCGCGCGCTATCCGGGCGGGCCCCTGGGCGATCCGTCGTCTCTCCCCTGCAGGGCGGAACTGTGGTCCTACGTGGATGTGCGTGACGTGGCGCTGGCGTGCCGCTTGGCGGTGGAGCGGGACGGTCTGGGATTCGTCGCCCTCAACATTGGGGCGGCGGACACACGCAGCGCGCTACCCTCGGAGGACCTCGCGCGCCGCTTCGCGCCCAGGGCGGAGGTCACCCGTGCGCTCGCAGGCTGCGAGGCGCTGTACAGCATAGAACGCGCGCGCACGCTGCTCGGGTACGAGCCGCGCCACTCATGGCGAAGTCGGTAGGGTGCAGCTAATACTGTCCGCCGCACTGACATTTCATGGGGCCGCAGAAATGGGGCCAAGGGCCCGGAGCGGGGGGCATACGTCCGGGCGGAGTAGTGCGGTGCAGCGCGCAATGCCGCGCGCGGCAAAGAGGTGTTCTCGGAAGCGCATACCGGCAAACCATTCGACCAGCCGGCGACGCACCTCCTGCACGCTGTCCCGGAGTCGCCGCGGGCACGGCTCCCCAGGACACGAAGTGGATTGCATGGCCGCGGTTGAAGGCCGCGAGGGTGCCGTATCGCGTGGGCAACCAGGCGTGGAAGCGCGCCATGTCCTGGGGGGCGTAGCCGTTCATCCCCTGGCCGCCGGGTGCCGGGCCCCACATGTAGTCTCCGCATGTAGCGGCTCACGGCAAATGCGTGGAAACCGCTCATGGTAGGGGCGAGGGACGGCGCCCCGGCCAACCGAGCCTATCCTTGGGCGACAAGGCGTCAAGGACAAGGGCCCGCGGCCAGCTACGCGCCCTTGACGCCCCGCCGCCCAAGGGGGACAGGCATTGCGGGGCGCCGTCCCGAAAATCGCAGGCCGCGGGTGCCACTACTAGTAGTAGTCATGTGCGCTGAGGACTACTAGGTGCAGTCGCCGACACCCGCCCGCGTTTTCATCCTGAATCTCGCAGTGTCAGGCGGACGCCGCTGGCGCAGAAGGACCCCAGGACGCGAGCGGGTGAGGTCGTGGCGAGGGGCCGGCCCCTGGGCACCAAGGCGACCGGCCGCCCCTTTGCGAAAGTCAGGTTTCATGCCGCGTGGCGCCGCCGGCATGGGGGGCTTGCACCGGGAGGACGTGCTGGCCGAGGCGCCGGGCTGGGCGAAGCCGGTATGGAAGCACGGGGGTCTGGGGGAGGCCCCGGCTGCCGCGCCCTCGCGGCGCTTGCGGTCGGTGAGCGCTGAGCGACGGCCCCGGCCCGGGTAGCCGCTCACCGGGCCCCTTCCATCTCGCCGTACGCCCCGGCCACAGTCGGCAGGGGATCGGCAAAGAGCCAATCCCGGCGCAAGCGCAAGCCCGGCACCACGGCGGAAGCGTAGACCCCGCTGTCGTCCACGGGCACCGGTGCATATGTGCCATCTCGCCCGAGGACCCAGAATTCGGCCCGTTGGCGGTGGCCCGGCCGCGGGTCGATGACCCAGTACTCGGCCACGCCTGCCTCTTCGTATTCGTAAAACTTGTCCACGCGGTCGCGCGCCACGCTGTCCTGCGACAGGATCTCGATCACCAGGTCAGCCGGTCCCTCCAGCCCGTCGGGCTTAACGCGCTCGGCATGCGCCTGCGCGACGAAGAGGACGTCTGGCTCGCGCACTGGCCCCTGCGGCCCGAGGCGCATGGCGTAGGGGGCGATGAACACCTCGCCGAGCCCGCCGCGTTCGACGAACGTGGCCAGCAGCCGCGCCAGGAACAGCGCCACCTTCTGATGCCGTGTCGTCGGCGGCACGTGCTCTACGACCTCCCCGCCCACCCACTCCACGATGCGGCTCTCCGAGGCCAGCGCCACGTACGCCTCGTACGTGGCGGCCTTGGCCCGTGTAGTGCTCAAGGTCGCCTTCCCCCCTCGCTCAATGAGGTTTCTGTCAGCAGGTCCCGAAAGGATCCGGGCGACAGGCACTCCGAACAACCCGCAATGAACGTCTCGGGTGAGGCTCCCGCCCGCGCCGTCGTCGCTGCTTGCACGCCCGGGCTTACAACATAAGGGCCCGTCTTTGCCAGGTGACCACAATATGGCGTACGGGATAGTCCTACCCTTGGTACTCCCTGATCCTAGGATGAGCCGCTGCCGTCGATGCCTTGCATAGTTGTTCACAGCGACAAGATGCCTCTTGCCGAAGGAGTGACCATTTCTTCACGCCCGCTTCCGTTCCCCGTATCTACCGGAGCAAAGGGCAGTAATCCTGAATCTCGCAGTGTCAGGCGGACGCCGCTGGCGCAGAAGGACCCCGCGACGGCAGCGGGTGAGGTCGTGGCGAGGGGCCGGCCCCTGGGCACCAAGGCGATCGGCCGCCCCTTTGCGAAAGTCAGGGTAATAGCGTGTTCCCACCCATTGCCAGGCTAACACCATCTCCCATCTATCATAGTCAGGGTTCGCCAAGCATCCTGACTACCGTCGATGGGGGTGCGGAAGGCCGGTAAGGGCGCGCCCGCTCGCGCACCCCGTGACGGGCCGTCTTCCGCCCGCCCACCCCGATCCAGCGACAGGCGGCCGCGTGCCGTGCCCCATCGCCCCCGATCCCTGCCCGCTCTTCAGAGCGCCAGCCACCCCGTGCGCGTCCGCCAGTGGCCGCCCGCGCGCAGGTGGGTGACGAGCGCGCGCTCCAGCGCGGTCCGCTGTGGCAGCTCGTCCAGGGAGGCCGGGGCCTCCGAGCGGTGGAAGACGAAGTTGTACACGCTGCGGTCGCCCTCTTCGGTCCGGGGGAACAGGGTGAAGCGGCGCTGGAAGCGCACGATGTTGGAGGCCGGCGGCAGGTAGGCGGCGATCTGATCGTCGAGCAGCCAGGAGTCGCAGACCGCGACGCGGCAGGGACCCCACGGCGCGGGGCGTGCGAACAGATCCCGCGCCCGCCGCAGCGAGTGGTCGACGTCTTCCGGCGGCATCGGGCCCGCCTCCGGGATGTGGATGCCGACGGCCGGATCCCCGGGGCGGCTCCCCGGGCCGATCCGCTCGAGTTCGGTGGGATCGACCCAGGCCCGCACCCGCGCCTCCGTCAGGCGCAAGGGCGTGTATTGCAGCCTGCCCAAGGCGTAGAGGCAGGCGCGAAAGGGCAGGGTGATCCAGCCGTGCTCGAACAGCCCGCCTTCCCCGTGCAGCGCGCGGCGCAGGCGCATGTCGAGGGCGAGCGCCGACAGCGACTCCCAGGACGTCGCCGTGTCCACCCCGTGCGCCTGGTGCCAGGCCTGCACGTCGTCCAGGATCGCGAGGAAGAGGTAGACCAGAAAGAAGCGTCCGTGCGCGCCCAGCGCGGCCGGCAAGCGGGGCCAGCCCAGGTCGGTGTCGATGTCGCCCATGTGGCGCCGCATCAGGTGCGCCGACCGCTGGAGCAGCCACCACAGCGCCGGCTGTCCCTCGGGCGACGGCAACGTGCCGACGACCTCGCGGACGTCGAGGGGGTCGACCCCCAGTTGCGCCAGCAGGGCCGCGGCTTGCCGCGGCGGGGGCAGGCGCAGGGGCGCGGGGGGCTCGCCCGCGGTGGCAAGCGCGTCGAGCCAGCCTCGCTGCCCCTCGTCCAGGCCCAGGTCGGTCCGTACCGCCGTCAGGTCGAGCGTGTCCACGTCGCCCCGCCACCCCTTCGCGTCCGTCTGTCGCGCCGCGCCCGGTGCAGCCGGGCGTTCCGGGTTCTCGCCGTCCGCGGGGACAACCTCCCGCGGCGGATAGAGGGTGCGAACCGGCCCGGTCGGCCGCCAGCAGCGCGATCTTCCCGCTCGCGCCGGTCGGCGTCTTTGCGACTGCGGACCACCTTTGCGCGGCGGCGCTACCGTGCGTGGCGGCCCGCGGCAACCGTCCCCGGCGCCGGGCGGTACAATGGCGGCCATGGCGCACGCAGGGAGTACCCCGCAGGACCCGGACACCCGTACCAACCCCGAACTCCTCGCCCTGCAGGGAGAGGCGTTGCTCCGGGGCGACCCGGACCTCGCGCTGGCCCTGGCCGCGCGGATGGAGGAGCGTGTCCGCCGCCACCGCACGGGGGAGATGCTGGACATCTACGACGACTCCTTGCGCCATCTCGGGGCCAAGGAGCGCGGCTTGGTGCACCTCGACGGGGACTGGCACCGGAGCTTCCACTGCTGGCTGGTCTCGCCCGTCCACCGCACCGTGTTGGTGCAGCGCCGTTCCGCGGCCAAGGCCACCTATCCCGGGGCGCTGGACACCTCCGTGGCCGGCCACTACCGGGCCGGCGAGGGTGTGCGTGAGGGGTGCCGCGAGTCCGAGGAGGAACTTGGGCTCACCCTGGAGCCCGACCGGTTGATCCCGCTTGGCCGCTCCGTCGACGCCGGCCGCCACGGCTACCTGATCGACCGCGAGGTCGCCGACGTGTTCCTCTATGTCACGGATGTCCGGCCTGACGCGCTGACGCCGGACCCCGCCGAGGTGGCCGAGGTGCTGGAGGTCCCGGTCGCTGGCGCCCTCGCCCTGTTTACTGGGGAGCGCGCGACCTGCGCGGCGTCGGCATGGACGCCGGGGGCGGGCGCCCCGCGGAGCGCGACCATCCGTCCCGAGGAGTTCACCGGGCACCACGACCGCTACTACAGCCGGCTTTTCCTTCAGGCTCAGCGCGTGGCCGTCGGGTTGCGGCCACTGGCGGTGTGAACGGACGGCCGGACCCGACGAGAATCCGCCGCTGGATGCCGCCGGGAGCCCGTGTGTCCCTGGGCCCAGGGTAGCGGCTCGCGCCGTGCCAGCCCTAGGGGGCCTGCGGCGTCCGGCTCCCCCGGAGAAGACCGGGACGGTGGATGAGGGTCGGTCGTCCCTCGCAGCAGGGTGCGGTCGAGTTCCGTCCGCCGCGAGGGCCGGCCTTGCTGCGCCCGCCGTAATCCTCCTGGACGCGCTGGCGGGTGGGGAAGGGCTTTCCCGCGCCGGATGGGCCGCGCTCCAGTGCTGCCGCGCCCATCGCCCGCATCCGGGCCGCTCTCCTGCCCGTGGAGAAGGCCGGCCGTCGCCTCGTTTCCCCCTCACCCGCCCCCCGGCCACAGCCGTACCGCCGGTGCCGCCGCCGTGATCGCGACCGGCGGTCCGGCGGCGAACGGGGGCAGTGGCAGGAAGTCCGTCCCTAGATGGAAGGCCTTGTGCAGTTGCAGGCGGACGGCGCCGGCCCCCGGCGCTGGACAGGCGACCGCGTCGATGGCGACTGGCGAGGCACCCCGGGGGAGCTTCACCGTGGTCGAGAAGGGGCAGGGGCGGCGGCAGGCCTGCCGTGGATCACCGTGGGTCGAGGAGAAGATGCGGCCGTCGGCCAGGTGCGCGCGGATCTCGATCCCGGTCTGCGGCGCCCCCTTGTCTGCCCGCAGCACCTGTGCGTAGAGGTAGTCACGCAGGTCGCCCGGGGTAGGGTCGTCCGCCGCGGTCTCCGGGCGCAGCTTGCCCTCGCGGGCCATCTCCAGGGCGGCGAGGCGGTAGGTCCAGGGGTGCGCGTCCATCACCGCCTCTCGCGGATCCGCGTCGTCCCAGCGGAAGCGGGGCAGGAACAGGGAACGCATGGCACCGGAGGGCGGCTCGCTCCCGACCATGCCGTGCAGCCCCACAACCTGCAGGGTGCGCCGGCCGAGGAGGCTGGTTTCCCGGTGGACCTCCGTCCGATGGTGGCGGCCCTGAATCGTCGTCGGCCCGCCGCAGCGGTCGACGCGCAGCACCCATTCGATGTCGGTGGTGCGCCCCCACTGCGCCAGCAGCCCGCGGGTGTCGGTCCCGCCGTCCTCGTTGCTGAAGACGCACTGGTATTCCAGCACGTCGGTGGCGAGGCGGTAGAAGAGCAGCAGCGGCGTATCGGTCCAGAGTGACTCCCACGGGTCGCTCTCCGCCCGGGTGAAGATCCAGGGCGCATGGCGCCAGGCCAGAGCCTCCCCCTCGTCGCGCGGGTCCACGGGGCCGGCTGCGAGGTCCGTGAGCCGCGCGGAGGAACGCGGAGGCGCCAGGGGGTGCGGCCGCACCTCCACCTCGTGCGGCCCCGCCGGGAGTTCCCCCAGCAGCCGCTCGTACGCCGCCTCCTCCTCGCCGTGTACCAGGACCACGTCCTGGTGGAATGCGCCGTCAAGCCACACCTGGACCGCGGCCGACTCGTTCCCGGGTCGGTCCCAGCGGGCACCGGGCACCGAGGCGCGGAGGACGACGTGCGCGGGTCCGGCTCCCTGCCGCCAGCGCAGGCGCACGGGCGGGCCCCCTCTCTCCTGGGGCGTACGCGACCGTCAGGCCCCGGCGTCCGCCCCGCGCGGGCACACCCCCCCGGGTGCCGCGGGAAGCCGCGGGGCCAAACCGGTCCGGGCCACGGGCGGGCCGTACAGGGGCGCGGCGCCTGCGCGCGCCGAAGGGAGAGCCGTGTGCACATGGCCATCGCCACGCTGGTGCGCCAAGGCAGCGCGCCGCCCCCCGAGGGGCAGCGCAGGACGCACGACCACGCCCTGCAGGGCGCCCACGGCGGTCGGGGGGGGGGCGCCTGGGCATGGTGCACGCACCCACCTGCCCGGCCGCGCACCGCGCGGCCCTGGCCACGTGCCCCTTCCTCAAGGGGCAGCGCCCCTCATGCGCGCAGTCCAGCACGGCGCGCCTACGGAACAGGGGGGCCCGCCGCCTGGGCGCGGCCCTGTCCGCCATGGTGTGCGCAGCCACCTGCCCGGTCGCGTGCGGGGCGCCGTCCACCCGGGCGCGGGTACCGCACGGTGCCGTTCCGGGAGAACGGGGCGGCCGGACACGCGACGTCCGTAGGCGCGGCACTGGCCCCTTCGCCGAGCGCGCTTGGGGCCCTCCCGGGCGCCGCCGGGTGGCAGGGTGGCGTCACTCCTCCAGGCGGCTTTGGCTCTGAACGGTGAGGCATGGCATTGGCCTCCACCGGCCGTTCACCCCCGGGTCTGCGAGTCACCTTGGGCCGCAAGCGATTCGCGCGTCCGGGCCCGCCGTGGCGCCTCGCACCCTCGACCCGTCCCGCCCGTGCGCACCCCGATCTGCCGACTACCCGCTAAGCCTTGTCGCTGAGGAGGTTTGCCAAGAACGACGCAGCCCTGTGCCGGGTGGCAGGGTGGCGTCGTTCCTCCTGGGGGGTGGGGGTACGAACGATGGCGCACACAGCCGTGTGGCGGTAGGCCGGGGCACCCGCGGTGTCCGCCCCGGTACCGGCCACCGCAACGACCGGACGATTTTGGCCAGCCGGACCCACGGTGGCGGTGCACGGAGGGGTTCCCCAGAGCCGCCGTATGCCCCGGGCTGTCGCCATACGCCGCGAGCCCTTGTCGCTGAGGCCGTCTGCCGAGAACGACGCGGCCCTGCGCAGGGTGGTGTCGTTCGGGTTGGGGCCATGGGCCGCAGGGCGCGGTGCCGGCTCCCGTGGCGGGGTTCAGGCGGCCGCGGTCCGGCTCGCTGCCCGCGGAGGCACGGTCTCCGCGGTGTCGCCCGCTATCCGCGATGGCGGCGCGCCCAGGCTGGTCACCGCGAACGGCGCCGCCCCGTGGTCGGATCGCACCTCCTTGCCCGGGGGGGTGCTGGCGTGCTATGGCAACAGCCGAGGGATGGCTCCGCCGCGAGGCGGTCCTCCTGTCGTCCCGCAGCCGCGCGTCGGGCCCCGTGGCGGTCTGGCACGCGCCCGCTCGTTGCGGAGGAGAGGAGCGGCGCCCCATGCCCCGCGTCTCGCCCACTCGCCTCGTCCCTGGTGCGTTCGCCACGTCTACCCGCGCAGGTGCCGCCGTACCGGGGCCCACCTCCGGGGCGGTGCGGGTGGAGCACGTGGCCCGTCCGAGCACATGCGCACCGTTGGGGTGCGCGCGCCAGCCATCTGCCTTGCGGTCCATCAGGCAACGGCAGAGCGGCCCCGGATGCGGGCCGCGTACGCAGGCCGCTTACCCGCCGCCCCTTGCGCGGCTTGGCCTTCCGGCCGCGACGGTGCGCCGGGCCGTTGGTGCGGCGCCAGCATGCCGGCGCGACGACTCGTTGAGCGCCACCGCACAACCCGGCACCGTATGGTGGCGCGCGCCCCTAGGGGCGTGGCCCCGACGCCCCCGCGTCGGCGGCACGTGGCGTGCGCATCGGCCCCTGGGCCCAGGGAGCCGGCTGACAGGCGGGCTGCGTGCGCTGGCGGGCGCGCATAGAGCCCCGGACGGCGATCCGGCTTGACGCCGACCGGCCGTCCCGCGGACCGGAGCCCGGCGGGGGACGACATGCCGCAGCCGCCGGGGCGGGCGCAATGGCCGGCTGCCCCCCCCGCGTCTCGCTTTGCCCTTCCCCCCGAGGCGCGCCGGGTCTCGCGCCGCACGGCGCTCCGCGCGGTGGCCGCGCTGGCCGGCGGCCTTTCCCTGGCGGGGTGTCGGATCGGCCCCCCGCCCCCGGGGCCGGTGACGCTGGAGGTGGTCTCCGAACCTCTGCCGCAGTCGCCCCTGGCCAACGCCTTCGATGTCGGCCACCCGTACGTGCGCCTCGCCTTCGCCCGCCCGGCCGCCGCCAGCGCCGTCGGACTGCGCGACGCCGACCTTGGTCCCGCGGTCCTCGGCGGGCTGTTGCCGCTCGGCGGGTTCCTCGACATCTCTGGCTTTTCACCGGTGGACGTGGATCCCGCTACGTGGGCGGCCTTTGGCGGGCGCACCGGCCAGGTTGGCATGCCGATGGTGCGCAGCCGCCTTGTGGTGCTCTTCGACGGGGCCGTGTTCGCCGCCGCGCGCGTGCCGCTGCCACGGCCCGGCTGGACGCTGGCGTCCTTTCTCACAACGGCCGCGCGCCTTGCAGCCGCCCGGCCGGGCGCCCCGGTCCTCGCCCCGCTCCCGGCCGCCGTGGTTCAGGGGCTGTGGGCGACCCTGATCGCCGGGTTCGGCGCGCCGCTGGTCGACGCCAGCGGGCGCTTCCTCCCCAGCGCCAGCCACCGTGCTGTCGAGGCCCTGCGCGCCTATGCCCGGGTCACGGGCCTCGCGTCCGCCGCGCCGTGGGGGCGCGCGGGGGTCCCCCTGGCGCGGCGGCCGGCCCTGGCGCTCCGGCACTTCGTCCCGCAGGACGAGATCGACGCCTGGATCGATGCCGGGCTCGACGTGGGGGTGGCCGGCTTCCCCGTGCTCCCCGCGCGCGCCGTGGTGCCGGCCGCGGCGTGGGCGCACGGTATCCCCCGGTCCGCGCCCGAGCGCGGCGCTGCCCTGCAGTTCCTCGTCTGGACGGCCGGGTTCGACGGCCAGCGCTTCGTGCGCGGGCTCGGCCTGATCCCGGTCCTGCGCAGCATGGCCGGCCAGGCCCCGCCCCTGGTCGCGCCCGGCGGGGTCGATCCCGGTGCGCTGCTCCCCTCCGTGCGCGAGGACCTCTACCCGCCCCCGGGACTGCGGCGCGTGCCCGCCGCCGCCGCCGCATTCGCCACCACGGTCGGGCGGCTGCGCGGCCCGGGCGTGACGGCGGCGTCCGCCGCGTCCGCCTACGCCGCCGGGGCCGCCGCGGCCAACCACGCGCTACGCGCCGCCGGCTACCGCGGGGGGGGGCCATGGCCCCCCCCGCTGCCGGGTACCCGGAGGTGAGCGGCGCGGAGAGGGCCGCATCGACGTCGATGGGGCCGCTTGCATGCGAATGGAATACAATGGAATACATATGGTACGATCGGTGCGGGCCGGCCCCTCCCCCGCGCCGCAGTGGCACGGCCTGGGTTCCCAGGGTGCGATCCCTTGGCTCATCGTCAGTCGCGCGCATCTCCAGGAACGGCCGCCACGGTCAGCGCGCCGCTTGCCGGGACCCGGCGGTTGGGTTCGGGGCCCAACCCGCTGGCGGGCGGGTGCGGCCAAGATCAGGACGCGCTGCGGCGAGCGAGCGGGGCAGGCAGCACAACCAACCCGCGAGGGGGCCGGTTTCTCGGTCCGCCCCGCGAGGGGACGGGTGGGTCGTACGCGAAAGGGGTGCTTGCGCCACGCCCGTGCGGACCCGCCCTCCAAGCGGAGGCCGAGGGCCAGCATGGCGTACTAGGGCAGACCCGAGCCCGGCAAAGTCTGGCAGAGGCCGAAGCGAATGTGCCCCAGAACCCCCCCGGCTTTGGCCGTGGAGAATTCCAGAACGGGTCGTCCCTTGTCACTCGCTACCCTTCCCCTGGCGCGCCGATGCGCTGTATGCCGTATCACCCGGCGACGCGGGCATGGAGCGGCAGGTCGCGCCTTCCCAGGTCGCGCTGGTCACCGAGACGTGGTGCGGGAGGTAAGACGCCACGACCGCTGGGGAAGACGCTGCGCAGGGCCGAGGGGGGCGGACCGCCTCACCGGGCCATGGTGTCGGGCGTGGCGACGGGGGAACGCTGGGCCGCGGTGGCGCGGGGGGGGCTGCCCGGCCGGACGGGAGTCCCGCCACGGGAACGCCCGCCGGGGCCCCCGCCGACCTCGCCCCTGGCGCGCCAGCGACCGACGCCGCGCGCGTCGTGGCGCTCGGGCTGGTCCTCAGCAAGCCCGCGGCCTATGTCCGCGAGGCGGTGCTCGCCGCGCGCTTCGGGACCGGGGCGAGCATGGACGCCTTCGTCACGGCCACGACGGCCGCCCAGGCCGCTTGGTCGGTGGTCGGGACGCCACTGGCGCGGGTACTGGTGCCGGTCCTTGTGCGTGCCTCGGCGCGCCGGGGCCGGCAAGGGCTGGCGGCCACCAGCGGGGCGGTCCTCTTCGTGGCCCTGGGTATCTCCGTGCTGCTGGGCGCGGGCCTGCTCGGCCTGTCCGCGCCGCTGGCGGCGGTGCTCGCCGGTCCCCGCCAGCATGCCGTGGCGGTGCTCCTGCGCTGGTTGTCGCCGCTGCCCTTGGCGTTGACCCTGAGCGCGTTTGCCACCGGCTGGCTCCAGGCGCGCCAGCGCTTCACCCTGCCTGCCTTCGTGCCCTTGCCGCTGGACCTCGGCGTGGTCGGCTTTGTGGTCTTCGCCGGCCGGCACGGGGCCCTGGCCGCGGTCTGGGGCACGTTGGTCGGCACCGCGCTGCAGTTCGTCCTGCAGTGGCCCGGGCTGCGCTTCCACGGCTTCCGCGCCGCCCGCCCGCCCTCGCCCGCCGCAGCGCTGGCCGATCCCGGCGTGGCCAGCGTGACAGGCATGGCGCTGCCCCTGCTGGTGAGTGCGGCGGCGGCGCAGGCGGGCAACCTCTTGCAACAGGGGTTGGGCCTCCGTCTGGGCGTCGGCAACGTGTCGGCCCTGAACTACGCCACCCGCGTCCTCGACCTGCCCTCCGCCGTGTTCACGCTGCCGATCGTTACGGTAGCGCTGCCCCACCTCTCCGCGCTGGCGGCCGCATCCCGGCGGCGCGACGCGGAGCGTTCGTTGCGCACCAGCCTGGAGCAGCTGCTGGCCGCTCTGGTGCCCTCGGCCCTCTTCATCCTCATCTTGCGTCGCTCCATCGCCGCGGCCATCTTCGAGCACGGCGCCTTTGGTCGCCTGTCCGTGGGCGCGACCGCGGGGGCCCTTGCCGGATATGCCCCCCTGGTGGTCGGTTTCGGTCTCCAGGAGCTGTTCCGG
>JAJZZC010000395.1 GCA_021797775.1 Bacillota bacterium
TTGCCGCGCACAGGTTCGGCGCCTCGATACCGCCGCTGCACCCGTGGGGTCACGGGGGCACTGACGGCCGTACGCGCCGAATTCGGCCTGCGCCCGCAATCGCCTGTGGCGCATGCGACTCGCCCAGAACGACGCGGCCCTGCTTCCGTCGCCAGTCGCTACCAGTGCAAAGGACAGTAATAGCCACACCGGTGCTGGGTGTTGACAGAGGGCATATCTGGTGAGATATAATCGGTTTGTGCGTCACCAGGTGCTGCTGACCGGTGAGGTCGTCTCCTGGCTGGAGACGTGTTACCGGCAACCGTCCGAGCGCGCCGCGGTGGTCGCCCGGTCCCGTTTCGTCTTCGCGCTCCTGCGAGAGTTTGGACCGGCAATCGGGCACCCGCACGTGGATCGGATCGCGGGCTACGAGAACGCTTGGCAGGCGCGCGTCCAGCACCGCACGGGTGCCTACCGGGCCTTCTTCGGGCTCTCTGGCGCGGGTGCGGTGATCCTGGTCGCGACCGGGGCGAGCAAGAAGCGGGACCGCTTTCCGCCGGCCGTCTACGGGCGGGCGGAACAGAGGGTGCGCGAGGCGGTCGAGCGCTGGCAGCGGGAAGGGGGAGAAGCGGGTGGACCGGCCGGCTTCGTTGCGGCGCCTTGAGGAAGTGGAGAAGGAGTGGGACGCGGATCGCGCCCTGCGGGCGGCGTCCGCGCGCGAGGTGCCCTACGCCGAGGTCGCGCAGGCGGTCATCGCTTTGCGGGTGCGGCACGGGCTGTCCCAGAGCGAGTTCGCGCGACGGGTCGGCAAGCCCCAGCCGTACATCGCCCGCCTGGAGTCCGGGAGGGCCAACGTGCAGGTCGGCACCCTGCAGACCTTCGCCGAGGCCCTGGGCGAGCGCCTCCACCTCCACTACGGGGAGGATGCTGCGGCGTCCGGCTGATCCCCCGGGCCCCGGCGGGGTCCGGTCGACGTTCCTCGCCCCTGCGGCCGGGTGCGGCCGCCCGCCATGCCCGCATCGTTTCGGGCGTCCTGTAGTCGGGTAGCTCGTTACCCGGCAAGTCGGGTCCATCCGTGAACAGGCCGCGCCACACTCCGGCCGGCCCCCTGGTCCCGCGGGATCGGAGGGCCGGCTGGCGCGCGCGTAGAAGGGCGGCGGCAGCAAGACCCCCGCTGGCGACCCGCGGTGGGGGAGAGGGGGCCGGGACGATGCCGCAGCCGAGGGATGGTCGCCCCAACCTGCTGCTGATCATGGCCGACCAGCACCGCCACGACTGGTTGGGGGCCGGGGGGGCCTCATGGGTGCGCACGCCGCATCTGGACGCTCTGGCGGAGCGCGGCCTGGTCTTCCGCCAGGCGACGTGCTGTGCGCCGCTCTGCGCCCCGTCGCGCATCAGCCTGGCCGCCGGTATGGCGGCGCATCGCCTGGGCGCGCTGGGCAACAACGCCTTCTACCCGCGGCCCGTGCCCACGTATTACGAGGCGCTGCGCGACGCGGGCTACCGCGTGGGGCTCGTGGGCAAGCTCGACCTGCACAAGCCGGACCCGTTCAACGGTCGGCACGGCAACCTGCCCATCCTGTACAGCTACGGCTTCACCGACCCGGTGGAATGCGAGGGCAAGATGCACGCCGGAACCGGCTGGCCGGCGCCCCACGGGCCGTATAACCACTACCTGCTGGAGCGCGGGCGTCTGCAGGCCTTCTGCGAGGACTACCGCCGCCGCGGGCGAGAGCCGGTCTGGTACGCCGCCGACTCGGTGTTGCCCACCGAGGACTGGGAGGACTGCTACATCGCCCGGCGGGCTGCCGCCTTCATCGAGGCCCAGGAAGGTGAGTCGCCCTGGCACCTGTTCGTCAGCTTTGTCGGACCGCACAACCCCTGGGACCCTCCCACGGAGATGGCGGCGCACTTCCGCGCGGCGCCCATGCCTGTGCCGGTGGCGGACGCGCCGGACGGCAAGCCACAGTGGGTCGTGCGCAAGGCGCGCGCACAGGCCGGGGCCTCGGCGGAAGAGGTGGCGGTGGTGCGCCGCCAGTACACGGCGGCACTGGAGGTCATCGACGCCCAGGTCGGCTTGGTGCTGCGGGCCCTGCAGCGCGGCGGGCAGGCCGACCGCACCTACGTCTTCTACACCGCGGACCACGGCGAGATGCTGGGCGACCACGGACTCTATGAGAAATCGGTGTTCTACGAGGCGGCGCTGCGGGTCCCGCTCATCGCCTCCGGGCCCGGAGTCCCCAGAGGCCGCAGCGATGCCCTGGTCGAGATGAGCGACCTCCACCCGACCCTGCTCGAACTGGCCGGAGTGGCCCCCCGACTACCCTATGCCGCTCTGGACGCACGCTCGTTCGCTCCGGTGCTGGCCGACCCCGCGGCGGCACACCGCGCGGACGCCCTGAGTGCGCTGACCACGGCGCGCTGCCTGCGCACGGCGACGCACAAGCTGATCGATAACATCAACGACCGGCCGGAACTCTACGACCTGCGCGCCGACCCCGACGAACGGCACAACCTGGCCGAGCAGGAGCCGGCCCTGTTGGCCACCTTGCGCCGCGCGTTGGCGCGGCGGCTGCTCTAATAACCGTTCCTCGAAACATGAGCATACGTTAGGAGATCGGCACTCAGGCGACCACAGGGAGGTAAGCGTTCAGCCCGGGGGTGGAAGCGCTCAGGACGCGCGAAGCCGTGTGCCCCAGGGGGCTTCCTCGACGGCCGGTCGTCATGCGCGGGGGTACCGATCGCGCGACCGGCTCGTCTGGGCTCGTCTGCTAAGACAGAGTGTCCGCCAGTAGTATGCCAATCTCCTTCGCACCACTACCTGTAGGGCCAGAGG
>JAJZZC010000396.1 GCA_021797775.1 Bacillota bacterium
CTCGCGGCCGTCGGCGCAAGACTCGCTTCGCCGTGGCTGGCTGGGCCTTCGGCGGCGGGAATCACACCCGCTCGAATCGGTCGGCTTCGTCTCGGCGCACCAGACTTCGGCTCATCGGTTCGCCGCCGCCCGGAAACCGTTGAGCCTCAAGGATCACCCACATACTGGTACATTGTGCCTCCCGCACGCGGTCTGCCGGATCACCATACCAGCCGTGGTACGTCATCGTCACGGTCGGCACCAGATGGAGTGGTTCGATCCACTTGCGGGCCTCTGGCGTGCACAACGGGTGAGACACGCCAGAAGCCAAATCCGTCGAAGTCTGAGGATACGGCGTACGTATACGAGCCGCTGTCCCCCGGCTGCAGGTGTGGCAGCACGGCTCCCGTGGAGGTACACGCCGGCACGGTGGAGAGCGCGCGCAGGGCCACGGTGCCCGCTCCCGCAGACGGGCTCGCGCCCTGGGCCACGCAGGTGAACATCGCCAGCGTGGCACCGGCCGTCACGGCCGCGGCGCTGCAGAGCGCGGCGACCACCAGCAGCGCGCGCCGCAGGATCCGTACCCGCACCGCTCCCCCATCTTCGATGCGCAGGGCGCACGCCGCGCTCACCCGTGTCTACAGATCACCAGGGCCCGATGGCCGTCGCGCGGCGCGGCAAAGGGCGGCCCGCCGTTTGGGCTCCGGGCGCAGGCGGGGGCGGATCCTTCGCTGGAGGGCGCCAGCCCGCCGACAGGTGCCGATCGCGCCAGCTAGCCCGGTGCGGTCCGCACCCACCAGCCCCGTCGGCGCGCCGCCGAGTCCGAACGGTGACGGCGATTGTCCGTGGCCGTCGCGCCAGCGCCCCGCCCTGGACTGGCTGCCCGCTGTGCGCCCGCGGTCGGGACAAGGGGGCAGGCACCCCGCATGGACGAGCGCATCGGCTAGCCCGATGCGGTCCGCACCCACCAGCCTCGGTGACGGCCCGCCGAGTCCGAACGGTGCCGGCCATTGTCCGTGGTCGCCGCGCCAGCGCCCCGCCCTGGACTGGCTGCCCGCTGTGCGCCCGCGGTCGCGACAGGCGAGAGCATAGGCCAGTCCGCGCACCCAATGTGTGGAAGACACGAAACGGGCCAGCCGCCTGCTTCCGTGGCCTGAGCGTCGAGCGGACGGGCGGGCCGGGTCGAGGGTGCGGTGCGCGACGGCGGGCGTGGACGCGCGCGGAGGCGCCTGCGACCCCTGGGGACGCGCAGACCCGGGGATGCACGGCCCCGAAGAGGGCGGCGCCACGGTTCAGAACCTGGGCCCCCTGGCGGCATGAGGCCACCCTGGCCGGTAGGCCGAGACAGGATGCGCGCGTTCCGCGCCCGAAGCATCACCCTGCCCTCGTCCTCCCGGCGGGTCCGGGGCGGTCGACGGGCGTTCGAGAGTGGCGCCGCACGCGGCGCTCGGCATCGTCGCCGGTGGCGCGGTGCGCGCCATGGCCGGCAAGTGGCCCCTCCGCGCGGGGGAGCGGCGCACCAAGGCGTGAGGCAAAGGATGCTGGCGCCCTGCCACACCCCGTGGGTAACCACCCTTCGGGTCATCGGCGGGCCCTCGATCCACATCAGGGGCGGCGCAAGAGGCGAAGTAGCGATGGCCGACGACAGGCGACGCATCAGACGACGGGCACTCATCGTGGGCGCCGGGGCGGCGGCGACCGGGGTGGTATGCGCCGGGACCGTGTTCCTGTTGCGCCAGACCGGCAACCGCGCCACGACCGCCCGACCCGCGGGGACTTCGTCTGTGCGCGGCTCCGCGGCAGGCGCCGCACCGGCCCACGGCCGCTCCGGCGGCGGCTCGTCCGCCTCCTCTGGGGCGGTCGCGCCGAACCCGACCGCCGCTGCGGCCGCCGACCCCCCGACCGCCGCCGACTGGCGCGGTCTGCGTGCCCAACTTAGCGGCAGCTTGGTCCTCCCGTCGGATCCCGGCTACCGCACGGCCCGCGAGCTGTTTGACCCCGAGTTCGACCGCATCCGGCCACAGGCCGTCGCGTACTGCCGCGCGGCGGCCGACCTGCAGCGCGGCATCGCCTTCGCCCGGGCGCACGGCCTGCCCCTGGCCCTGCGCAGTGGCGGGCATAGCTACGCTGGCTACTCGACAACCACCGGCCTCGTGCTTGATGTCTCGATGATGAACCAGGTCACGCCGGATCCCGCGACAGAGACTGCCACGGTAGGCGCGGGTACGTTGCAGGTCGACCTGTACGCCAAGCTGGCCAGCGCCGGACGGTTCGTCCCCGGCGCCTCGTGCGCGACGGTCGGCATCGGCGGCTTGGCGCAGGGCGGCGGCATCGGTGTGCTCGACCGCCAGTTCGGGCTGACCCTGGACAATGTGGCGAGCCTGCAGATTGTGACGGCGGACGGGGAGTTACGCCGCTGCGACGCCACCCACAACGCGGACCTGTTCTGGGCCTGCCGCGGCGGGGGGGGTGGCAACTTCGGGGCCGTCACCTCCTTTGCGTTTCACACGCATCCCATCGCCGAACTGTCGATGTGTTACCTGACCTGGGACTGGGGCGCGGCGTCGCAGGTGCTGCCCGCCTGGCTATCCTGGGCGCCGCAAGCCCCGGATGCGCTCTGGTCCAACTGCGTCCTGGCCGGCGGCTCCGCCTACGGATCGCCCTCGCTGGCCATCAGCGGTGTATACGTCGGGACCGAGAAGGCGCTCAGCACCCTGCTCAGCCCGTTCGAACGGGCGGTCGGCGCCGCGCCGGCGTCGCGCTCGGTATGGCGGAGCGGGTTCCTGGACGCGATGCTCAGCGAGGCGGGGTGTCACGGGCTGAGTGT
>JAJZZC010000105.1 GCA_021797775.1 Bacillota bacterium
CATGCGGCCAGGAACGCTTGGGCGAGGGCCGCGCCGATTCAGCGTCCTCCTCGCCGACGTACGTCGCCACCTCGTAGTCGCTGCGACGCCGGTTGTCGTAGAGATCCGCCAAGGACCGCCCAACCCCTCAAGCGACCAGGCCGGGGCGCACCACGTGCAGGGCGAAGAGCGCCCGCAGACCGCCGTGGGTCTTCGACTCGATCCCCAGGGAGAGCAAGGTGGCGGTGGCGGCGTGAAAGGCGGCGTAATACGCGCGCGAGACCCGGGACAGGGTAGCACTGGGCGGCGGGCGGTTGCCGGGTGGACTGATCCCAACAACATCCCGGACGGCGGGAGCGCGCGCCCGCGTGCTCCCCGCTCCTCGCCGCGCACGGTCTGCGGATACCCACACAGCCGGCCGTGCCTTTGTGGGGACGGGGCAGCCCCGTCCCCACCCGGGGGCGTGAGAGCCAGTCCGCGGGCACGCGCCACAGGGAGGGGCCACCTACCCCACCGCCCGCCAGGCGTGTGCTGGGCGCCACCGCCGAGCCGAGGCAAGCCCGTGGGACCGCGGGGTGGGCTACCAACGGGCGCAGGGCGTCCGTAGCCGCGGCGACTCGCCGCCGCGCCCTCCCTACATGCTCGCGTCTTGGCTCACGCCTGTGCGAGGCAGCCTTCACCGCACGCCAAGTCCCGGGGTGGATGGCCTCGCCAGCGGGTTGACCAGCGGGTCGCTGCCATACGCCTCGCTCCGTGGTCAACCACGGCTTCCCCCGCGGGCGGCGGGGTACTTCACCGGCCAAGATGTCGAACCGGGATCGGGGTCCCCCAGCCGAAGGGATGCGACCGCTTGGAGTCCCTTCGCGCCAGCGTCCAGGATGCCCGGCATCGCACGCGGCGGACCAGTGGAGCCCCGTACCCGCAGGTCCACGGGCACCAGCACGTTCCGGCCCGTGGTCTGGCCCGTGCGCAGCATGTCGAACAACAGCGCCGCGGCCATCTCGCCCATCTTCCGCGGCTGCTGACGGACGGTCGTCAGGGGTGGTTGCAGCCAGGTCGCATACGGCATGTCGTCGAATCCCGCCACGGCCATGTCCCCGGGTACCGCCCAGCCCAGGGCGCGCAGCACGAAGAGGACCTCGGCCGCGATGTAGTCGGCTCCGCAGACCACCGCTGTCGGCCGGCGCGGGGGCGGGAAGCCCAGGGCCGTCTCTAAGGCCCTGCGCACGCTGTGCGGCTGCCCACGGACCGGCGCCACCTCCACCAACAGGCTGAGCGGGAGCCCGGCCTCGACCAGCGCCGCCCTCAGGCCGTTGCGCCGCTGGTCCGTCGCCACGAGGCCCGGTTCGTGCGGGGGCAGGAAGGCCAGGTGACGGTGACCGAGCGTCAAGAGGTGCCGCCCCAGCTCCCGACCTCCGGCAAAGTTGTCCGAGACGACCCAGGGTACCGGGCAGCCCTCCAGATAGCGGTCCAGGAAGACGACCGGAAAGTCCCGGCGCCTTGGGCCGGAGAAGTATCGTTTCACCGCGTCGTCGGTCGCGACCGGCTCTACGATGATTCCGGCTGCCCCGGCCTCGCGCATCTGTTCCACGGCCAGCAACTGCCCGCTGGCGTCCTGTTCTGGATCATCGGTGGTGCGTACGCTGAGGTCGTACCCCGCCGCCCGGGTCAACTGCTCGATGCCCGCCAGCGCGTCCATACAGAACCAGCCGTTCAGGTGAGCCAGCAACACCCCGACGCGCCGCGTGGCTGCTGGTGCCGCCCCGTCGGCCCGCCGCACGCAGCTGCCCTTGCCCTGGCGTTTTTCGACCAGCCCCGCGCCGACCAGGTCGGCCAGCGCGTGGCGGACCGTCTGCCGGCTTACCCGGTAAGTCGCGGCCAGGTCCTTCTCAGAGGGCAGGGGCGTCCCCGGCGCCATCCGCCCCTCGCGGATAAGGGCCCGCAGGATCTCGGCGAGTTGCCCGTGCAGCGAGGACCTCCGCAACCCCGTTCCCTCGCCCGCATCTCCGATCATCCGTACCCCGATTCCTGGTTAGTACTACCCTTAGCACTTCCTGATCCTAGGATGAACCGCCGCCGTCAAGGCCCAATGCATAGCTGTTCACAAAGACGAAACGCCTCTTGCTGAACGCTTGACCATTTCTTCACACCCGCTTCGGCACACGTCCGCCCGACCAGGCTTTCGCCCCTTTCGGCCTTGGATTTGCCCCTCGCGGGGCGTAGGCGACGGGCGGGCTTGGGCCGGGATCCGCCGCCGCGTGTTCAGGCCCGATGCCACATCGCTTGCCTGCAACACGACGCGGTAGCCATTCGCCGCTGCAACCTCCATGAGCCGCGGCCGTTGCCGTTCCAGATTCCCCGCCTCAGCCTGTTTCCCTGTGCTCACCCGGGCGTAAATTGCCGCCGTGATCCGCTGTCTGCGCTTGGTCGCCGGCCTCGCGGCCGTCCACGCAAGACTCGCTTCGCCGTGGCTGGCTGGGCCTTCGGCGGCGGGAATCCCACCCGCTCGGATCGGTCGGCTTCATCTCGGCGCACCGAAAATCGGGTTCATGCCCGCAGAGCCCGGAGGGCGTGGGCGAAGCCCCTGCGAGCCGAGCCAGGTGGCTCTGGAGACCTTCAGGCGGCTCAGCCGCTCCACGGACCGCCCCGCGAGCGAGCCGGGCTCCCGTCCACGCCCGCCACGGCTCGCTCGCGGGAAGACCCAGGCCCTCCGCCGTCAGCGGGCGCCTTGCGCCGCCTCCCCTGCCTCACGCACGCGACGCACCAGCCCGCCGGCGCGGCACGGGCCGGCCACGTCCGTCCCCCCGATCGCGGCCGGCAGCGTCCAGAGGATGAGGTTCTGGTAGTAGTCGCCGCCATACACGATCTCGCCGGTGTCCCCGCGGACGATGTTCGGTTGGTCCCAGGTCCGCCCCTGGCGGGCGATGTTCGCCCAGCACCGCCGGCACAACTCCAGGCCCAGTTCGTGGTCGCCGACGTAGATGTAGGTAGCGCCCAGCATGACGACCTCGGGGGGGAACATGGCGTAGGGGTGATAGCCGGTTCCCAGGCCACCGCCGTTGGCCTCCGGTTTCCCGGCACTGGTCGCGAAGTTGACCGCCCCGAACGCTGTGGCCGCCACGCAGGTGTGCCGAACCGTCTGCAGAACCGTCTGGATGCGTTCGGGAGCGAAGACGCCGTCCAACCCGGCCATCGCCGCCATCCACTGCCCGTCGAGTTGATTGGCCATGACCAGGTCGGATCGCCGCCCGGTCTGCGGCTCCCAATAGTTGAGGTAGTAACTACCTGCCCACATCTTACCTTCCATTGCCGCCCGCCCTTGCTCAAACCACGCGCGGCAGCGTTGCGCAAACACGCCGTCTCCCACAAGACGGGCCACCGCTTCGGCCTGCAGGAGGCTGGCGAGGTGGATGCCCCCTATGTGGGCGGCCATACCCGCCCAGGTACAGGCCTCAAACCACTCCGTGCCCACGTTGCCCGCCGGGAAGCTGATCACACCATCCGGGCCGTCCGCGGGCCGGAGTCCCATCGTGAACGTCGTGGCGCCCTTGACCAGGTCGTAGAGTTCCCGCAGACCCGCCTCGTCCCCCGTGCAGAGCCAGTACCGGTAGACCATGTCCACCACGCACGGGCCGTTGAGGGTGGTCTGGTAGCCGCGCGCGGGACGGGCCATCTCCAGCGGAAGCGTGGCGGGTTGGCCAGTGGTGCCGCCGAAGATCCACGCCACCTGCCCATCAGGGAACTGGTAGGCGTTGTAGCCGCGCAGCGTGGAGCGCGCCAGTTCCGGGAAGAAGTACACCAGCGGGTAGTTGCCGTAGAAGCTGCACGGCACGCACTCGATCTGCGGGCAGTGCCGCGGGTCCTCGTTGAGCCCGAACAGGCCGTCCTCCGCCCGGCACCAGGAGCCGAGCGGCGGCCGCGCGGCGGCCCAGAAGCCCGTCTCGGTAAGCAGGTGCAGGATGTTCACCAAGGAGTCGCGGAGCCAGACGGGCAGCGCGTCCTCGTCATACACCGCCTGCTGCCAGCGCAGCACGCGGGCCAGTATCTCCTCGTGCCGGCAGGCCAGGCGGCCCGCGACCTCGCGCGCTGACGCGTAACGCAAGGCGTACATGTGCGTGTAGGTGGCCCCGCGCGGATCCTCCCCCGGGCCGGCGGGTTCCGCCCGGTAGGGCAATAGCGCCCTGCCCTGGGGGTCCGGGTGGCCAGCGGCGAACCAGCGGGGGCTGTGCCAGGAGAGGATGAAGCGCACGACCTGCTCCTCCCCGGGCCGCAGCGTGAACGGCACGGCGAGCGAGACCCCGGTGCCCCCCGCAGCCGTGGGCAGAGCGAGGTCGATGCGGCCCCAAGCGCCCGCGTCGCAGCCCAGCGCCCCGCCCACACGGGCGCCGGGGGCATCCAGGGCCGCGAGGACATAGCTCGCCCGTTCGCCGCTGACCGCCAAGCCCCGCAGCCGGTCGTCGGCAACATCCTGGCGTACGGCGGGCAGCGCCCCCAATTCCGCCTCCGTCGGCCCCGGGAAACTCAGGGCGATCAAGCCCTGTTTGTGCCCATCGCCCTGATTGCGCAGGTGGACCTCGAAGACCGCGGCCGGCATACAGGAGGCGCCGAGGTCACCGGGCACGAAGGGCGTCCACGCGCGTAGCGCTACCGCGACGGGTGCATCCGTGTCGAACTGCAGGTCGAGCACGGGGTAGTGCCCCCAGCAACGGATCCGCCGGGCATGGCTCGTCGGAGCGGAGGCCGCCGCCGGATTCCATGCGACCGCATCGGCGACACGGCTGAAATCCACGGTGGTCAGCAGCCAGGTCCTCCCGTCGACCTTCATCCCGAGGAAAGGCTCGTTGATCGGCCCGCGGCGCGGCACGTGCGAGTTGAAGATGGTGCACAGGCCCAGGAGGCCACTGGCCTCGATGTCCAGACACCCCGTGTCGACGCCGCCCAGGGGCATGCCACAGGTCGGCCGGATCCGGTCGTGGACGAAGCCGCAGACCGTGTTACCGAAGCCCGCGGCCCGAAAGCGCGACCAGTCGTCCGGTGCGGCATCCTCCGAAAACAACAGATCCATCGCGGTCATCCGCCCTTCCCTGCCGACGAGTACCCGTAGCGGCAGCCTGCGATCACTTGCGCCTTTCCGCTCTCCCGCCCGGCCGCCTAACCTGCCACCAACCACACAGAGGATCCAGCGCACACTCGGCCGCCGCCAGCTCTGGGGCACATGCCTGTGCCCGCCCTGATCCCGCCGTGCGCCCTGGACGTTCGCAGGGGCTCGTGATCCGGCGGACAACCCTCGCCATTTCTGCTGGCTGCCCGCGGCCACCGCGCGGCGTGCACAAGCATTTCCCTTGCGTTAGGGGCGTCTGCCGCGATCCCGCCATCGCCGCGCGGGACAGAGAGACGACCCGCCGCGGGCCATTCGCCGGGCCAGGCAGCACGCGTCCCCTCAGTCACCGGGGAGGAGCGCATTCGGTACCCGCAGCGACTCCGCCTTGGCGCAGATCCATTGCCACAGCTCAGAACGGACCGGAATCCCCTCGCGCCGCCGCTGGCGGTACGCGATCTCCTCCGGCTCCCCGGGAAACAGCACCTCGCTGAAGCCCGGTGCCGGCCGCGAGGATTTCACCCAGCGCCGCAGCCTCTCCACGTCGGCCACGAACTGCGCCAACGGGACAAAGGCCGCGATGTCCATGGCCATGAAGAGCAGGCCGTTCCCCACCTCGGCAGAGCCGCCCCCGCTTTGACCCGCACCGCTGAGGATGCCCGCGAGCAGTTCCGCCGCCACGGCCAGCGCCGTGCCCTTGTGTCCCACCACCCCGCCCAACGGCAGCAGCGCGCCTGGCGGGTCGTCATAGAACCGTCCGGGGTCGGTGGCGGGCCGGCCTTCGCTGTCCACAATGCAGCCCTGTGGTAGCGGTGCGCCGTTCTGAAACGCCCAACGGACCTTTCCTTCGGGCAGGACGGAGGTGGTGACGTCGACCAGCACGAGGGGAGCTGACCCCCCGGGAGCGGCAAACGCGACCGGGTTCGGGGTGAGGCGGCGATCCCTGCCGCCCCAGGGTACCACGGACTCCCCGCCGCCATAGCTGTTCACGAAGGCCAACCCGATCATGTCCCGGCGCGCCGCCATCTCCACATACTCTCCCACCCGCCCCACGTGGGAACAGCCGCGCACGGCCACGGCCGCCATCCCCGTTTGCTGCCCCCGCGCGATGGCCATGTCCATCGCCCGCTTGGCCACGACCGGCCCCCAGCCGCCCTGGCCTTCGAGGACCGCCGTGCATCCGTGCTCGGCGATCACACGGGGCTCCGCCGCCGGCCGCACACGCCCGGTTTCTACGAGGTCCACGTACGAGGGCAGGCGCATCACGCCGTGCGAGTCATGCCCGACGAGGCTGGCGCGAACCAGGACGTCCGCGACCAGCGCGGACGCCGGGCGCGGCGAACCGACGGCCACCAACAGATCCGTCAGCAAGGCGGCCGAGGCGTCCGCATCGATCCGCATGTACGACCCTCCAGCGATCCGGCCCGGCCCGGCGGCCACACGGTTTCAGCGCCCAGGCGCGAGGCCGTCGCGGTATCGGGCGAGTTGCGCCTCTGCCCCTTCGCGGATGAAGCGTTCGTCGTCGCCCACCAGGAGGATCTGCCCGCCGATGGCCAGCAGGTCGCGCGGATCGGCCAGCGCCCGCCCGTCGCCGAACGGCACGCGCGCCGCGCGCGCCCGCTCGGCAACCCTCTGCAGCGCGTCGCGCACCGGCGGCTGGCTGGGATCCCCCTGGCATCCCATGCTCACCGCGAGGTCTGCCGGCCCCAGCAAGACGCCATCCAGGTCGGGGACGGAGAGGATGTCGGCGATGGCGCTCACCGCCTCGCCCGTCTCCACCATCAGGAGCACCACCGTGAGTTCGTCGGCGACGCGCAGGTACTCTCGATCCGCGGCCCCGTAGCGCCCCGGCCTGCGCGGTCCGAACCCGCGGCAGCCACGCGGCGGGTACTTGCAGGCGGCGACCGCGTCCCGCGCCTGCTCGACGCTGCGGATCTGCGGCACGACCACGCCCGCCATCCCGAGGTCGAGCATGACCTTGATCCGCGCGGGATCCCCGCTCGGAACACGCACCAGCGGCACGGTGGGGGAGCCCCGCAGCGCCATGCAGATCCCCTGCAGGGTCTCCACGTCAAAGGCCACGTGTTCGGCATCGCAGATGATGAAATCAAAGCCCAGCGGCGCGACCATGTCCGCAATCGTCCAGTCGGTGAGCCGCAGCCACATGCCGGCGGTCGCCGCCCCCGACCGCCAGAGTTCCTTCAGGCGCCGGCCGCCCTCATCAACGACCATCCGTGACACCCCCCGCCTCACCGGCAGGCCAGCGGTTCAGCGCGACCAGCTCGTCCTCGTCGCAGAGGTTCAGCGGACGCAGATGCAATCCGCCGCTGACCGCTAATTCGGCCCCGGTGGTGTACGTACTGAGCCGGTCGGACAGAAGGAAGACGGCTGCCGGCCCGCACTCGGCCGGTTGGCCGAACCGCCGCAACGGGATCTCGCGGCGTAGCCTCTCTGCCCGCTCCGGCGGCAGCCCGGACGTAAGCGCCGTAGGGAAGTGCCCGGGCACCAGCAGATTGGCACGGATGCCGTATGGAGCCATCTCGACGGCCACGGACTGCATCAGCACGCGCAGGCCCGTCTTGCTGGCGTGGTAAGCCGCTTCGCCATAAGAGCGCGCGTGCTGGGCCGCCGAGCCCACCATGAGGATGCTGCCGGCGCGCCGCGGAACCATGTGGCGGCAGACCTCGCGGCATGCCCACGCGCAGGACGACAGGTTCGTATGGAAGGTGCGGAGCCACGCCTCGCCGCTCAGCCGTGTCACCGGCTCGTGCCAGGCGGCGCCGGCGCTGTGGACGAACAGGTCGATCCGCCCGAAACGTCGGAGTGTGTCCTGCACTGCCCCGACCGCCTCCAACTCACTCGCGAGGTCCCGCCGGAAACAGGCGACCTCCACGCCGGCAGCGCGCATCGCCCCGGCCTGGTCGGCCTCATCCTCCAGGCTGGCGATGGCCAGGTGGACGCCTTCCATGGCCAGCGCCAGCGCGATGGCCGCGCCGATACCCCGGCTGCCCCCCGTGATCAGAGCCACCTTGCCGGCGAGGCCCGACTCAAGCATCCGCGAACTCCCCCAGCACGGTGCACGGAAAGCTGTCGACGCCGTCGACCAGCAACGGAAAGGCGAACACCCTGCCGGGGGTCCTGCCCCCGAAGTCCAGGCACAGGTCCTCGATGACCAGCACCGGACGGTCCCGCTGCCCTAACAGCACCCGATGCGCCGCCCACCCGTGGGAATCATCTGAGGTCCACTCCAGGGAAATGGTGTCGAGGGCCAGGCAGCGCAAAAGGGGGAAGCGCTCGACAAGGTAGGCCGCCGCTTCCCCCGACAGGCCCGGATTCCGCGAGGCGTATCGCACGGGGTCGCTGGCGCGCAGCGCGCCGAACCCGGTGCGCAGCATCACCAAGTCGCTGCCCGCGGCCCGCCCCTCATGCGGGGCGAGGTCCTCGGGGGTGATGAGGCCCAGGTCGCCCTTGGGGACGTCGAGCACGCAGGGGGCATGGAACACGAATGCCTCGCCCGGCAGGTCGACCAGGCGAAGACCGGCTGCGTGGAAGTGGTTCGGGGCGTCGATGTGCGTGCCATAGTGGTTGGTCAAGGCCACCCGGTAGAGGTTGGAGTTATCGCCCCGCGCGAGTTCGAGGACCGGTGCGACCTCCAGCGGCGCGACCAAGGGGCTGGAACGGGGCGTGTCCTGGGTGATCGTGTGCGACAGCCTCCGGTACATGGGCCCGTCTCCCCCCCTGCGCTGCACCTTTGCCTGTTCATCGCGGGCATCTCCGCCCCGAACCGCCCGCAAGGCACCCGGAACCCGTGACAGAAACCGTGCGCCACTCGCCAGAGCCTGTGCGCTCCGCCCCACATCAGGCGCTGTGCGGGATGCCGAGAAACTCCAGCGCGCCCAGCAGGTGCGGGATTCCCTGCCGGCTGCCTTCTTCAGGTAGCGGATACGAGTATAAGTCGAGCACCATGGATCCAGAGAAGCCCACTTGCTTCAGCACCTTCAGCACCGCCGCGATATCCATCCGCCCCAGCCCTGGCGGGTAGTGCAGTTCAGAAGTCTCCAGGTCGCCGTCCGCGAGATGAACGTGCCGGATGCGGTGCGCCAGCAGGCCGATGGCGTGCGCGTAGTCGCGCGGATGGGCAGCGCCATAGTGGCAGAGGTCAACCGTGTAGCCGAAGTGCTCGCTGTCCAAGCGGTCGTACAGCGCCTGGGCAAACGCCACGTCCATGGCCGCCGTAAAGGGGTGGGGCTCCGCCAAGATACGCATGCCAAACTGCCGGGCGTAAGCCAGGCCGTCCTGGAGCAGGTCCGTCAGCCGGGCCAGCATCCAGTCCCGCGACTGGCCCAGGCCTTCGCGGGGACGGACACCGTCCCAGATGAGCACGTCACGGACGCCGAGTTCACGTGCGAGGTCGATGTCCCCCCGCAGGCCGGCGACGGTCTGCGCGAATTCCTCCGGGCTGCCGAAGGGCCGGTGGTACTCGGCCCCTACGACGTTCAGCGCCGACAACGACAGGCCGGCGCGTCCGAGGAATGCACGCACCTGCCGGCGCAACGCCGGCGTCGGGCAGCCGGCGAGTTGGTCCTTCCAGATCTCCATACTGCGATAACCGCAGCGCCGCATGCGCTGGCAGCCATCCTCGAGGCTGTAGACGTGAAAACTGATGCCCGTCACGCCTGGTGGGTCGGCCAATCCTCGTCGCTCCTCCCCGGACGGCAAGAACCCCTTAGAAGCCGTCATCTATGAGAGGTCCCCGGGGCCAGCGCCACTTGCCGGTGACTCAGCCACAGAACCGCTGGGCGGTCTCGCGCGCCGGATCGAGGCCCGTGGCCCGGAATGCGCAGTCGCCGACCCAGAAGGGCGGTTCCAACGCGATGCCCAGGCCCAGCACCGCCACCTTGGCAGCTCGCCTCACTCGATGCTTGTCCACTCAGGAACTTTGATCATCCACGGCTCCTTCCTGGGCGGTCGGCTCTGCCGTGGCCGTGGCGGGGAGCCGTTCGCGTGGGTAGCCGAGGGCCTGCGCAACAGCGCGCGCGCACTGGACGACGTCGCCGGCCAGGCCGCGAAGTGTGGCATCGGGCAGATCCGTGGTGGGACCGGAGATACCCAGAGCGGCCACGACCGATCCGCTGCCATCGCGGATGGGAGCGGCCACGCAGCGGACGCCGTCGAACGTCTCCCCGTCGTCCAGGGCATACCCCCGCCGGCGCGTCTGGTCCAGATCGGCCGACAGGGCGGGCCAGTCCGTGATGCTCCGCTCCGTCAGGCGCACCAGTCGCCAGCCAGCCGGCACGGCGTCAGCCGGACTCCAGGCCAAGATGGCTTTGCCGAGGGCGGAGCAATTCGCCGGACGCCGCTGGCCCAACAGGTCGACGATCACGGGGCCGCGCGACAATTCCTGGCTGATGTACACGACCTCGCCACCATCGAGCATGCCCAGGTTGGCGGTCTGCCCCGTGGCATGGTGTAGTCTGACCAGGAACTGTTGAGCGACGGCCGGCCAGCGCAGGCTGCGGTTCAGGTCGCTGGTGAGATCGTACAGCCGCGCGGGGTTAATGGCAAAGGCGTGGTCATCAGGATGCGCGACGGCGTACCCGCGGCGCGCCAGAGTCCTGAGGATCCGGTAGGCGGAGGCCCGATCCACGCCGAGTTTGGCCGCGAGGTCGGGCGGGCGAACACTGCCTTGGCTGGCCAGAAACTCTAGGGCCAGGAGTCCGCGGTCGAGTGAGTGGAGATGAACACGATCCGCCCCAGCCACCGTGTCTCCCCCTTCCGCCCCCGTCCCGGCCAAGCACCCTCGTCTCCCGCTGCCGCACCGCGGCCCTCGCGCGACCGACACCGTGTCCCCCACCCCTTGGGGGGCAGAGGGTCGGGGCCCGCCGCGCGTTCGCCACACCCAGCGTCGCGCTGCCATTCCACCCCGCACGGAAGCACCGCGCGGCATCGCACCGGGCGGCCGAGACCATCCCTCGGCCCGCCACACTGCCTGCCCTCCGGGGCAACCGTGCCGTGCAGGCAATGGTGCGCTATGCGCCGCCAGTGCGCGCCAAGCGCACACCGTGCCGTGATGGTAGGCCCGTCCCTGCGCGCCGTCAAGCGGCACGCGACCCTTATCTACCCCGAGCCAGCGGACTTGACAGTGTACAGGGCAGGCCCCATCATCTGGCTGACCAATGCGCACAGCCTGTGCGCATACCGCACGGCGGGCTGGGGGCAAGAACCGATGAAGGCCGCCGTACTGACATCTCTGGGACATCCCCTGGAGGTGCGGGACTGCCCGAAGCCGCGTCCGGGGCCCCGAGAGGTGCTCGTGCGCACCGTGGCGTGCGGCATCTGTGCAACGGACCTGCATATCGCGGACGGCTGGGCCTATACGCCGCGCCTCCCCCACATCCTCGGGCACGAACCGGCGGGCGTGGTGGAGGAGGCCGGGCAGGGGGCATCCCGCTTCCACCCGGGGGACCGGGTGGTGCCGAATATCTTCCTCAACTGCGGCACCTGCCCCTCCTGCCGCCGTGGGCATGCGACCGTGTGCCAGCGCATGGGCGGAATCATCGGTGTCCTCACCCCCGGGGCCTTCGCGGAGTATTTCACCGTACCGGAAACCAACCTGTTCCACCTCCCCGACGCGATCCCCTTCGGCGAGGGAGCCGTCATCGCGGACGCAGTGGTTACGGCCGTGCGGGCCGTGCTCAGGCGCTCCTCCCTGCGCGCAGGCGAGTGGGCCCTCGTGTACGGAGTGGGCGGGGTGGGCCAAAGCGTGCTGCAGATCGCCCGGGGGATTGGCGCGCATGCGGTCGCGGTGGATATCGACGACGAGGCGCTGAGCGTCGCCCGCGCCCTGGGCGCAGAGGCGGCGGTGAACGCGCAGAGCGCTGAGGTCGTGCTGTCTGTCAGAGAGGCGTTGGGCCACGACCTGCCCTGCGCGGCATTCGACTGCGTCGGTACCGCCGCCAGCGTCCACACCAGCCTCGCGCTCCTGGCGCCTGGCGGCGAGTTGGTCATCGTCGGGTACACCGACGAAACGTTCACCTTGAGTCCACGGCAGTTGGCCCAGAACGAGTTGCTGGTCTGCGGGTCGCGCTCTGGGACGGTGGACGACACGCGGGACGCGATCCGTCTGGTCGCCTCTGGGACCGTTCGCCCCCACATCTCCGCCACCGTACCGCTCCAAGACATCAATGCGGGTTTTGATCTGCTGCGCAGCGGTCGCGCGCGCGGGCGCGTCGTGGTCACAATCGGCGAGGCAAACAGCGTCTGACCGCTATTACTGCCCTTAGCACTGGAATAGACTGGTGACTGTGGCAGCGGTGAAGAGTCGGTCACGGTTCAGGCAAGGGGCGTGTTGCCACGATG
The DNA here is from genome assembly GCA_021797775.1 of Bacillota bacterium. Classification (GTDB taxonomy): domain Bacteria; phylum Bacillota; class Sulfobacillia; order RBS10-35; family JAJYVN01; genus JAJZZC01. Next base: position 12,437 of record JAJZZC010000105.1, read on the forward strand.
AACGCATATGCACAGGGGCGAGACGCCCGTGGTGGGCCCTAGGATCACGAAGTGCTCCGGGTAGTACTATCCCCGGTGCATGGAACCGCGACCGCTGGGAGGCGGGCTCGTGTGGAAGTCCAATACCCCCGATGACCGCGAACCGACGAATCTAGCCCGGCCGTATCGGGAAGGACGTGACCGTCGTGAAGTTCCGCTTCGGCTTTTCCTGGTTCGGCCCAAGCGCTGCCGCCCTCGCGGCCGCGGTGGCGCTCAGCGGAGCAACGGCTGTGCCACTGCCCGCGCGCGCCGCCAGCGCGCCGGTTCTCTCCGCGCCGCGATTACCCTACGTGCTGGTCGAATTCGCCCACACCGCCGGCGGCGCGCCGCAGCCGATGGTCATCTCCCCGTCGGGCCGGGTCATCGTCGACAGCCAGGGGGAGATCCTCGACCCGCTGGCGGGCCGGGTGGGTACCCACACACAGACGGACGGGCTGCAGGAGGCCATCGACTACGCGCTGCGCCGGGGGCTTGACGTGTACGTCGAGGGCGGCGCGGCCGTTAGCCGGACCGGTAACACCCTCTACGAGTTGCATCGCACGCTGGTTATCCCCCCGGCCCAAGACTTCCGCATCGACGGCGGCGAAGCCGTCATCAACTACACGGGCTCGGTCGGCAACGCCATCGAGATCAACAGCTGCGAGGACTGCCACTACCGCTTCGGCCTCGTGGTCACCGGCGCCCATAACGGGGCGGCGGTGGTCTTCCGGCCGACCGAGCCGACGCCGATCGACCACCTCGTGGTCATCACCGACAGCAGCTTTCGCTTCTCGTCCATCGCCACCTCCGCCCCGGTGGGAACCTCCTACGCTGGTATCCTCCTGGGCGCCGCCAGCGGCCCCATCCTGTGGAACCGTATCGACGCGACGGCGGTCGTCGGGTTCCAGGAAAACGTCGTGGCGTCCAACGGCGTTACGTACAACCGCATCACCGTGGGCCACAACCATCAGGCCGCGCACGCCCTCGTGCGCATACACGCCGGCGCGGACGGCAACATGTGGAACCTCAACGACGATCTCAACGGCACAGCGTCCGTGGGCGTGATCTGCAGCGGATCCAACAACACGTTCACCCTCCAGTCGTCTGGCTTCCCCGCAGGCAAGGACGTCATCTTCCGATACGGGGCGACCGGCAACACGGTCCTCGGCATCGGCCCGCTGTCCGTCACCGCCTCGCCCTCGCCCTTGGACGTGAACTGCGTCGTCGGCGGCGTCATGTCGACCGGCGCGCGCTGCGGCCTTGCCGCCCTCCACTATCTGCAGGGGCTGGCGGGCTCGGCGGGGTGATCGTTGCGGGACGAGCGCGGGCCGGGGCGGGCGGCTCTGTGGCGCCGCCCGCCCGCCCCGGCGACGCGCCTCTGCCTACGGGCTGACGCTGCCGTGACGCGCCAGGCACGGCTGGCGCGCGGCCAAGCGTTCCGCGCCCCTGGTGACGGGGGTGCTGGCGGTGGCGAGGTCGGGTGGCAACCTTCTCAGTGCGGCGGCGCTGGCGTGCAGCCGGGACCGGGCCGCGGTGGTGCGGTAACGGGCGGAGACGGCGCGGCTCGGAGGCATCACGTGCCGCTGACACCAGTGAGGATCGTTTGCAACTGTACGCGTAGCGAAGGCAGTTCCGTCTGCACGGTCTTCAAGACGATCTCCACATCCACATCCACATCCGCGTATGCATGTACCACTCTGTTCCGCAGACCGATGGCGCGCCGCCATGGCAACTCGGGGTGGGCTGTGCGCAGCGCTGGAGAGATGTGGGCCAGCGCTTCGCCCAGCACGGTCATCTTGTAAAGTACAGCCGATAGGCACTGTTCATCTGCTTCGAGCGCGTCCTTGGTTTTTCCCCTCACAAAACCCACGGCCGCATCGATGGCTCGCATCATCGAGATATGTCTTGTCGTCCCGTTGCGACATACGCAACCTCCCGCTGAGCGAGGATGTTGTCGCGGATTCGTCCGCGCACCCCACCCTTAGGCACGAGGTCGACCCGGCGACCCAGGATTAGCGTCAACTCCTCTTCCATTGCATCCAGGCCAAAGAAGGACGGGGCCTTGTCTGGGAGGAAGTCGACCAGCACATCCACATCACGCTCCGGGCCGAAGTCCTCGCGCAGGACGGACCCGAACAGGGAGATTTCGCTGATGCCGTGCCGCTCGCAGAAGGCGGCTAAGCGTTCCGGGTGGATGTCGATACGGGCAGGCACAAGCGGCCCTCCCCTCCGAGCCACACCGAGGATACCACATTCCCAAACGCCAGTGGTATTTGTTGCGCTTCCCTGTTCCAATGGGGCGACCTTCTCAGCGCGGCGGGCTGGCGTGCAGCCGGGATCGGGACGTGGTGGCGCGGTAAGCCGCCGCGCCGGGGGAGGTGCAAGGGAGCACGAACCGGACGCGCCTGGGGCCGGCCGCACCCATGGCGGCGGGATGCGCACCGGCGGCCGTTGGGCCGGTTCTGCCGACTGCCCTGGCACCGTGGCCCGCGCTCCGGTCGGTAGGGCTGCAGGTGCTCGAATGCCGGCACCGGCCATCCGGCGGCGAGCACTCCGCCTCAGGCCTGCGGCGAGAGGATGACAGACGTCGCCGCCGCCAGGGTGTCCGCCTGGATCGCGGCCCGCAACCGGCCGTGCAGGGCGGTCGGGTCCTTCTGCGCGGCTACCGCGCTACGGACAGATTCCGGCACCGCACCGAATCGCGTTTGCAGCGCTTCGAGCAGTGCGCTGCGCTCGCCTTCGGCCCGGCCCTCCTCCCCAGGGTGGCGTCATTCCGCCTGGGGGGTTGGGGGTACGAACGATGGCGCACACAGCCGTGCGGTGGTAGGCCGGGGCACCCGCGGTGCCCGCCCCGGTACCTGCCACCGCAACGGCCGGACGATTTTGGCCAGCCGGACCCACGGTGGCGGTGCACGGAGGGGCTCCCCAGAGCCGCCGTACGCCCCGGGTTGTCGCCATACGCCGCGAGCCCTTGTCGCTGAGGCCGTCTGCCGAGAATGACGCGGCCCTGCCCTCCTCCCGGCCCGCCAGCCGGCCCTCCTCCAGAAACTCCTTGCGCAGGTCGCGGTACAGCTCCAGTGGCAGCGGCATGGTCCGCAGCACCTCCCGGATGCCGGTGCGGTCCGTCTCGGGTCCGGCGGATGGAACCGCGGGCAGCGCTTGTGCCAGGGTGACGCCCTGGACCACTGGGGGGTGGCAGGTAGGGGCGCCGCGCGGCACCGTCGCGCGTGATGAGCGGCTTGACCGCGGGTGGGGACAGGTGGTAGGATATACGTACGGTCGGGAGGGCTGCGGTAGCGCGGTTCGCTGAGACGGTTGATCTCACCCGGCGGATTTTTATTTGGTCATGGGCGTGAATCGCGGCGCACATTCTATACGTGGACGAGTCCGGGAGCCCCCAGAACGTGGTCGAGCAGTATTTTGTCGTTGCGGGGCTTTCCGTGTTTGAGCGGCAGGCCTTTTGGATTAACAAAAACACAGAAAGCTTAGCGCTTCGTTGTCTCGATGGCGCTGTCGAACTACACGCCTCAGAAATCTCCAATCACAGCAAGCAGCCCTGGAACTCCTTGAAGGCCGAAGAGAGACATGCGCTCGTTGGCTCGGTGTATGACTTGTTGGCGGCGAGCAAGTGCGTGCTTTTCGGCGTGGCGGTGCACAAGACCTCCTTTCCCAGCCAGGACCCCGTCGCGCTGCCTTTCCAGGAGTTGTGTCTGCGGTTTGATCGTTACCTGGCCCGACTGCACAATGCTGGGGATAGCCAGCGCGGCATTATGGTGTTTGACAAGACACGGCACGAGATGTATCTGCAAACTCTGCTCCACCAGTTTCGAGCCTCGGGTACGGCAAGGGGGCGGGTATACAACTTTGCCGAGGTGCCCTTGTTTGCAGACTGCGGAGTACTAGGCTGCTGCAACTCGCTGACTTCTGTGCCTACGTACTTTTTCGTCGTTTTGAA
>JAJZZC010000106.1 GCA_021797775.1 Bacillota bacterium
AGAGCAACCGCCTATTCGCCGACCTCGCCGGCGGCCACGCCGACGGCACCTTCGACGCCCGCCTGCGCCGGTATCTGCAACCGGATCTGCTGATCTGCGACGACTTCGCCACGCGCGCCCTGTCCGAGCTGCAAGCCAACCACGCGATCTGCTGTTCGAATGGCAGTGTGTGCCCCACATCGTGACGTGCCCATGGTACAGCCGCGGTAACCACGCCATGGTGCGGACAACACACCCGCGGTCCGGCCGCCTCAATGTAGAGTCGCTTCTCTCCGACGTCAAGACTACGCCAACGACGGCGCCCGCTTCCCTGGTCATATCGCGGACAGCGCTTCTGGCAAATCCCGCACCGAGACATCGCTTTGCGTCGAGGTCGCACGTGCACGATAATGCACTCGTCCTCGCCATCAGTCATCTCAACACGCTGAATCACTGTATACCGCAACCCGAGCGTCCAGGCCCAGAAGCTGCTCTGGCGCCGTGGCGGCGGCCCGAAACGCCCAGACGGCCGGCGGACGGGCAGCGCAGCCCTGGCGCGCCCGACCGGCCGTCGGCGAGGCGGGCTTTGCCCGCGAGGCGTCGGGGCGGCCAGCTTCAGCCCTGCGCCGCAGCCTGGGCGGCGGCCGAGGTGGCCGCGAGCGGGCCGTGCACGCTGACGGTGAAGCGCACGTCGCAGGGGAAGTTGTGGGTGCGCACTTGGATCTGGGGAGTCGAGTTGCCGGGCGAGAGGCCGGTCCGCGGCAGGCGTACGGTCAGGCTGAGCACCTGGGGCTGCGCTCCCAGCGTGGCGGTCAGGCTCGCGTGGTCGATCGTGCCATCCCACACGTCTAGGTAGCAGATGCCGTTACCCCAGACGCGCGCCTCGAACAGGTAGGTGTCGCCCCGCGTGAGCTGGGGGAGCAGGAAGGCGATCCAGTCGCCCTCCGCGCTGACCCCCGGCAGGCTGGCGGCCTGCGCAGTGAACTGCGCGCGGTAGTAGGCGGAGGTACCGTGGCCCTCCTGCGTCAGGGTGACGGCCTGGCTGTCTGGGCTGTTCATGGCGATGGCGGGTGAGATACCGGCCGTCAGGTTGGGTCCGTGCACCGCTGCGGCTGGGGTGGGCGAGGTGGGGACCCGGGAGAGGTTGCCGGCCGTGTAGCTGGACTGGGGCCGTTCGTCGAGTACGGCCGCGCGCAGGTTGCCGAAGAGCAGGTTGCCCGTGAGCACGCAGTCGCCGCCGGCGTCGGCGGTGACGTGAATGCCGACCTCCTGGCCGGGTGTGGGGAAAATGGCCGGGTCGTTGCCCACGATGCAGTGGCTGACGGCGACGTATGCGGCGCCACCCTCGATGCGGATGCCGTCGGCGCCGGTGCCCGCCGTGTTGTTGCCCACAACCTGGACGCCGACCAGCGAGACGCCGAGGGCGCCGTCGGTGACCCGGACGCCGTGGCCACCGCAGTTGGTGGCCTGCCCGCCCAGCACGGTGACGCCGCGCGCGCCACCGATGGTCAGGCCCGGTCCCGGGCGGTTGGAGAACCAACAGTTGGAGAACGTGATCAGGTGGCCCCGGCGCAGCAGCGCCCCCTGGGCGCTGGAGTCAAAGTAGGTGTTCTCGAAGCGCAGGTAGTTGGCGCCGTCGACCAGCAGGCCGTACCGGCCGGTCAGGATGTCCGCGTCGGTCAGGTTGAAGGCGCCGTTGGGGAAGTTGAGCAGGTGCACCGCTGCGCCGCCGGTCGTCTGCCCGAGGTTCATGATCCCGTCGGACAGGTAGGCGTCGTTGCCCTGGGGGCCCTCGACGCGCACGCCGTCGTGGAGCAGGTTGTAGATGTTGAAGCCCCGGATGAAGGTCGCGGTGGACTCGTGGACGACGATGCCGTCGTAGCCGTTGCCCTTGCCGTCGATGTAGATCGCGTCAATGCTGGTGGTGAAGGCGTGGTCCAGGTAGACGGCCGCTCCGGCGCTTGCGGGCAGGATGACGCCCGTCCTCACCTGCAGGTTGGCGAGGCGGGAGAATGATACACCGCGCAGTTCGATGGCGTTGATGCCCGAGTAGAGGGTCTGTAGCACCGTCGAGGCGCGGTTTTCGCCGAGCAGGTCGACGTTCTGCAGCACGTGGATCGTGGTGCCGATGGTATACGTGCCCACGGGCAGGAAAACGACCCCGCCCCCCGCGGCGTTGGCTGCGGCAATGGCGCTCTGGATCGCCGCGCTGTCGTCCTGAGTGCCATTACCCGCTGCGCCGAAGGCCCGCACGTCGTAGACCGGGCCGGAGCGGCTGGCGCTCCCGGCGCCGGGGGTGGCGCTCCGATCCGCGGGCGCGGCTGCCCACGCCGTTCCCTGGGAATGCCCACCGTAGAGTCCCATGGCCCAACCCGCGCCGGCCAGGGCGGCGCCCGCACCCAGGGCCCGCCGCCGTCCCAGGGCCGGGGCGCGGTCCGAGGTGCGGGCCACGTCCCCCGCAGCCGTCGCCTGCGCCTCGCTGCCGTGGTTTTCTACGATTCTGTCGCCGCCTTCCGCCATGTCGATCCCCCTTCTTGATATTAGCGTAAAGACTTTTGACGAAAAACCTAACATCATACTACACGCAGAGGGTGTCCCGCAGTTCGTGGAATTTGGAGAGGCAAGCGGCCCTGCCGGGAGTGTGATCGGAGGAGGAGGGAGCGTCAAGGGGGTTCCATGGCAGTGCGTCACCGTGGATGGTGCCGAGCGGCCGGAGCGGAGTGGAGGGGGAGGGGGTGTGCAGGTGGCGGCAGGCAGGAGAGCGTGGACGGCAGGGAGAGCGAACCCCATGCAGCGGGGACGGTCGTCACGAACGGAGAGACGGCAGACCAAGGGCCGGGCGATCGAGCGCCATGGCAGTGCCCCGGCCCCACGCGTCGGTGGTGGGTCAGGCGCCGACGGCCAGCCCACCGCCCTGCCGGGCGTGGTGCTCCAGCGCCGCCTGGAGCGCCGGCAGGTGGCGGCTTCCCGGCAGACGCCGCAAGCGGAACTCAGCCGCCATGAGCGCTGCGGCAGGCTTCAACCTCCTCTGACGACCCTGCCCCGAGTGACCGCGTCCCGCATCAGTCCCGCCGCACGCGCGCCTGGATGGAGCCAACCAAGGGACGCGCGAGGCCGCGACTTCGCCAGCCACACCGGTCCGGCGCACGGATCGCCGACGGGAATCACGCCTGCGGCAACGGTGCGCGCCACCAGCCCGGGTCAGGGGCCGGAGCGCTTGGGGCCCCCCGCGGCGGCGGGCGCCAGCTCCCGCCCGCCATCACACCACCAGAATCTCCGGCCGTGGCACCGCATCGCCGCTGGCGGTGCGCAGCGTCGCCGTGGGCCACGCGCCGGTGGCGGTGAGCACGGCGGGCAGCCCCGTCCCGCGGATCAGGACGGTGTCCTCGCTCTTGGCCCCGGCCACCGACGGATTCCAGGCCACGATCTGCCCAGCGGCGAGCACCTCCCCGCCTCCGGGGGTCGCGCGCCACTCGCGAGAGGCGTATCCGGCCAGCCCTCCCTGATGGTGGTAGCGCCATTCGTCCGGAAAGCCGGCGCGGGCATACGCGTGCTGGGCCACGGCCAGGATGGCCCCAGCCGTCGCCCCCGGCCGGCTGGCCGCGATCATCTCGGCGTCTACCTGGGCGGCGGCCTCCCAGCGGCGGCGGAGGTCGTCGCCCACGGGACCGAAGTGCACGAGGCGTGTCGCCGAGAGCACGAGTCCGTCACGCATGCCGCAGACGACGACCATGGCGTAGCGCGCGACGCGGCGGGCCGTGGGCAGCGGGTGGCGGCGGCTGTGCGCCCGCTCGTCCGCCGCCACCAGGTGGACGACGGGCTCCAGGCCGCGGCCGTAGCACTCCTGCGCCAGGCGGCCCGCGACCACGAACTCCGTGTCCCCGGGCCGCAGCGCGCGGCAGCACGCCTCCAGCGCCTCGGCGGTTTCCCGGCCCACCGCGGCCGCGCGGCGCTGCTCCTCCGGCCCCAGCAGGGCGCGCAGTACAGCCACCTCGCCGCCCACGTCGCGGGCGCCGGGGAACGGCCCGTCCGCCAGCAGGGGGGCGTCGTCCCCGGCCAGTTCGCGCACGCGTGCGGCGGCGGCGCCCTCCCACCAGGGGTACGCGAGCACCTCCCACCCGAGGCCCGCCAGTTCCTCCTCTGCCAGGCGGGCCGCCTCGATGTTCGTGGTCACCACCGCCACGCGCTCGGGGGTGACCACGGCCCAGGCCGCGCCGGTGTCCGCCGTGAGCGGGATGAAGGACCGGCCGCCAGCGGAGAGCCAGGCGAAGTTGGCCACCCGCATCAGTACGCACGCGGCGGCGCCCTCCCGCCGCAGGAGTTGGCGCAGGCGCGCGACCTTGCGCGCGGCCTCCTCGGCGCGGGACCGGGTCTCCGGCGGGACGGAAGCGAGGCTTTCCATCGTGCGACCACGCCTTTCACGCGTCCAGGTGCCGAACAGGAGTCCATGGAACACGCGCCGCCCCGGAGCGGACCGCTGCTGACCGGCCCGCCGCGCGCGCCCCCGGGCGTGGACCAGGCGGTTGGGGAACGGCGGCGGCACGGGCGATCCGCGCCGTCGGGCCCGCCCTCTCGCCCGGCCGTGGACGTGGCGGGCGGGCCGGCCACGGTGCCACTGGGTGGCGGTCCCCCGCGCCCCGGTGGCCCTACGCGTCCGGGCCTGCCCCGAAGAGGGCGCTGACCGACCGGCCCTCGTGGATGCGGCGGATGGCCTCGGCCAGGAGCGGCGCCACCGAGACGACGTGCATGCGCTCCACGCGCTTGCTTGGGGGGACGGGAAAGGAGTCGGTGACCACCACCGCCCCCAGCGGGAGTGCGCGCAGCCGCTGCACCCCCGGGCCGTTGAGTGGGGCGTGTACCGCCCCGCAGACGACGCGTGCGGCGCCCCGGGCCAGGAGGTACTCCGTGGCCTTCTGCAGTGAGCCCGCGGTGTCCAGCTCGTCCTCAAGCAACATCGCGCTTTTGCCGCCGACATCCCCGATCAGATTGTGGATGCGCACCTCGGAGCGCTGGCGTTCTTTGTCGATCAGGGCGAGGCCGATCCCGAGCCGACGGGCGTAGTCGCGGCACATCGCCGCCCGGCCGGCGTCGGGCGCCACGACGACGGGGTCCGGCAGTGAGAGTGCGCGCAGGTGGCGCACCACCAGCCCCGAGGCGGAGAGGTTGTCGACCGGGATGCTGAAGAAGCCCTGGATCTGCGGCGCGTGCAGGTCTAGCGTCAGCACGCGGCTGGCCCCGGCGGTTTGCAGCAGGTCGGCGACCAGCCGCGCGGTGATGGGGATGCGCCCCTCGTCTTTCTTGTCCGAGCGTGCGTAGGGAAAGTAGGGGAGCACGGCGGTGATACGCCGGGCGGATGCGCGCCGCAGGGCGTCCAGAATGATGAGCAGTTCCATCAGCCGCTCGTCCACCGGGGGGCAAGGGGTCTGGATGACGAAGACATCCCGCTCGCGCACGTTTTCGCCGATGCGCACGAACGTGTTGTCATTGGGAAACTTGAAGCTCTCGATCTCGCCGGGGCGCACCTCCAAGGCGGCGCAAACCGCCGCCGTCAGTTCGGGGTGTGAGCGTCCGCCGAACACGCGGAGCGTCCCGTCCAGTGGGGTGCCCATGCCTTGTGCCTCGACCTCCGATCCCGCGGCGCCGGCCGAGGCCCGCCGGCAGGGCCACCAGCCGCCGTGTGCCCGGCCCTAAACAGCCGGCGCCGCGCGCACGCGGGGCCTTCTCGGGGAATGCCGCGCGCACCACCGGGGCAGAGGTGGCGGGGCTCCCGCGCGCCATTTCCGCCGTTCGGGGCGATGCCGGTAACCCCTGCCGCCGGTCCGGGATTCCCAGGCGGTTTCCACGTGGAGGGGGGGGCACGGACTCTGCCCAGCGGCGCGGCCGCCAAGTCGGCCATGGCCGCGACGCCAACCACGACCTCCTGGTCTCGTTTGCCCGCACGGTGGTGACCGTCTACCGGCACCACGCGGCGATGACGGCGTCGCAGCCCACGCTGTGGCAAGCCTCGTCCTGCAGAAACCGATCACCACCCCGGACATCTTCCAGACAGCCGCGCTCCCGCACTGAGCAGCCGTGCAGGCGGGGGACCGCGTCCGGCGCGGTCCCTCGGCATGGAGGCCATGCGGCCGAGGTCAGGGTGCGGTGTAGTGCGTGCGGAGCCACCAAAGATGGGCTCCACGCTCGCCGCAGAAGCACCGCCGACCCACCCGATGTCACCGTCCGACGCGGTTCACCGAGCGGCTACCCACCGGGCCGCCGGCTGGACCGACGCCGCCCGGCTGCCGCACGGCGTCGATCTCGGTGAACAGCCGCAGCGACAAGCGGTATGGACATCGGCCGAAACGGCGGCGCCCGTGCGCTTGCGGGCAGGGTGCGGGGCTGCAGCCGCGCGGGCCTCCCCCTAGCGGGGAACCACGGGGCGCAATCGGCGGCGTAGCGTGGTCCATCGAGCGCCGTGCCAAGCGGCATCCCCGCCACGGGGGCCCTCCGCGGAGACCGGCGCCGCTCGGCTGCCGCACGTCCGCGGGCAGGGCCGCGCGCCGCCAGGCCCGAATCGCCCCGGTGATGCCAACCCCGTTTACGGCCACCTCGTCGCGCTCTGGAGCCGCTGATACCGCCGACAACATGCTGCACTTGGCGTGGGACGGCCAGACCCTGTTCGCTTGGGGTGAGATGCCCAGTGGCTCCCGCCTCCATGTGGGCGCCGTGCGCGGGATGCCGCCCCTCTACCCGTGGGCCGCGGCCCCGGACGCGGTGGCATCCGCGGCCGGCCTGCGAGGCGCCGGGCGTCCCGGGGTGCGACTCCTCCCGCTCACCCTGCCCCGGTCCGCCGGAGAGGCGGATGAGGGCCCGGCCCGCTACACGGTGCCTACTGTCCCGGTGCCGGCGGGCGCCCTCCACGCGGTCCTCTGGGGTACGGCCGATGCCAGCGCGTCCGGGCCGCGGGCGGAAGCCGCGCGCGGCTTCCGCCCGGGCGCGGACACCCGCTACTGGCGGCGTCTGGCGCGCCTCGCCCTGGTCTTCGCCGCCCGAGGGGGCTTTCTGCCCGGCGCGCCGCCTGAGACCGGTGGGCCGACGCGCTGGCTCCCCGTGCCCACGCCGGAGGAGCGGCAGGCGATGGCGGACCTGGCTTGCGCCATGCCGGCCGATTCCCTGGCCCTCGTCGCGCCCGCGCCCGCGCTGCAGGCGGCCGACGCCTTCCTGACGACATGCCTGGACGCATGGATCCGCACGTGCCTGGCCGCGGGGCGGAGCGCCTGGGCCCGCCCGTTGCGCGCGGCCAGCCCGGGCCAGTACTGGCTGCTCAGCCTGATCAACCCGGTGCCTCTTCCCCAGCGCCTGGCATCGCCCGTGGCGTGGGAGATCGCGCGATGGACCGAGGGGGTCCTGCCCGGCCTGCGGCCGACGCTGGGCGTCGTGCTGCGGCTGGAGGAGCCCGAGATCCCGGAGGATGGCACCGCCGGTGGCGACTCGGGGTCCGGGACCCTGCGGGTGCCCCTCACCGTGCTGGTGCAGTGGACCGACGCCGAGGGGGTGCCTGGTGCCGCGGTGGCCGCCACCGACCTCTGGCGCGAGCCGTCCGGCCCGGACCCGGGGGAGCGCGCCCGGCGGGTCGCGCTGCGCCGCGCGGCGCGCGAGGCGCTTGTCGCCGCCGCACGCCTCTGGGCACCGCTCGCCGACGCCGTCGGGGAGCCGCCTGCCGCTCTCCTCGCCCTCTCGGTCGAGGAGGCCGAGGACCTGGCGGAGCGGGCCGACGACTTGGGGCAACAGGGCGTGCGCGTCTTGATGCCGGCGTGGTGGCGGGCCGAGCCAGCGCGCGTCGCGGCGACGTTGCACCTAGAGGAGGCCGCCGACGCGTCGGTCACCGCGCGGGGCGCCTCCGCGCCGGAGTGGACGGCCTTCCGTTGGGATGTGGCCGTCGGCGGGCAGCACGTCCCATCCGAGGTCTTCGAACGCATGGTGGCGGGGCGCCAGACCCTCGTTCGCCTGGGCGCCGGGTGGGTCCGGGTGGACCCGTCCTCCCTGCGCGCGGTGGCCGACCAATGGTCCGAGACGGGGGCCGTGGGGAGTGTGCCTGCCGCCACGGCGCTGCGCCTGGCCTTGGAAGCCGATCCCGCGGCTGCGCTGGGCGAGGGAGGCGCGCCTTCCGGGGGCGCGGTGCGGGTCGCGGCCTCAGGGCGCGTGGCGGATTGGCTCGACGGCCTGCGGCAGCCGCGCCGGGCGGAGGCGTTGGCTGAGCCGCAGGGATTCCGGGGGGTGCTGCGGCCCTACCAACGGCAGGGCCTCGGCTGGCTGGCCTTTTTAGCGGAACTTGGGCTCGGTGGATGCCTCGCCGACGATATGGGCCTGGGCAAGACCGTGCAGGTGATCGCCCTGCTGCTGCACCGGCGCGCGACCGGACAGGCCGCCGGTCCCAGTCTGCTGGTCTGTCCCACCTCCGTCGTGGGCAACTGGCAGGCCGAACTAGGCCGATTCGCCCCAGGCCTGGCCGCGCACGTGCACTACGGCGCGGATCGCCCGCGCGGCGAGCGCCTCGGCTGGCTGGCTCGGCAGGCGGACGTGGTGGTCACCTCGTACGCCCTGCTGCACCGCGACGCGGCCGACCTGCGTGCGGTGGCCTGGGATGGGGTGATCCTCGACGAGGCGCAGAACGTGAAGAACCCGGTGTCGCTGCAGGCGCAGGCCGCGCGGGGCCTGCCTGCCCGCTACCGCTTTGCGCTGACGGGTACCCCCGTCGAGAACAGTCTGCGCGATCTCTGGTCGATCTTTACCTTCGCCCTGCCGGGCTACCTGGGCGGGGGCCGTGCGTTCACGCGGGAGTATGGGGCCCCAGTGGACCGGGGGGACGAAGGGGCGGCGGCCCGCCTGCGCCGCGTGATCGCGCCCTTCGTGCTTCGGCGCGCCAAGCGCGATCCGGGTGTGGCGGAGGAGTTGCCACCGAAGATCGAGGTGCGTCACGACTGCGCCCTGAGCGCGGAGCAAGCCGCGCTTTACGAAGCCTTCGTCCGCGAGGCGATGCGCGGCATCGCCGGCGCCGCGGGCATGGCGCGCCGCGCGGCCGTGCTCACCACGCTGTTGCGTCTCAAGCAGATCTGCGACCATCCCAGCCTCTTCAGCGGGGACGGCGGCGAACTGGCCGGGCGTTCGGGCAAGCTGGAGCGGCTGGAGGAGCTTCTCTCCGTGATCCTGGCCGAGGGCGACCGAGCGCTGATCTTCACCCAGTTCGCCACCTGGGCCAGGCGCCTGACCGCTTACATCGGCGAGCGGCTGTCCTGCGAGGCCCTGTGCCTGGACGGGGCGACACCAGGCGCCGAGCGGGCGCACCTGGTGCGCCGCTTCCAGGAGGGCGAGGGCCCCGCGGTTTTTGTGCTCTCGCTGAAGGCCGGCGGCACGGGGCTCAACCTCACGGCGGCCCAGCACGTCTTCCACTACGACCGCTGGTGGAATCCCGCAATCGAGGAGCAGGCCACCGACCGCGCCTACCGCATCGGCCAGCAGCGCAGCGTCCAGGTGCACCGCCTGGTCGTGCGCGGCACGCTGGAGGAGCGGATCGACGAACTGCTCCAGCGGAAGGCGGCGCTGGCCCGCCAGGTGGTGGGCGCCGGGGGGGAGGCGTGGCTCACCGAACTCTCCACGGACGCCCTGCGCGAGATCTTCGCCCTGGGCAAGGAGGCACGCAAGTGACGGGCGCGGCGGGCCCCGGGCGGGAGCGTCCCGCGGGGGTGGGGACGCGGGCGCACGACCCTTGGGCTGCTCTGAGCGAGCCGGCCTGGTGGGACGGGGAGCGCCCGCTGCTAGAGACCCTGCGCGAGATGGTGGACGCGGTGCGCACCGCGTCGCGGGAGGCGCTGCGCCTGCTGCCGGGGGACGCCGACGGACAGGCGGAGGCGGAACAACGGGCGGCGGGGGAGGCCCAGGCTGCGCCTGCGGCCGAGGTGCCGGCTGGCGCGACCGCGTCTGGCTCCGCCCCGGTCGCGCCCGTAGCCCCGCCGGAGCCCCCCCCGTCGCTGCCGCCGCGCGCCCGTCCACTGATGCTGCCCGGTCTGGCCGAGGCTATGGGCGTCGATCCGGCCGGCGCTGTGACCCGCGGTCGGCGCAGACGGTGAGGGGGGCCGCATCCCACCATGGCGGGGCGGAAGGCTGTGCACGGCAGGCGCGGCCACCCGGCGCCGGTCGGCCGCGGGGCCCCACTGGCATCTGGCGGCGGACGCGATGAAGCCCGCCGGCCGCGCCGCCCGCGCCCGCCACCTCTACCACTCGGCGACGCTGCCGTCCGCCAGCCGCCACACGGGGTTGTGCCAGCAGTGCCCCGTAGCCGCCGCCTGCCGGACCCGGGTCTCGTCGACCTCGATCCCCAGGCCTGGCCGCGCGGGCAGGTCGACGAAGCCGTCGCGGTAGGCGAAGACGGAGCGGTCCGCGAGGTAGTCGAGCAGATCGGAGCCGCGGTTGTAGTGGATGCCCAGGCTCTGCTCCTGGATGAGGAAGTTCGGGGTGCAGGCGTCGACCTGGAGGCTCGCCGCCAGGGCGATCGGCCCGAGCGGGCAGTGAGGCGCCAGCGCCACGTCGTAGGCCTCGGCCATGGCGGCGATCCTGCGCACCTCCGAGATGCCGCCGGCGTGGCTGAGGTCAGGCTGGACCACGGCCACGTGACCGTCGCGCAGCAGCCGCTTGAAATCCCACCGCGTGAACATCCGCTCTCCTGTCGCGATAGGGGTCGTGGTGTGCGCGGTGATCGCGCCGAGCGCCTCGTTGTTCTCGGCCAGGACCGGTTCCTCGATGAAGAGTAGGCCGAATGGCTCTAGGGCCGCCGCCAACCGCACGGCCATCGCGCGGTGCACGCGGCCGTGGAAATCGACGGCGATGTCGACCGCGTCGCCGACCGCCGCGCGGGCCGCGTCCACCCGGGCGACCGCCGCCTTGACCGCCGCGGGGCAGTCGATGTAGCCGAGCTCGCCGCTGGCGTTCATCTTCATCGCCGTGAATCCGTGGGTCACCGCACGCGCCGCCTGCTCACCGACCTCCGCCGGCCGGTCGCCTCCGATCCACGTGTAGACGCGGATGCGGTCACGGCAGGCCCCCCCGAGCAATTGCCAGACCGGTGCACCGAGGACCTTGCCCTTGATGTCCCACAGTGCCTGGTCGATGCCGGAGAGCGCCGAGGTGAGGACCGGGCCCCCGCGGTAGAAGCCGCCCCGGTAGAGCGCCTGCCAGTGGTCCTCGATGCGCTGCGGGTCCTGGCCGATCAGGAGGTCGGCCATCTCGTCCACGCACTGACGCACGGTGGCGGCCCGGCCCTCGACGACCGGCTCGCCCCAGCCGCTCACGCCGTCGTCGGTGGTGATCTTCAGGAACAGCCAGCGCGGCGGGACGGGGAACAGTTCCAGCGACGCGATCTTCACAGCCGGCGCCTGGCGCCGGGGACAGCGGCCCATTCACCGACTGCTGTCCCGTGCGCCAGGGCTTCACCCCTTTCGCATCCGCTTGGGTCGCCGGGGAAGGGACCACAGCCAACTGGGCGAGGCCTTGGCGTGCCCCGCGGGGCGCAGGCCCTTTGCCCGACGGCAGGCGGGGCGGGTTCGGCCGGGCGCGGAGTGCCGGACTCGGCGGTACCCGCCCCCGCGCGGCACCGGCGCTTATGCCACCACCTGCCCGCTGCGGGGGCCGGGCCGTAGCGGGTAGGCCCGATGCCCACCAGGCGCCCGTCGGCCACCATTCCCCCCGCTGCCCACAATGCCCTGTCCCCCGGGCTGTTGACACTTTCGACGGTTCCCGCAGCGGCTGGGTGCCGTGGCCGAGGCCCTGGCGGCCGAAGCCGGGCGGCAAGCGGATGAGGCGAAGCGGCTGGCCAAGACGGAACACGGCTCTCCCAGAGACGGGCGACCAGCCCTTGGCACATCAGGGCCAGCGCCCTGCGGGGCGCGGAGCGCCGCACGGAGGCTGTTTCGTTCAAGGACCGAACCGCGCGGAACGACCGGGCCCATGTCACGGAGCGACAGACCGCTGCACGGTGCCGGGCGTCCGGTGGCCACGACTATTTGGCGCGCGGTGTGCCATGCTGAGCGTCGCGGTTCCACAAAGACGCGGGCGGATGCGGGCGAAGCCGGACCCGCGCCGCCGAGTGGCGGGCACGCCCAGGCATGAGCAGGCTGCCGCGCGTCCGCAGAGGCTCGGCGGCAAGGGTGCATCCGGCCGCCGGCCAGTGCGGGACGAACCGCGCTAAATAGCGGCGGGCCGCGCGGCCCGGACCGGGGATGGACCGCCCCGCGGCGACCTGGTAGGCTCTGGGCGGCGCGCGGGTTCGACGCGCCTAGGGGGGTGGAACCGTTGCCTGTGCCATCTGCCCAGGAGTCGCCCACACCCGAGTTCCCGCGCGGGCGCCGCATGCAGATCTGGTACGCGGCGGCCCTGCTGCTGGGCGGGCTGAATCTTGCGGCTGGCGCCACGCTGCCCGTGGGCAGCCCCCTGCGCAGCTTCCTGGGGATCCTTCTGTTCTTGTCCATTGCCGCGGTTCTGGTGCTGGCGGGGCGCGAGGCCCGGCGGGCGGCACTGCGCCCATCCTGGCAGGGGGCGCTCGCCGGGATCTGCTACGCCGTGCCATCAGGCCTCGTGGCGGTGCTCTTCCCGCCCACGCTGGCCGAACTGACGGCCGAGTTGCGCCGCTCCCATGCGACATCGTACCAGTTGCAGGCCGCCGCGCTTTCGGACACGCCCGCGGCGCACTGGTCCGGGTTCATGATTGGTGTCGTGGTCTTTGCCGTGCTCGGCCTCGTCGCCGGATGGGTGGGCTCGTTCTTCGGGCGGCAGCGGGATGAGTCGGGTGCGATGTGAGGCGACGCCCCCTACGCCCCGTGGTCCCCGCCGAGTGCCGTCAAGAGACCCGCGCGGCCGGTCCGCAGCCAACGGCATCCAGTCCGCATGACAGGCATGGTCTGCCACCAGCGGCCTTCCGGTGGCGCCGCCCGCCGCGGGGGGGCGTCCGCGCCGCGGGCTGGCCCGCTTCCCATCCAACGCTCGGTATCCCCGCACGATCACCCCCCTCCGATCAGGCAGGCCTCAATAGGCTCATCCACCCAAAACCATCACCTGAATGTGTCCGATCAAATACGGCTGTTCCTCACTCCGATGAACCGAGGTAAACCGCCACTTAGCGCTATATCGGACCGCCTCCTATGGCATCATCCAGGCTATGCGGTTCGTCGACGCCATGCTACAATGCGCAGCACAGTGGGCGGTGCCGAACAGGACAGCACCCATCAGGGGTGGCCATGCTGCCTGCTGTCGGGGGAGGTGGCGGTGACCCGCTACGGCGGTGCCGCACGGAGTCGAGCCTGGATCCATTCTGGGTCCACCCTGTGCTGCGGGATGACCCGTTCGCGTAGGATCGGTCGTCCGGTCGCTGCCGAGTACCTGCCCGCGGTGCGGCAGTTGAGCGGGAGCCGTGGGTCGGACACGCCCGGTCGGGCGGACCCGGGTCGGGGTGGCTGTGGGGCCACATCCCCGTTCGGACGCTGCCGCCACAGGGGAACGACGGCGCCCGCGCGAGTCAGCGTCGCTGGCCCCGACGTCCACGCGGTGCCGGGCCGCGGTTCTGGACCGTCGCGCGGTGCGGTGTCCGCAAGCGAAGCGATCGTAGGAGGGCATTCGGGTGGCTAAGCGGTCTCATTCATCGTTTGCTCACACGCTTACCCGGCGATCCCTGATGCGCGGTACGTCTGCCTTGGCGGCCGGCACCGTGGTGGGCGGGATGGCGGTCTCCCTGCTCGGCGGCCAGGTTGCGGCGGCACCCTCCCGCGCGGCGTCAGGAGTCCTCAATCTGTCGTTCTGGAACCTGTTCGGCGAAGCGATCCCGTCGAACCCGTACAGCATGGTCATGCAGAGCGTTGTCGACGCGTGGAACAAGCAGAATCCCAAGGTCCAGGTCAAGATGACCTACGTGCCCCAGAGCGGCACCGGCCAGTCCAGCAAGTTACTCACCGCCGTGGCCGCGGGTACGCCCCCTGACATCGCCAACGTCGACCGGTTTTCTGTGCCGTCCTGGGCCGCCCAGGGTGCGCTTACAGACCTGACGAGCTACGGCAAGACAGCCAATCTCAACCCCGCGAACTACGCGCCCTATACCTGGGACGAGGCGCACTACAACGGCAGCCTCTACGCCATGCCCGGCGGCCCAGACGCGGTGGACATCCGGGTGCTGTTCTTGCGCAACGATATCTTGAAGCAGCACCATCTCAATCCAGACTACCTGAAGACCACGGACGATTTGCATGCGGCCGCGCTGTCGCTGACAAAAAAGCGGGGCAGCACCTATGAGAGCGTCGGGTTCGTGCCCTGGTACGGCAATTGGTTCATCTACGGCTGGGGTTGGGCGTTCGGCGGGCACTTCCACACGGGGGCCGGGCCCGCGTTCCGACTGACCCTCACCAATCCCAAGATTGTGGAGGCGTTGGCCTGGATGGCGTCGTGGACCGCGGATTTCCCGGTGGCCACGGTGAACGCGGCGACGTCGGCCTATGGCAACAACACGCACGACCCACTGATTACGGGACAGATGCCGATGATCATCAATGGCAACTGGCAACTGGCGACGTACGCCCAGTATGCGCCGCACCTGGACTACAGCGTGGTCCCCGTGCCTGTGCCTCCTGGGCAGAGTTCCACCAGCTGGTCCGGAGGCTTCGGTTACGCCGTCCCGAAGGGAGCGGCACACGTCGAGGCCAGTTGGAACTTCATCCAGTTCTTCTGCAACGAGCAGAACTCGCTGAACATGGCGGTGGCCACCACCACCTTCCCCGCCTGGCTTGGGGCTCTGCACAGCCCCGCGATCAAGCGGATTCCGCACATCCAAACGTTTCTGGACCTCGTGCCCGTCGCCCATGGTCGCCCGGTCACGCCGGCGGCCCAGTTGCTTTGGAACCAATTGACGACCAACGCGACGAACAATGCGCTCTACCACAAGACGTCGGCCAAGGCGGCGCTGGTTCAGGCGCAGCAGGCCGTCGACGCCTATCTGGCCACGCTGAAAAAGTGAGCCGCCTGCCGCCGGACTGACGCGGGGAGAGTCCGCGCGCCCCGGCCCTTGGGGCCGGGGCGCGCACCCGGGCATCGGCGCGTTTGCGAGCCTACGGTCCCTGGGTAACCGTTGTGGAAGGGTGGCGGACCCGGAGCGAGAGATGCATCGCGGATGGATCGTGGCGGCGGCAGGCGTGCGGCCACGCGACGGGCGGGCTCAGGGGGCATGGGACGGACGGCGTACACAACCTGCGAGGGGGGCACACGGCCGTCCTGCCACCGAATACCTACCGGCGGATGAACCGCACGCCGTCAGGAACACCCGAGGGAGGCACCGATTCCGGTGACTGCGACCGCGGCCCAAGCTCCGGCCCGCCGGCGCCGTGCCTCGCGTTCCCGTGTCAAGCGGCGCAAGCTACTGACGGGCCTACTGTTCGTCTCGCCCTGGATCGTCGGGTTGCTCGCCTTCAACGCGTACCCTTTGTTCTCCGCCTTCTATTACAGCTTGACCAATTACACGGTACTGACGCCACCAACTTGGGCGGGGCTCGCGAACTATACGGCACTGATCCACACCGGCACGTTCTGGCTTTCGCTCTGGAACACCATCTACTACGCCTGCGTCTCGCTGCCGCTCGGCCTCGTGGTTTCTTTCGGTCTGGCGCTGCTCCTGAATTTGCGCGTGCGCGGTCTGCCGATCTACCGGACGATTTTCTACCTCCCGGTGGTGGTGCCCACGGTGGCGGTGGCCGAGCTGTGGCAGTGGCTGCTGGACCCGCTGACCGGTGTGGTGACGCGGGTCCTGGCGGTGGTCGGCATTCACAACGCCACGTTCTTCTCCAGCCCCGTGCAGTCGATGCCCACGCTCATCGGGGTGGGGGAGTGGGGGATCGGTGGGGCGGTGGTGATCTACCTGGCCGGCTTGCAGGGGATTTCCGGCCAGCTCTACGATGCCGCGCGCATTGACGGTGCGTCCTGGTGGGGGCAGGTCCGTTACATCACCATCCCGCTCATGACGCCCGTCATCTTTTTCAACCTCATCATCGGTCTGATCGGCGCCTTGCAGAACTTCAATCTACCGTACCTCTTCACGAACGGCACAGGCGGGGTGCTCAACTCCCTGCTAACATATGTGCTCCTACTCTACCAGACCGCTTTTCAACAATTCCAGATGGGGCTGGCCTGTGCCATGGCGGTTATCCTGCTGCTGGTCACCGCGCTGATCGCGCTCCTGATTTTTCGGTCGGCACGTGGGTGGGTGTTCTACAGTGAGTGAGCGAGCGGCGTCCCCCGGCGTCCCTCTCGGGCAGATCCGGTTCCAGTCGCCGAGGAGCGGATCCGTCTTGGCCCGCCGCGT